>DASWZP010000361.1:0-14324 GCA_036404395.1 Bryobacteraceae bacterium | reverse complement strand
GGCATTGGCCCGGCCGTGGCTGATGATGCAGACGCCGCGGACGCCCAGCAGCGGCGCCCCGCCGTATTCGGAGTAATCCAGGCGCTTCCTGAAATCGTTGAGCGCGGTGCGCGAAAACACGTAGCCGATCTTGGCGGAAATAGTGGCTTCGAGCGACTCGCGCAAGGTGTGCTTCACCAGGTCGGCCACGCCTTCGCTCACCTTCAGCGCCACGTTGCCGGTGAAGCCGTCGCACACCACCACGTCCACGTCGCCGCCGTAGATATCGCGGCCTTCCACGTTGCCGATGAAGTTCAGGTTCAGCTTCTCGAGCAGCGGCCACGCCGCGCGCGTGAGGTCGTTGCCCTTGTGCTGCTCTTCGCCGATCGAAAGCAGGCCCACCCGCGGCCGGTCCCGCTTGACGATAATGCGTGCGTAGATCTCGCCCATCACGGCGAACTGCGCCAGCATCTGCGGCGAACAATCCACGTTGGCGCCGACATCCAGCACGATCACCGGATGAGTGGGACCCTTGGAAGTCGGAAAGAGACCGGCCAACGCCGGCCGCTTCACGCCAGGCACCACGCCCTGCAGGATCTTCGCGGTGGCCATCACCGCGCCGGTGTTGCCCGCCGACACCAATCCGGCGGCGCGGCCATCGCGCACCAGGCGCGAAGCCACCTTCAGCGAGCTATCCCGCTTGGTGCGGACCGCCTGGGTGGGGTCCTCCATGGTCACGCGCTCGCTGGCGTGGAGAACTTCAATCGGCAGCTCGTCCCAGTCGTCGTATTTCGACAGCTCCGGCCGGACCAGGTCTTCCTGGCCGACCAGGATGACCTTTACGCCTAATTGCCGGGCGGCGAGAACCGCGCCCTCGACCTCGGCCTTCGGGGCGTGATCTCCGCCCATTGCATCCAACGCAACGGTCAGCATTTGAGAACCGGATCTACTCCTGTGCGACTTCGATTACTTCGCGGCCCTTGTACTGCCCGCAGTGCGGGCACACGCGGTGCGGCAGTTTGGGCTCGTGGCAGTTGGGACATTCCGAAAGGCCCGCCGGCTTCAGCGCGTCATGCGCGCGGCGCGTGGCGGTCCGCCTTTGGGAGTGTCTACGTTTTGGATTAGGCATATCTCGTTAACCTTTACAATGTCGGTACACAATCGCGGCCCGGGCTCAACCCCCCTCGAGGCCGGTTCCGTCCCTAGGGAATCTCCAGATTCCTGAGTGCCCCCCAACGGCCCGCCGCGTCTTCCATCTTACAATTGCACGGACCCTGGTTCCGGTTCTGGCCGCACGCCGGGCAAATCCCCTTGCAAGCTTCGCCGCAGATCCGCTGCATCGGCAACGCCAGCAGAACCTGCTCGCGGAGAACGTCTTCCAGTTCGATGCCTCCGCCTTCGTAAAACCCGATTTCCGATTCGGCCTCGTCGATGCCGACTTCTTCCTCGCGCGCGATCGTCTCGGCCGGCCGGTATAACAAATCGAAGCTGGCCTCCAACGGGTAGCGCGTCCGTTCCAGGCAGCGGTCGCATACCGCCGAAACCTCCACGCTATATCGCCCTCGAATGCGAACTTCGCCCGACGAATGCGGCACCAGCGCCGCTTCGCCGGCCGCGCACAGCAGCGACTCCTGCTCCAGTTCGTCCCCTGCAAAATCGATCTGCCCGGCGCGGAAGGTTTCGTCGAACCGAATCTTCCGCACTTCCATCTCTTTGACGCTAAAAAACATAAACCAGACGGACTGTGGCGCGGAACCACCCCATTATAGCAGCAGCGGCGGCTCTTGTTCGCTTTGGGTAGGGCATGCTTTAAAGCATGCCCTACCGCGCCTGCAAGCGGGTTACACTCGGGGACTGAGGAGAACTTGCGATGCATGGAACCTATGGCGTGCCGCTGCGAAGCGGATGCTTGCTGCTGTGTGCCGTGGCCGTGGCTGCCGCGGCGGACCAGGTGAAGGTGGAGGGTGGCGCTCTCGAAGGAATTGCCGGCGCGGATTCCGCGGTGCGAATCTTCGAAGGCGTGCCATTCGCCGCGCCGCCGGTGGGAGTTCTCCGCTGGCAGGCGCCGCAGCCGGCGGCGGCGTGGACCGGCGTCCGCAAGGCGGATCAGTTTGGCGCCCGATGCTACCAGGGCAATATCTTTGGCGACATGATTTTTCGCGACAAGGGCATCAGCGAGGATTGCCTCTATCTGAACGTCTGGACGCCCTCGCCAGCCAAGAAACACTTGCCCGTGCTGGTGTACTTCTATGGTGGTGGCTTTGCGGCCGGATCGGGCGATGAACCGCGCTACGACGGGACGACCTTCGCCAAGAAGGGCATCATCGTGGTCACCGTCAATTACCGGCTCGGTGTGTTCGGCTTCCTGGCCCATCCCGAGCTCACCGCCGAATCGCCGCACAAGGCGTCCGGCAACTACGGCATGCTCGACCAGGTGGCGGCTTTGCAGTGGGTGCATCGCAACATCGCCGCGTTTGGCGGCGATCCCGGCAAGGTGACGATCGGCGGCGAATCGGCCGGGTCCGCGGCGGTGAGTGCGCTGATGGCTTCTCCCCTGGCGGCGGGACTGTTTCGCGGGGCGATCGGCGAAAGCGGCGCCATGTTCAATACCGGCGGCATTTTGGCTGGGCAACCGTTGGATAAGGCGGAAAAGGCGGGAGTCAGCCTCGGCACCGCGTTAGGCGCCAAGTCTCTGGCCGAGATGCGCGCTGCGTCCGCGGCAGACGTCCTGAAAGCCGCCGGCGGCTCGATCCGTTTTGGTCCCATCATCGACGGCTATTTCCTGACCGCGGAACCGGCTTCGACCTACGCCGCCGGTAAGCAGAGCCACGTCGCGCTGCTGGCCGGCTGGAACGCCGACGAGGTTCGCGGTGGGGTACTTGGGCGCAAGGCGACCATCACCGCGGCTTCGTTCCACGGCCAACTGACCTCCGTGTTCGGCGACAAGGCCGGCGCGGCTGCCAAGGTGTATGCCGCCTCCACTGACGCTGAGGCGCTGGCATCGGCGGGCGACCTGGCCAACGACACTTTCATCGTCTATTCCACCTGGAAATGGATCGAAATGCAGGCCGCCACCGGACAGGCGCCGGTGTACCGCTTCCGCTTCGACCGTGCCGTGCCGCTGCCCGAAGGCATGACCATCCCCGGCGTGAAGGGTCTGGCCGGCCATTCCTGGGAGCTGGAATATGTCTTCGGCGCGCTCGCTTCCAAGAAGGCGGCTTGGACTCCGGAAGACCTGAAAGCGTCCGAGGAGATTTCGACTTACTTTGCCAACTTCATCAGGAAGGCCAACCCCAACGGCGGCGGGCTGCCCAAGTGGCCTGCGTTCGGCAAGACTCACCAGGTGATGCACCTCGATGCCGCCAGCCACGCCGCTCCCGAAGAGCACCGTGATCGCTACGTCTTCCTGGATGGTTTCTACACGGGCGCCGCGCAGAAGTGATGGAGGAACGGATCGCCGCGCCCGGCGCTTCACTCCGCTCGAAACTGGATGCTGCGGGCTTGGCTTCCGGCGGAGTCCTTCACGCTCAGCTCGGCGCGATAGGTTCCGGGCGGAAGGGTCGCGACCGGCAATTTGAGCGCGACCGGAATCACGCGGCCGCCCGACTTGGTCAGAGCGCTCAAGTCGACGTCTCCCGAGTCCCACTTTGGCTGGTTGGTTTGCGCGTTGAGCAGGCGCAGCCGCAGGATCAATTGTACCGGCTCGGCGCTGGCCGGCTCGTAGATTTCGAAGTACGCTTCGGCAGTGCCGTTTCGCGGCAGGGCATCGGAGCCGGAGACGGTGACGCGGTTACCACGAAAGATCAGCGGTTTTCGCCCTGCCTCGGTTTCCTCCTGCGCGGCCTCTTGCGATATCGGTTGCACGTCGCGACTGAGAGCGATCGAGCTCAGGCTGAGCCGGCTGGGGTCGAACGGATCGATGGCCAGCGGGGTTTCGACCACGCCGAAGCGATCCTTGGCGGTGCGAAAAACGAGTTTGAAGCTATAATTACCCGGTGCAACCTCAAACTGGCGTTGGTAGCGGAGCGGGTGCCGTAGAAAATCGTCCAATTGCCGGCGGCTGTCGAAATCGAGTTTCACGGTTTCGCTGAACCGTGCGGCCTCTTCACCCCCCGGTTTGTACGCCAGGCCGAGCACGTCCATCTCGGCATGCAGCTTGCCGTTCACTTCGGTTGGATTGAGAACGGGGGACGGAATCTCCAGCGCCAGGGTGACCCGCGCCGCGCCGCCGGCTTCGTAGAAGAACGGCACCGACGCCGACGCCGCCGTGTTTCCGACGTTAGGGGAGGCTGCCAGTTTTTCCAGTTCTCTCTCCAGCGGATTGGCGGTGGCCAAGTTCATCGGCGCGTCAGCCGGCGCCGGCATCGTCAACGTACCAATATTGCCGCTGCCCAGGTCGCGCACAATCACACGAAGCGAGGATGCTTTCGGGTCCAGCCTGAAACTGCGGCCATAAGGCAGGCCGGTCTTGAGCGCCTGATCGTAAGTGTCCTGCTGCAGCTTCAGATCGACGGTCTTCAAAAGGGACTCGTACCCATTGCCGGAATCGTCGCGCCCATACAGAGCAACCTCGAGATGCCCACTCCATTGGCCGTTATCGGGTGACAAGCTGACAGCGGCTAACCCGATGTTGAGCTTCAGTTCACATTCGTGCCCGGCAACGGATGAGACACTTCCGCTCAGTTCGATGGCGGTTGCGTCCACAGGGCTAAAAACGGCATGCCGCAATTCGGCCTCCCGGCGGTGCGGATCCCGCTGCGGCGGCTCCGGCTCGAAATAACCGTCCCGGCAGCGCAGGCTCAGGTGCTCGCGGGTCGTGAGCTTTACCTTGATGGGATGGAAGGAGCCATCGTTGCTGGAATTCCTGGGATAGAACCCCAGCGTATAAGTCACCCGGGAGTCGTCGAAAGCGCTCTGGATGGCGCCCCGGATGTCGTTGGTGGCAAAGAACACCCGCCCGCCCGTCGCTTCCGCCAGCTCGGTTAAGGAAGATTGGAGCATCAGGCTGAGTAGCCGTTTCTGATCAAAATGCAATTGCACATCGGCGCCGGCCGCCCTCCCGGTACGGTCATTCATGGCTGCGAGCTTTGCCTTGCCGCTGAGCTCGTATGACGCGTCCACAGCATACGGCGCAAGGCCGCCCGGATCGATTGTGTAGACCGCGACTCCGCTCTGGATAATCGGCTGCAGAGCCCGCAGCAGATCTTTGTAATCCCGCGGGAGAAAGGTCTTTCCGGAAACCAGGACCACGTTCTTCCGCCCAGGCACGGAGGCCAGGTGATCCGCCACGGCCGCCAGAATCGAAACAGGGCTCTTGTATTCAGGCAGGATGTGTGTTCCGCGGCCGGCCGCCGACGTTCCCCCGCCCGCCTGGTCCTGGCTGCCTGTCCGCGCATCGAAGCCTTGTGGGAGGGCCGAGGCCCCCATCGGGTTGGGCGTGTAGAACTGCGTCCGATGGATAGCTTTCGCCGTCTCGGCGTCAACGCCCGCAATGCGGGTGGCGAAATCCGTCCATACATCCAGGGTTTTCGGGCTGCCCGGCGCGGCCCTCGGTTTCCAGGATGCCACCCGCTTCAAGAGATCGGCGCAGTCTTCGTTGTACTCATGAAGGATCCAGAACCGGTCTGCCCCCATCAGGTAGATGCCCAGCCGGTCTTGCGAATGGATCTGTTGGAGAAACTTGATGACTTCGTCGCGCGCGTACACAAGGTCCGCCCATGTCATCCTCAGTGGGTCCCAGGTGTCGCCTGCATCGATCACGACGATGGTCGGCGCATTGGGAGCGCCCGGTTCCACCGGGGGCCGGTTGGTGAACATGCCGGCTTCCGGCGCGCTCACGGCGGCAGGGGCAGGAGCGGCTGGGGGCTGGGCGGCGGCCGGGCGATAGTCCTCGATCTGGAACACACGAATTTCCTGCTTCTTGCCGCTGTCGTACAGCTCGAAGTCGCCCGGCTTCAGGTCGGTCACGGAATTGCCGTGGCTGTCTTTCACGATCACGCTGACCTCGACCAACTGCGTGTTGACGCGTAGCGTGACAGACGGTTCCGGCGCCTGCGCGATGGCGCACGCCATCGGAACCAGGGCCAGCGCGGCGGTCGGAAGAGAAACGGACTTGGCTCGCATAATGCCTCCTTGAGCGACCACCCCGGCGGCGCGGATCATTGACGGTGGGTTGGGCTGATGCCGGCCCACTGGCTCGAATGATAACATTCGACACACCAGCCGGACGGGAAGTTACTGACTCAAAGGGGCCAGCGAACCGGCGGCCAAGGGCCGTTCGCGATAACGATCCCTTCCGATGTTGATCGGATCTTAGCGTCACGCTACACTGGCCTGTTCAAGCTGACTTCGGATTACACTTCCTGACGGCAATTGGGGTCGAATGATTGGCACCACGGTCTCTCATTACCGCATTCTCGAAAAGCTCGGAGAGGGCGGCATGGGGGTGGTCTACAAGGCGCGGGATCTCCGCCTCGACCGCTTCGTCTGCGTCAAGGTCCTGCGCGCCGAGCAACTGAAGGACGAATCCCGCAAGCAGCGCTTCGTGCGGGAAGCAAAATCCGCGTCGTCGCTGAACCACCCCAACATCATCACCATCCACGAAATCGATGAAGCCGAGGGGACCGACTTTATCGTAATGGAGTTGATTACCGGTAAGACGCTACAACAGTTGATTCCCTCGGGCGGCCTGCTGGTGCGCGACGCGCTGCGGTATGCCATCCCCATCGCCAGCGCGCTGGCGGCAGCCAACGGGGCGGGCATCGTCCATCGCGACGTCACGCCCGGCAACATCATGGTGGGCACCAACGGAATCGTCAAGGTGGTCGATTTCGGCCTCGCCAAGCTGACCGCCGAGGAAGAGGACACCGGCGACGCGACGCGCACGATCCAGGTGCAAACCGGCGAAGACACCATCGTCGGCACGGCGGCCTACATGTCGCCCGAGCAGGCGCAAGGGAAACCGGTGGACGCGCGTTCCGACATATTCTCGTTCGGCGCCGTGCTGTATGAGATGCTCAGCGGACGCCGCGCCTTTCAGGGCGCCAACCGCATGTCCACGCTGGCGGCGATTCTCCATCGGGAGCCGGCGCCGCTGTCTGAGATCGACTCGCGCATTCCCAGGGAGCTCGAACGCGTGGTGATGCGCTGCTTGCGGAAGGATCCGGAGCGCCGTTTCCAGCATATGGCCGACCTGAAGGTGGCGCTGGAAGAGCTGAAGGAGGAGTCGGATTCGGGGAAGCTGACGCCCGCGCCTTCCACGGCACTGCCGCACAGCCGCAACCGGCTCGCCCTCGGCCTCGGTGCAGCGTTCATTCTCCTGGCTGCCGTTGCCGGCGGCTGGCTCTGGTGGCATTCCAAACCTGGCGAGACCACCGAGCGCGCGTTCAGCCGGCTGACCGCGAATGGCATTTCGTTTAGCCCCACCATCTCGCCGGACGGGAAAATATTTGCATACCTGTCGCTGGTAGGCGGGCCGGTGCCGGATATCTGGGTGCAGCAGACCGCTGGCGGCCAAGCCATCCAGATCACGCATGAGAAGGACGGGGCGTCTTTCCCGGTTTTTTCGCCGGACGGAACGGAGATCGCATACGGGGCCAACGGCGACATTTATGAGATTTCGGCGCTCGGCGGCGGTTCCCGGCTGGTCGTCACCGACGGCTTGAGCCCACTCTACGCCGCGGGCGGATCGCTGATTCTGTTCATGCGAATGCAGGAAGGCTGGTACCGTCTTTTCGCGGTCCCTCGCGTGGGAGGAACTCCCGTCGCTATCCAGCCCGAGGCTCGCTTTGTTCGTTTTCCAATCGTCTCACCCGATGGAAGCAGGATTCTCGCGCAAGTGTCTCGAAGCGGCCAGGAGGAGCAGGACCTCAAGCGATGGTGGACAATCTCGATTCCCGGCGGAAACCTCGCCGAGATTGCTCCACCATCTCTGCGTGGCGCAAGTTATGCTCCGCCGCCGTTAGCCTGGATGCTCGACAAGGATTCCGGCCGGCAGTGGGTCGTCTTTGGCCGTCAGGGCGGTCACGTCAGCGACCTGTTCCGCGCGGCGGTCACCGGCGATGGGAAGGTGACGTCCGAACCGGAGCGGCTGATCTCCGTCATGGGCTCTACCGGCCCTCTCAGCATTGCGACCGACGGGCGCATGGTTTTCGAAAACGCAACCTCCTTCAATACCAACCTCTGGACCGTACCGATCGACACCGATCATGCGCGGGTAACCGGCGACCCTCACGGGTTGACCCAGGTGGAGGGTATCCGCGACGACTCCCCCTCGCTTTCCCGCGATGGCAAGAAGGTCGCTTACTTCGCCGACCGCAGCCTGGCCGTAAAAGACCTGGTGACGGGCCGCGAAACACAGTTGGATCCGGCGCCGTTTGTCCAGTTCGGTACGCCTCCGATGATTTCTCCGGATGGCTCCCACGTTGCCTACAACTTGTGGCGCACTGGCGAGCCCGAACCCGACCTCTATCTCATTTCGACCGCCGGCGGATCGCCGCGGCGCGTTTGCGAGGATTGTGGAACGCCGAGAGGCTTTTCATCCGATGGCAAACGAGTGCTGACGCAGAAGGGTTCCGCTCACCATGGCGTCGGTCAAATCGCGCTGGTGGATGTCGCGACGGGCAAGTCCGTGGTCGTGTTGAGCGACTCCCAGCACGCCATATGGAACGCTTACTATTCGTGGGACGACAAGTGGATGGCGTTCCTGATGCAGACCGGCGCCCATCGATTTCGCATCTGCATAACGCCGGTGGAGGATTTCGTTCCCGCCGGACCGGACCACTGGATCGAGCTGACTACCGGCGAATACCACGACCACCACCAGCAGTTCTCTCCGGACGGGAACACCATGTACTTCGCCTCCAACCGCGACGGCTTTACGTGCATCTGGGCTCTGAAGCTGGATCCGGCGACCAAGCGGCCTCTGGGCGCCCCGTTCGCCGTTCAGCATTTTCATTACAGCCACCGGATGTACGCGGGAGTTTCGGCGCCGAATGACATGGAGGTATGCGTCGCCCGAGACAAGATCGTCACCAACGTCGACGAGTATCACCTCGACGTCTGGATGACGCAGTTGGAGCCGCGCCAGTAGGACAGATCGGTTTTTGTCGTCATCCGGCTTACGCCGGCAGGCCACCAAAGGCGATGGTCTGTCCTACCTTACGACGCCAGGAACTCCGCCAGCGCGGCTTGCCACGGGCGCAGCGGCGGCAGCTTGGTGTTGAGCAGGATGGCTTTGGCCGGCCGCGTCGCCTTGCGCGGAAAGTGCGTCGAGGGCACCGGCAACACGGTCACCTTCCGCCCCGCAATGCGGAAAATCTCCCGCGCGAAATCGAACCAGCTCACGCCGCCGCTGTTGGCTGCATGATAAATCCCGGGCGGCGGCGAGGCGGCCAGCAGATCGCGCGTGGCCGCCGCCAGGTCCGGTGCGTACGTGATGCTGTTGATTTCATCCGATACAGCTTGTATCGTGTCTCGCTTGGCGGAGAGATCCAGCATGAGGTCCACGAAGCTCTTCTTGGAGAGGTCGCTCGCGCCCTTGGGTCCGAATATCACGGCAGTCCGGACGACGTAGCAGCGGCCGCGGGATTCGGCGATCGACTGCTCTCCGCGGTGCTTGGAGCGCCCGTAACTGGACAACGGCGCCGGCCGGTCGGCTTCCCCGTACTCGCCCTGGACGCCATCAAACACGTAGTTGGTCGAGTAATGCACCAGCGGCACGCCCAGTTCCGCCGTGAGCTGCGCCAGCCGGCCGGGGAAATCGGCGTTCAGCGCCATGGCGGCTTCCGGCCGGTCTTCGGCGCCATCCACATCGTTGAACGCGACGCAGTTGATGACCGCATCGAACGCCGGCCGCAGCGCTGCCACCTTGACGCGCAGGGCAGGGAAATCGAGCACGTCGATATCTTCACGGTCCCAGCCGATAGCCTGGGGATACAACTTCATGAGCTGGCCGCCGAGCGTGCCCTTGGCGCCGAGAATGAGTACGCGCTGAGTCGACATGGGAGTCCGTTATTTCAAGCCTACCAGCGCTGGTGGACCAGCGGGCGAATCTTCGTATTGTAGATCCCACGAATCGCGGCCATCGTCTCGGCGGCCAGCGGTGGCAGATCCGAAGCCGCGCAATTCTCCGCCACCTGGGCCGGACGCTTGCCGCCGGGAATCGCGCACGAGACGGCATCGACCATCAGAATCCAGCGCAGCGCAAATGGGGCCATGCTTGTGCCTGCCGGCAGCAGGCGCCGGATCTCCTCCACCGCTTCCAGCGCCACCTCGTAATCCACGCCGGAGAACGTCTCGCCCACGTCGAATGCCTCGCCGTGACGGTTGAAGTTGCGATGGTCGTCGGCGGCGAACCGGGAATTCCGCGAAAGCTTGCCGCTGAGGAGCCCGCTGGCCAGCGGGACGCGCGCCAGAATACCTACGCCGCGCCGCCGGGCCTCGGGAAAGAACAGTTCGGCGGGCCGCTGGCGAAAGCAGTTGAAAATAATCTGCACGGTCTGGACGTTCGGAAACTCGATCGCCTTTAGCGCCTCCTCCACTCTTTCCACGCTCACGCCGTAGTAACGGATCTTGCCGGCCTTGGCCAGATCGTCCAGCGCGCCGAAGACCTCGGGCCGATAGTAGACGTCGGTGGGCGGGCAGTGGAGTTGCACCAGATCGAGGCAATCGGTGGCCAGGTTGCACAGGCTGTCTTCCACGAAGCCCGCCAGGTTTCGAGCGTTGTAGCCGTCAGCCGTGTGCGGCGAAAGACGCCGCCCGGCCTTGGTGGCGACCACGATTCGCTCGCGCCGCTCGCGCTTCAGCCGCGCCAGCAGGCGTTCGCTGCGGCCATCGCCATAGACATCCGCCGTGTCTATGAAATTGACGCCGCAATCGATGGCCTGGTGCAGCGCGGCCAGGGATTCGTCATCGCTGACCTGTCCCCAGGCGCCGCCGATCGCCCAGGCACCGAAGCTCACTTCCGAGACCTGCCAGCCGGTCCGTCCCAGCGCGCGATATCGCATATTTTCAATTATGCACGCGAGAGCCGGTTCGTGGCGGAAGAGGTGTGCGACATGGAGGTGGCGACCGCGCGGCTGGCTTTGTATCAGGGCACTGGCTTCAGCCGTGCCGCAACGCATCGGTAGCTCTCGGCTTTAGCCGCTGAGACTTTCCTGCGTCCCCAGGGGCATCTGAAGCCCAAGCCTTTGTCCCGATCTGTGGCACGGCTGAAGCCATGCCCTGAAACAAAGCCTCGCGAAAGCCCGCCTATGGCAGCGTGAAACGCAATGAGCCGAATACCATGTTGGCGTACGCCGTGTGCGGTGTGCCTGGCGCAACATACCAGGGCGCCCGCGTCAAGTAGGAATACTGCGTGATGATCTGCAGAGCGCCGTATTTTGGGTTCTTCCAGAAGGTGTAGTAGTAGCCGAACATCGGCTCCTGAAACTGCCGGTTGGCCGACGAGGAACCCGGGAAGCCGAATCCCAGGTAATTGCCCGGCGAAACCAACGTGTAGTTTTTGTCGAAATACGTGCCGCCGTAATAGGCGAAGAACTGCGATTTGGGCGTGGGCGCATACTCGAAGCCGGCGATGCCCGACATGGAATGCACCGGCGAGATGGAGCCGTCGGGACCGATGACCAGGTCGGGACCAAGCGCCACCAGGTCGCGCCCGCCGCCACTCGAGTAAAACGTAGTGGCGATCAGGCGGAAATTCTTCACCACTTCGAGGACCGTGTTGAACGATCCGGCCAAGCCTTGGGCGTCGAAGTATTTGCCCTCCGCCGGCGAGTCCCGGAACTGCCGCGAAAGGCCGGCCAACTCGAAGTGCAGCGCCTTGCCCGAGACCTGCGTGTCGTAAGCGACCTTGGCGACGATATCCGGCCGCACGTTGGGCGCGGTGGGAACGCTCCCGTTGTCCACTTGCGTGGCGGCAAACGAGGGCAGCGTGACTGCGGTGGTAACGTACTGGTCGGGGTTCTCGACGGAACCGGCAATCGACCAATGCTGGTTGGGGTGATAGACCACGCGGAGCTGTCCCGGCCGTCCCCATACCAGACCCGTCAGGTAGTTGGAATCCTCACCGAGGCCGACGAAAACATCCCTCGAAACCTGAGAAACGCCCACCCGGTTGGGCGTCATGAGCGTCCAGGTCTGGCCGCCCAGCACCTCCCACTTTCCCTGCTGCACATTCGCCCAGAAATGGCGCACGCGGAAGGTGCCGCTGTTCGAGGTCACGTACAGGCTGGTCGGCTGGTTGCCGTAGAAATCTCCCTCCACATAGCCGGTGACCGCCATGCTCTTGGTGGGATTGTCCGTGATGGTCAGGGTAAGGCGAGAGTTCGCCGCGCTGGAGCGGAACTCGTCCATCCTGCCCGCCACCGTGTTACTGAACGGAACGGCGGCGAAGGAAGTCGCGACGCCGCTCCCGATGTCGTTGGATCGCCAGACCGTGGAGAAGTCCATGAAACCGCCGGGAGTGAAATCCGCGCCGCCGATGTGAAAGCCGAGCGGCGAGAAGGCCTGCCCTTTGTTATCGACTCCAGCGGCGGCTGTGGCCGGCAGCAAGGGCACGGTTGCCACGGGCTGCGTTGGAGCGGCCGCCGGGGCGCTCTGCGCGGCCACCAGATGGTCCAGCAGTTTCTGCTGGGAATCGATGGCTTTCTGCGCCGTTTCGAGCGCCTTTTGCGCGGTCTCGAGTGCCTGCCGCTGTTCGTCGAGTTGTTTCTGCTGGGCCGCAATCTGTTCGCGCAGCTTGGCGATGTCGTCGGTCTGCGCGGCGCCCTGCGCCAGACACAAGACAGGGAGCAGCAACGCCAGCGGCATGAGCGAGCTAACGATCCTGATGAGTTTCATGTATTCTCCTGGGCTTCTGCGTGAGCCGGACCCGATTCGGCGAACCGGGCTGTATCGAGTATGGAACAGCGAACACATAGCTTAGCATCTTCGGACCTCTTTATCTTCAAACCATGGAAGATCGCCGTTGGCCGCCGCCGGTCGCCAAAGGAGAGCGACTGCAATGCCAATTTGCCCGAGAACAAGGGCGCCGTGGTTCAACTGTATAGCTTTAGTGCCGGAGGAATAGCCCGTTAGTCCTGAAACACTGAGGACTTCTGGGGGATTTTGCTTACATTAACCGGCGCATACACTCGACTTATGAACGAATTTCTTGGCCTGCCTCGTACATCCCAGATCAAGGAAACCGGCGCGAACACTCAGCATTACTACGCTGGTATGATCCAAAGTCAACTCATCCAGCGCGGCGCTACAAAGGAACGGGCCCAGAGGCTGTACGCGATCGGCGAATTGAACGCGGCGGCTCAGATGCTCTGCGAATTGGCTGCTCGCCGGCATCCATACCAGGTGGAAGACCTTGGCGGCCAATGTCTGACTGCTTCGCGGGGCTGGGCCATTCGCTCGATATCCTACTGGGCTACCTGGGGATCCATGGACTCGATGCGGGCGTCTACATCCTTGGAGTGACCATTTCCCTCGGGTATTAGTGCGGCCGTGCGCTGAGCCATTCGAATCGCATTCCCAGGCTGTTCCGCCAGGAGATAGCGGTGCGCGAAGTTACTCGGTTCGAAATTGCACGCTGCGGCCGCTTGCACCACCAGCGGAATCTCTCACCATCAGCTCGGCGCGGTAGCTTCCCGGCGGCAGGCTTGCGACGGGCAATTTGAGCGCGACCGGAATCACGCGGTCGCCGGACTTAGCCAGGGCGCTCAAGTCGACATCGCCGGAATCCCACTTCTGCTGGTTGCTCTGCGCGTCGAGCAGGCGCAGCCGCACGGTCAACTGGACCGGCTCGGCGCCGGCCGCGGGCGGTTCGTAGATTTCGAAGTAGGCTTCGGCAGTACCGGTTTTCGGCAAAACATCGGAGCCGGCCACCGTGATCTGGTTGCCGCGGAAGATCAGCGGCTTTTTACCTTCGTCGAGTTCCTCCTGCGCGTCGTCTGGCGAGATCGGTTGCACATCGTGGCTAAGGGCGATGGCGCTCAGGCTGAGCTGCCCGGCATCGACAGGATCCACCGCCAGCGGCGTTTCCACTACGCCGAAGCGATCCTTGGCCGTGCGGAAGATCAGCTTGAACCGATAAGTGCCGGGAGCGATTTCAAACTGGTGTTCGTAGCGGAGAGAGTGCTGGACGAATTCGTCGAACTGCTGGTGGCTGGCGAAATCGAAGCTCACCTTGTCGCCGAACCGCGCGGTCACGCTGCCCCCAAGGTTGTAAGCCAGGCCGAGCACGTCCATCGAGGCGTGCAGTTTGCCATTCGCCTCGGTAGGATTGAAAACCGGCGCAGGAATCTCCACCGCCAGGTTGACTCGCGCCGCTCCGCCAGCTTCGTAGAAGAACGGCA
>DASWZP010000360.1:0-5791 GCA_036404395.1 Bryobacteraceae bacterium | reverse complement strand
GCTGAGCGCATCGCCTTCGAGCGCGGCGATGGTGAGACTGATGCCGTCGATGGCGATGGAGCCTTTGTAAACCAGAAACGGGTCAAGCTCGGCGGGCACGCGGATGCGCAGCCACCAGTTATCGTCGCCCAAGGCTTCGAGCGACAGGAATTCGCCGGTCCCGTCCACGTGGCCCTGCACGATGTGGCCGTCCAGCCGGCCGCTGGGCGACAAGGGGCGTTCGAGATTGACGCGCGAGCCGGCGCGCAAATCGCCCAGGTTGCTGCGGCGGAGGGTCTCGGGCGCCAGGTCGGCGGAAAAAGAATCGGGACGGCGGTCGACGGCGGTGAGGCACACGCCGTTGACGGCGATGCTGGCGCCGATGCTCATATCCGCCAGCACGGCCGCGCAACGGACCTTCAGACGCGCGCCGGACGGCCGCGTTTCCAGGGCTTCCACGGCGCCCAATTCTTCAATGATCCCGGTGAACATATCCTTCGATGGCGAACTCGTCGGGCGGGATGGCGTGTATGGTGACGTTGTGTACGCGGATGGCGTCCACGCGTCGCCGGCGGCCGATGCCGCCGGCCAGAGGCAGCGCCTCCAGGCCGCCCAGAATCTTCGGGCCGTAATAAAACACGATGCGATC
The DNA here is from genome assembly GCA_036404395.1 of Bryobacteraceae bacterium. Classification (GTDB taxonomy): domain Bacteria; phylum Acidobacteriota; class Terriglobia; order Bryobacterales; family Bryobacteraceae; genus Bog-375. Next base: position 5,163 of record DASWZP010000360.1, on the reverse strand, counting down.
GACCGCTCCGGTTTCGAGCGCGGTCCAATTCAGCTTGCTGCCAGCTTCGATCATCAGCGACAAATAGCGGCGCCGGCCCAACCAGTCGATAGCGCCGGCCAGATCGGCGCGCCCGCCGGGCCCGTTGAGCACCAGCACCTCGACGCCGGCGGCCTCGAGCGTCTTGCGGCGCTCGGGCGACGCAGCGGAGGTGGTGACTACTACCACGTCGCCGGCCACGCTGCGCACCATCTTCGAATCGGGCGGCAGGCGAAGCTGCGAATCCATCACCAGGCGCAGCAGCGGTCGGCTGCGCGCAAAACCGGTGCGGTCGTTGAGCAGACAATCGTCGGCCAGGACGGTGCCGATGCCGGTGAGGATGGCATCGTGATCGTGGCGCAGTTCCTGCACGTGGGCGCGGGCGCGTTCGCTGGTGATCCAGCCGCGGTTGTCATCCGGCGCCGAGATCTTGCCGTCGAGCGTGATGGCGGTCTTCAACGTCACCAGCGGCCGGCCGGTGCGCATGAAGTGGAGGAACGGCTCGTTCAGCTTGGCGGCCTCGGGCGCGAACTCGGTAGCCATCGCCACTTCCACTCCGGCGGCCTGCAAGCGGCGGAAGCCTTCGCCGCCCACCAGCGGGTTGGGATCCTCGAGCGGCGCCACCACCGTGGCGACACCGGCGGCGATGATCGCGTCGGCGCAGGGCGGCGTGCGGCCCTGGTGGGAGCAGGGTTCCAGGTTGAGATACAAAGTGGCGCCGCGCGCTTTTTCGCCCGCATGCGCCAGGGCAATGACTTCGGCGTGCTGCACGCCTGCGTAAGTGTGAAAGCCGCGTCCCACCACTTCGCCGTCGCGCTCGAGCACGGCGCCGACCATGGGATTCGGGCTGGCCAATCCACGGCCTTGCCGCGCCAGGTCGAAAGCTTCGCGCATGAATGCGGGGTTCATATTTCGAAGAGCGACGCGATGAACTTCTCGGCGTCGAACGGCAGCAGGTCGTCCACCTTTTCGCCCACGCCAACATACCGGATGGGCAGATTCAGCTCGCGCGCGATGGCCACAACAATGCCTCCCTTGGCGGTGCCATCCAGCTTGGTCAGAACGATGGCGGTGACACCGGAACTTTCGGTGAACTTGCGCGCCTGCTCCAGGCCGTTTTGCCCGGTAGTCGCGTCGAGCACGAGCAGCACCTCGTGCGGCGCCTCGGGAATCACCTTCTTGGCCGTGCGGGACATCTTCTGCAACTCGGCCATCAGGTTTTCCTTGGTTTGCAGACGGCCGGCGGTGTCCACGATCACGTAATCCACCTTGCGCGCGCGCGCCGCGCTGACGGCGTCGAACAGCACCGCGCTGGGGTCGCTGCCGGGGCTCTGCCGCACCACGGGCGAGCCTGTGCGCTCGCCCCAGATTTCGAGTTGTTCGATGGCCGCCGCGCGAAACGTATCGGCCGCGCAAAGTATGACGCTGCGCTGTTCGCTCTTGAAGCGGGCCGCCAGCTTGCCGATGGTCGTGGTCTTACCCGAGCCGTTGACGCCCACCACCAGGATGACCGCGGGCGGCTCGGCGACATGCGCGGGAGCGCGCTCGGAAGCTTGCAGAATCTCGAGGAGATGCTCGCGGATGAGGCCCTTCAGTTCGGCGGCATCGTTCAATTGATGCCGCTCGACGCGCTGGCGGATACGCTCCAGGATTTCCTCGGTGGTGCGCACGCCCATGTCGGAGGCGATGAGCGTGGATTCGAGCTCGTCCAGCAGATCGGCATCGATCTCTTTTTTTCCCTGGAGCGCGTCCTCGAGCGCGGAAACCAGGCCGGCGCGGGTTTTCTCGACGCCGCTTTTGAGCTTTTCGAGCAGCGAGGGTTCCTGCTCGACGGTGCCGAATAGGGTCTGGATCATTTTTCATTCATTCTAGCAGCCAGGCTAAGCGGGGCACGGCGGCAGGGGAACAATTGTCATGGGAACAATCGGCCATGATATTCCGTACGGAGATTTTGAGGATTGAAAATCCAGAGAGGATCTCTGTCGCCGGCGGTAGAATAGCCGTGTACCAAGGTTGTGAGTTACAAGAATATCCTCGGGACATGGGAGGCTGAAATATGAGAACGGGCTTGCTGGTTGTCATCACCATTCTGGGTGCGCCGCTCGCAACCCTGACAGGAACCGGCGGACACTCGCTCGCCGCTCGCGCGCAGGGCGTCGAGCGCCGTGGCGAGGACAGGCGCCGGTTCGAGAACCCGCGCGTCAACGGGCAAGTGGTGGACCGCTGCCTGAATTGGGGTTCCAACTGCGAGATGCCGGCCGCGGACAACTTCTGCCGGCTGAACGGCTACGCCGGCGCCGTCTATTTCCGGCTTGAATATACGCGGCCCACGCTGGTGGTGGGTGACAACAAGGTGTGCGACGAAAAAACCTGCCAGGGGTTCACCGCCATCACCTGCGCCAACGAGCGCGAGTTTGACGAGCCCCGCATTAACGGGCGGGCGGTGGACCGGTGCCTGAATATGGGCCAGAACTGCGAGCAACCGGCTGCCGACAACTTCTGCCGGCTGAATGGCTACGCCCGCGCCGCCCGGTTCCGGTTTGCGGATATGCGTCCTACCATGGTGGCGGGCGACGACAAGGTGTGCGACGAGGGCTACTGCCAGGGTTTCACCACCATCACCTGCGAGGGCCGCGGCGAACGCGCCGACAAGGGCGGGCGCAGTTTCGTCAACCCGCGTATTAACGGGAAGCTGGTGGACCGCTGCCTGAACTGGGGCGAGAACTGCGAGCAACCCGCCGCGGACAACTTCTGCCGGCAGAAGGGCTTCTCCGCCGCCGCCTCCTTCGAGTTTGCCAACATGCGTCCCACCCTGGTGGTGGGCGACGACAAGATCTGCAACGAAGACATGTGCCAGGGGTTCACAACCATCACCTGCCGGTAGGGTAGGGCACGCTTTAGCTTGCCAACGCCCGCTTGCGGGCGCTCAGGACCATCACATGCCGGTAGGGCGATGGGACAGGCTGTCGGCTATGCTGGTCTTGCGATCACAGCCACAACCCCGCACGCGCTTAGCGCGCTGCCGTAGCCGGGTCGCCGTAAAAGGTTCCGCGGCCATGCGAACCCACGTAGACTCTGCCGAACTGCTTGGGGTCGCCGGTAATCTGCAGCAGCAAACCCCATTGGTGCTGATCGTCGTTGATCCGCACCCAGCTCTTGGCGGCGTTGGTGGAACGGAATATGCCGCGCAGTCCATCCACCACGCCGATGAGATACAGGGCTGATTCGGCGGCGCCGGGCGCGGCTTTGCCGAAGCCGAAGGCGTGAATCTGGCCGACGTGGCCCAAACGGGAGAACGTCACGCCGCCATCGGTCGAGTGGTATAGGCCGTTGAATGCGGCCAGCCACAGGTCGCCTTCCTTGCCTGGCGTCGCGTAGATGCGGTCCTGGCCGCCGCGGTTGTCGCCGCGGTCGCCGCCGCGCGTGGGCAGACCATCGGGCAAGGTAAGTGGCTGCTCGGTGAAATTCGCCGCGCCGTTGGTGCTGACGAAGAGCTTCCCATCGAACAGCGCGAGGCCGTAGAACTTGCGCGGATTGACGGGGTCGGCAATCACGCGCGTGTTCTCGGGGATGCCCTCCGACTTGGTCCAGCGCCCGCCGGAATCGCGTGTGAAGTAAACAGCGCCGCGCTCGGGCGTCCACACCCAGATCTCGCCATCGGTGGAGACCGCGATGCTCCCCATGCTCGCGTTGGGCGGCGCCGACGGAGTGGGCTGCCACGTCCTGCCTCCATCCATCGTGAACGAGATGTTGCCGCCGCCGCGAACGGCGGCCCTGCCGACACGGACGATCATGTCGGGACTGGCTTGGGCGCCGGCGAGACCGGTGGTGTTGCCGAAGCGCGGGGGGGAGGAACTGCCTTCGGGCGCGGGCTTATCCAGATCCCAGTGGACGAAGCCGCCGTAATCGCCGATGGCGGTGATCAGATGCGCGCCCGTGGGCGGGCTGAGCAGATCGAGCGCAACGGTCTCTTCGATGCCGGTGCTCATGACGCTCCATTTGGTCGGCTTGCCGGAATCGATCTCGGTCAGATTGAAGGTCTCGTACCCGCCGTAGCCTGTGACGAAAATGGCATGATCGGGATTGGCCGGGTCGATTTCGACGTCGAACAGCCAGTGAATCGGCGTTTTGGCCACGTAGGGCGCCAGCGAAAAATCGTAAGTGCCGCCCGAGGCAAATATCCCTTTCCAGGTTTGGCCGCCGTCCAGGCTGCGGAAAATCTCTTCGGCGCCGGGGCGGTAATAGGTACTGGCGATCACGGTTTTCGGATGATGCGCGCCCACCGAAACGCCGCCGTAGCCGAATGCTTTGTTGTTCGCGGCGTCGGGCCGGTCCGGCGTGATATCCCTCCACGCGCCGCTGACGGTGTAGAGCTTCCAGATGCCGCCGTCGGTCGGCCGATACGGGTTGGGGCCGGTGACATACGAGATGTAAAGGGCGCCGTCGGAAGCCAGTGCGGCGCGCGCCGGCCGGTATTCGGTTGGCGCACCGGGGACGGGCTGCCAAGTCTTGCCGGCATCCTGCGAGCGGAACAGGTTGTCTCGTCCTTGAAGAGAGACGCCCACGTAAATGGTGTGGCTGGGCGTGCCTTTCGCTCCGCTGTTCGGATCGAACACCACAAAAACGATGCCGCTTCCCTGCCCCTGCTGGCTGCCTTCGGCTGGCGCCGCTTCGGTCGAATCGGGAAAGCTTTCCACCTTACTCCAGGTCACCGCGCGGTCGGCGCTCTTCCACAGGCCGTCGTGGCGCGTGCCCAAATAGAGGATGCTGCCGGCATTGGGATCGACGGCCAACCGCTCGCCGTGGCCGCGGCCGTTTTCATTGCCGCCGAACTTGAATGGCACGTTGGTGTGCTGGAAAGTCCTGCCGCGGTCGCTGGAGCGCAGAATGGCGCCATCCGGCGTGGTGGGGTTGGTGTAGGTGCCGCAGGCGAGATACACGCGATTGGGATCGGACGCATCGATGGCGATGCTCTCGACGCCCATCCAATTGAGGTTTTCGTAAGGCACCCAGTCGAGCAACGGCTCCCAGCGATGAGTCAGGTCGTTCCAGCGGTAAGCGCCGCCGATATCGGTGCGGGCGTAGCGCACGCCCTTGGCGGTTGGGTGGAAGACGATGCCATCCACGAACCCGCCGCCTACTATC
>DASWZP010000359.1:0-16410 GCA_036404395.1 Bryobacteraceae bacterium | reverse complement strand
ATCGGAACCGCCCGCGCCGTCGTCGTCGGGTCGGGCTCCTGGCCGGCATGCAAAGCAAGCGTGCCGAGTCCGCGTTTCCGTTGTGCGTCTGCCATGATGAGTTTTCTCCAGTATTATATCCTAATGTCTATCGAGTATGTGATATTGTTCACAGAATTGCAAGTGGGATTGCAGCCCGACCATAGGGGCCGGGCATGCCCGGCCCGGATACTGTCAATATAATCAATCACATGGCAGGGTCGATTAGGGCGCTGCCAGCGCCGCATCGAGATCCGCGATCAGGTCTTCCGCATCCTCGATGCCGATCGAAACCCGAACCAGGTCGGACGTGATTCCCATCCGCGCGAGCACCACCGGATCGACCGACGAATGCGTCATGGTGACCGGATGCTCGATCAACGATTCCACCCCGCCCAGCGATTCCGCCAGCGTGAAGACCCGCACTCTTTCGAGCAGCCCAAACACGGCCTCCTCGCCGCCGCGCAGGCGGAACGAAAATGTCCCGCCAAAACCGCTCATCTGGCGCAGCGCGAGAGCGTGCTGCGGATGCGATTCCAGCCCCGGGTGCCGCACCTCGCTCACTTCCGGCCGCGCTTCAAGCCAGCGTGCGATCGCGAGTGCGTTGCGGTTATGCTCCTCCATCCGGATGGCCAGCGTCTTGATGCCGCGCAGCACCAGGAAGCAGTCCTGCGGTCCGGCACAGGAACCCGTCGCGTTCTGCAGAAAGCCGATCTTCTCCGCCAGCGCGGCGTGATTCGTAATGACGGCGCCTCCCACCACGTCCGAGTGGCCATTGATGTACTTCGTCGTCGAATGCACGACGATGTCGACGCCCAATTCGAGCGGGCGCTGAAAGTACGGCGAGAGGAAAGTGTTGTCGCAGATGGCGATGGCGCCAAAGCGATGCGCCAGATCCGCCACCGCGCGCAGGTCCACCAGATTCATCAGCGGGTTGGTCGGCGATTCGATCCACACCGCCGCTGCGCCGCGCTCGAGTTCGCGCTCGGTTTCGGCCAGGTCCCGCAGGTCCACGTAAACCGCCTGGATGCCCTTGTTGCGGAATACCTTCTCGAACATGCGGAAGGTCCCGCCGTACAGATCGCTATGAACGATAATCCGGTCCCCCGCCTGGAACATCATCACGACGGTGGTTTCGGCCGCCATTCCGGTCGAGAAGGCGAAACCGGACGCGCCGCCCTCCAGCGCCGCCAGGCAGGTCTCCAGCGCCTTGCGCGTCGGATTGCCGCTGCGCGAATATTCGAACGCGCCCGGCCGGTTGACTCCCCGGAAAGCAAACGTGGAGGTCTGATAGATCGGCGTCATCACCGCGCCGGCGTGGTCCAGGGGATTATGACCCGAGTGAATCGCGAGAGTCTTGAATTTCATGGGCAGGATTTGTACGAAACCTTCTTCGTCATTATAGACGGCGGCCAACCGAAGCCTTAGGGCCACAACGTTCACCACAGTCTCATCTAACGCGTTCTATACTACAAAAGACACCGTTACGAGTTGCGGGCTTCGGCCCGACGCACCGTTCAAAATGGTTTCCCTGCCGCATCTGCCGTTAGGGTTGGCGCTCGGACTCGCGCTGGCTTCCACCGGCCTCGCGCAGCCGGCCGCGCCGCCGCTGAAGCTCACCTTGCAACAAGCCATCGACCGCGCCAGGCAGTACGGCCCGACCTTCCTGACCGCCAACCTTGCCGCCGCCAGCGCCCACGAAGACGCGGTGCAGGCCAAGGCGGCGCTGCTGCCCGGCGTCAGCGCGCTCAGCCAGTTCATCTACACGCAACCGAATGGCACGCCCAGCGGGGTCTTTGTCTCGAACGACGGGCCGCATATTTACAACCAGCAGGCGCAGGTGCATGGCGATATTTATGCGCCGGGAAAGCGCGCCGATTATCACCGCGCGCTGGCCGCCGAAGCCGTCGCGCGCGCCAAGGCCGATGTCGCCGCGCGCGGCTTGGTGGCCGTGGTGGTGCAGGATTACTATGCGATGGTGGTGGCCGAACGCAAGCTCGAAAATGCGCAGCAGGCGCTGCGCGAAGCCCGGCAGTTCCTGGAGGTCACCGAACAACAGGAGCGCGGCGGCGAGGCGGCGCACTCCGATGTCATCAAGGCGCAGATTCAGGTGGAGCAGCGTCAGCGCGACGCCGAGGACGGCCAGCTTGCGATGGACAAAGCCCGCCTGGCATTCGCGGTTCTGCTGTTTCCGGATTTCCGCCAGGATTTCTCGGTGGAGGACGATCTGGACAGCGCGGCAGCCCTGCCGCCACTCTCGCAGGTGCAGGAGATGGCGGGGCGCAATCCCGATATGCACGCGGCGCAGGCGGCGGTGGAACTGCAGAGTCGCGCGGTCGAATCCGTCCGCGCGGCGCTGTTGCCTACCCTCTCGTTCGATTATTTCTTCGGCATCAATGCCAACCAGTTCGCCCTGCATGACCCGGATCACGCGAATAACCTGGGCTCGGTGGCGCAGGCGCAATTGACGGTGCCTCTGTGGACCTGGGGCGCCGCCCGCAGCAAGATCCGCCAGGCGCAGATCGGGCTCGATCAAGCCAGGAACGATTTGGGCTTTACCCAGCGCCAATTGCTTTCTACGTTGCAGGCCTTCTATCGGGAGGCGCAGGTGGCCGGCTCCCAGGTAGAGTCGCTGAAACGTTCGGCGGAGCTTTCCGCCGAAAGCCTGCGGCTCACGCTGCTGCGCTACCGGGCGGGCGAAATTACGGTACTGGAAGTTGTGGATGCACAGACCACCCTGACGCAAGCGCGCAACGCCAGTGCCGATGGCCTGGCGCGCTACCGCCTGGCGCTGGCGGAATTGCAGACTCTGACGGGAGCGTTTTAGGAATGAGGCAACGAGATAGCGTCCGTGGCGCACGCACGCCTGCCGACGCCCGCCGCTCCGGAATTAGAACGCGTCGAGAAGAGTCTCGACGCGGCACGCAGGAGTGCGTGCGCCACGGGCTCGCGATCGCTCCGGTCCTCGCCCTCTGTCTCCTCGCCACCGGCTGCGCCAAAAAGGAAGCCGTGGAGGCAGAGAGCATGGCGCCGGTGGAGGTGACTGCCGTAACGCAGGATTCCATTCGCCGGGTAGTGGAAGCCGACGCCGTGCTTTTCGCCATCGACCAGGCTTCCGTGATGCCGAAAATCAGCGCGCCGGTGCAGAAGTTCCTCGTCAATCGGGGCGACCATGTGCGCGCCGGGCAATTGCTGGCGTTGCTCGAGAATCGCGATCTGGTGGCCGCTGAAAACGCCGCCAAAAGCCAGGTGGATCAGGCTGAAGCCAATCTGCGCAGCACCGAATCGGCCTCGGTCCCCGAAGCCGTCATGAAGGCGCAGACCGACGTTGTATCCAACCAGGAACAGCTCGACGCCGCCCGCCGCGCGCTGGAGAGCCGGCAGAAGCTCTTCCAGGATGGAGCCCTGGCGCGCAAGTCGGTGGACGATGCCGCCGTAACCTACGCACAGGCGAAGGCGCAGTTTGAAACCTCGAGCGAGCATCTCCGCACTTTCCAGAGCGTGGGCAAGCAGGAGCAACTCAAGACCGCGCAGGCGCAGGTGGCCGCGGCGCAGGCGCAGTACCGTTCCGCCGCCGCGCAGGTGAGCTATTCGGAAATCTCGAGCCCGATCGCCGGCGTGATCGCCGACCGGCCCCTTTACGCCGGCGAAATGGCCGCGCCCGGCAGCCCGTTGCTGACCGTGATGGATACGTCCCGCGTGGTGGCGCGCGCCAACATCCCCCAGGCGCTGACCGCGAGCATTAGAATCGGCAACGCCGCCGCCATCCATGTCGCGGATCGCCAGGCCGAGGTGCCGGCGCGCGTGACCGTGGTGAGCCCGGCCACCGATCCGGCCAGCACCACGCTGCAAGTCTGGGCGGAGGCCGCCAACCCTGCCGAACGGCTTAAGCCGGGCGCCAGCGTGCGCTTGCGAATCGTCACCGAAACCATCCCGCGCGCGGTGGTGATTCCCACGGCCGCTATCCTGCCTGGCGAAGAAGGCGGCGCCGCGGTGCTGGTGGTAAGCGGCGATTCCACGGTTCATCGAAAGACGATCGAGACCGGCGCGCGGGATGGCGGCAAGGTGCAGATCCTGAGCGGCGTTTCGGCCGGCGAGCAAGTGGTCACCGCCGGCGGCGTGGGCCTCGACGACAATGCCAAAGTGCGGATCGTCCAGCCCGGCGCAAAGGACGACGCCGGCGGCAAGGGCGAACAGAAAGAATGAGCGGCAGCCTCACGCCACCGCCCGGCGCGGACGCGGCCGGCTCCGGTCACTGGACCGCGCGGCACGGCCAGCCCATCGTCTTCGTCATCCTGACCCTGGTGGCTGCCGGCATCTACCTGGCGCTGACCGTTCCGGTTGCGGTCTTCCCGGAAACCAATTTTCCGCGCATCGTCGTCGGCGTGGATAACGGCGTTTTTCCCATCGACCAGATGCTGGTCACCGTCACCCGGCCCATCGAAGAGGCCATCAACACGGTGCCCGGCCTGGACCACATCTGGTCCGTCACCAGCCGCGGCACGGCGGAAGTCGACTTGTTCTTCAATTGGAAAAGCGACATGTACCGCACGCTGGAGCTGGTGAACGCCGCCCTGGCCCGCGTCCAGTCCACACTTCCACCCACCGCGAAGATCACTGCCAACCGGCTCACCTTCGCGGCATTTCCCATCATGGGCTACAGTCTGACTTCGGACAGCGTGCCGCAGACCGAGATCTGGGAGATGGCGACCTATGATCTGAAACCGCGGCTCAACCGCACCACAGGCGTCTCCAGCGTGGTGGTGCAAGGCGGGCAGGTTCCGGAGTTTCAGATCGAACCGGATCCCGCCAAGCTGGTCGAAACCGGCGCCACGGTGCCCAACATTCTGGATTCGCTCTCCCGCAGCAATATGGTCGATTCGCCGGGGCTGATCGAAACCAACCATCAGCTTGTGCTCAGCCTGGTGAGCGGGCAGACCCGGACGTCCGCCGAAATCGGCAACGTCGTCGTGAAGACCACGCCCGCCGGCGCACCCATTCACATCGGCGATCTGGGCAGCGTCGCACCCTCGGTGATGCCGGTCTACACCATCGTCACCGCCAACGCCAAGCCCGCCGTCCTGCTGAACGTCTACCGGCAGCCCGACAGCAATACCGTGACCGTGGCCAACGCCGTCCACGCTGAGATCGAGCGCATCCGCCGGACGCTGCCGAAGGGCGTGGATCTGCGACCGTACTACGATCAATCCGAACTCGTCAACGACTCCATCAGCAGCGTGCGCGACGCCATCCTGATGGGGCTGGTTCTGGCCTCGTTGATCATGGTGCTCTTCCTGCGCGATTGGGGCACGTCGCTGGTGGCCGGGCTGGTGATTCCCGCTACCATCGCGATCACCTTTATCGCGCTGCGCATCCTGAACCAGAGCTTCAACCTGATGACGCTGGGCGGCCTGGCGGCTGCGGTGGGCCTGGTCATCGACGACGCCATCGTAGTGGTCGAGAACATCGTCATGCACCGCGACCACGGCCAGACGCGCCCTGAGGCGATCCGCAGCGCCCTCCGCGAGATCCGCGTCCCGCTGGTCGGCTCCACGGTCACCCCCATCGTGGTTTTCCTGCCGCTGATTTCCATCACCGGAGTCGAGGGCGTTTTCTTCCGCGCCCTGGCCCTCACGGTTACCATCGCGCTCGTGACCTCGCTCGCTCTGGCGCTCACCTGGACGCCCACGCTGAGCCACTACTTCATCCGCAGCCGTGGCCGCCAAAACCCCGAGCAGTTTGACGAAGCGCCGTCGCGCGGCATGCGCGCTTACGGGAGCGTGTTGCGCTTCGCCCTCGAGCACCGCCTGGCACTGGCCCTGTTCACCGTGGTGCTGATCGGGGCATCGTATGTCTGTTACTCCCGCCTCGGTTCGGACCTCCTGCCGGAGATGGACGAAGGCGGCTTCGTGCTGGACTACATCATGCCCGCCGGTTCTTCGCTCGAGGCCACCAACCGGGTGATCACCCACGTGGAGCAACTGCTGCGCGCCACGCCGGAAGTGGAGAGCACGTCACGGCGCACCGGGATGCAGCTTGGCCTGGCCACTGTGACCGAAGCCAACAGCGGCGACATCGCGGTGAAGCTGAAGAAGCAGCGCGGCCGCGGCGTAGACGAGGTGATGGCCGATGTCCGCGCGCGGGTGCGACACGCTGAGCCGGTGCTCGATATCGAGTTCACGCAGATCTTGCAGGACATGATCGGCGACCTGAGCAACGCCCCCGAACCCTGCATCATCAAGCTGTTTTCGGACGATCCCGACGCGCTGCGACGCTGGGCGCCGGAAACGGCCAAGGCCATCGGGAAGATTCACGGTGTGGTGGACATTCTGGACGGGATAGAGAACACCATCAGCGGTCCCGCCACGGTCTTCAACGTGGATCCGGTAGTGGCCGCCCGCGCCGGATTCTCGCCGCAGGAAGTGGAGGTGGATGCGAGCGCCATCCTGCAAGGCGAGCCGGCCGCGACGCAGCTGGTGGTGAACGACCGCGCCTACACGATTCGCGTCCGGTTCCCCGCGCGCACGCGCGCCACGCTCGATGCCATCCGCGACACCGTGCTGGTGAGCGGAACCGGCAAGACCGCCAGCATCGGCTCGCTGGCCGGCATGGTGCAAATTCCGGGTCAGACCGAGATCCGCCGCGAGAATTTGCAGCGCGACGTGCAGGTGACCGCCCGCTTCGAAGGCCTGAACCTGGGCGAAGGCATGGACAAAGTGCAGCAGGCGGTTCGCGATCTGCACATCCCGTCCAACATCCGCGTGGCGTACGGCGGCCAGTATGAAGAGCAGCAGAAATCGTTCCGCGAGCTGGTGGTGGTGCTGCTGCTGGCCATCGTGCTGGTGTTCACGGTGCTGCTGTTCGAGTTCGGCAGTTTCGCCGCGCCGGCGGCCGTTCTGGCCTCGGCAATACTCTCCACTTCCGGCGTGTTTCTGGCGCTGCTGGTGACCGGCACTACCTTCAACCTTTCGTCGTTCATGGGGCTGATCATGGTGATCGGCATCGTGGCCAAGAACGGTATTCTGCTGCTGGACGCCGACCAGAAATTCCGCGCCGCCGGCGTGCCGGCCGAGGAAAGCATGCTGCGCGCCGGCGAGCGACGCTTGCGGCCCATCCTGATGACCGCGCTGGCCACCGTGGCCGGCATGATTCCGCTGGCACTCGCCTGGGGCGCCGGCTCGCAGATGTTGCAGCCCCTGGCCATCGCGGTCATCGGCGGCATCCTCGCCTCCATGGTTCTTTCGCTGGTAGTGACGCCCGCAGTGCGCTATTACCTGGACGCCGGATCATAAACGCGTGGCGCGGGCTGTCAAGCCTGCAGAGCCGAGAGTCCGAACTCCGGATGCGGCGGAATTTGGATTGAGCCAGGTGGCCCCGGTCAGAGGTAGGATAGACGATCGGTTTTTGTCGTCTGTCAGGCGGTGCGCCCTTGCCGAGGCGCGACAGACGACAAAAACCGATCGTCTATCCTACCTGGCCCGCGCCACCGATTCCCCCGTCGGGTGGGTCAGCTCATTTTCCGCAGCGCGCGGAAAACGCCGGATGACGGCATTGACGCCACACCGCCCGCCGGCAACGGAGTTATGATGAACCAGTGCCGCACGCGGCATCTACCGCCATGACTACTCTTCCACGTCACGCCGTTCTTACTGCGCTGCTCCTGTTCTCCGGCCTCGGCGGCGCGGGTCCGCTCCCCGCGCAGGATGCCCGCAAGCTCGATTGTCTCGCACACGTCGCATTGCGCGTCGCCGATGTCGCCAAATCTCGCGCATTCTATAAGACCCTGGGCTGGGACCAGGCTTTCGAGTTCGGCGATGACAAAGGCACCACCACCTCCTACGTCAAGGTGAGCGACCACCAGTACATCGAGCTATGCCGCCGGGACAAACCATCGGACCCGCTCGGCTTCATGCACATCTGTTTGGAGACCGCGGACCTGGATCGCCTGAGCGCGGCTTACACCGCACTGGGACTTACTCCGACCGAGTCGAAGAAGGGCCACGCCGGCAACATCCTGTTCAACCTGCGCGATCCCGAAGGCCAGGTGATCGAGTACACCGAGTATCTGCCGGGCTCGCTGCACACCAACGCCCGCGGGAAATTCGTCGACCCGGCGCTGATTTCCGATCATATGATCAACGCCGTTATGACCGCGGCGCATGTCGATGCCGAGAGAGCGTTCTTCATCGGCAAATTGGGATTTTCCGGCAGTGGCTATAAGCTCAGCTTACCGGGAACCCCCGGTGAGACAGTCGAACTCAAGCCGCGCGTGGCGGGTGAGATGCCGGAGATCCGGTTCGCGGCCGACCCGAAACGGGCCGCCGAGGAATTGAAGAAGCGCGGTATCGAGGTCAAACTAACCGGCGGAGTTCCCGAGGTCCGCGACCCCGACGGCACGTCCATCTCCTTCAGCGACCGCTAACGCTTCTTCCGGTAATGGAACGTGTTCAGCGTGCGCTCGACGTCGAAGTTGCGCAGCATGGCGATCACTTCGGCGCCGGCCATCAGCGTGGGGCCGTAGCCTTGCATGGCGCCAAGGTCGGTGGGGCGGTTGTAATAATAGACGGCGTCGTAAGCGGCGGTGGTGCTGACCGAGATGCCTTCGATGCGGCCATCCGCCCGCACCCGCGTGGCCAGCGCCTGCCAGGCCGCCTGCGCCACCGGAGCGTAGACCGGCGAGAGCCAGCCGCGGTTCACGCCGCGCGCGATGGCGAAGGTGAACATCGCCGAAGCCGAGGTCTCCAGGTAGCTGTCGGTCTTGTCCAGCAATTGATGCCAGAGACCGGTGCCGCCTTGCGCGGCCGCCGCTCCCTGCGCGCCGCGCCGGAAAATCTCCAGCACACGGGCGCGCTCCGGGTGGTCCTCAGGCAGCACGCTCAGCAGCTCCGCCGCGGCCATGATCGCCCATCCGGATCCGCGGCCCCAATAAAACTTGGGGTCCGGGTCGGTGTTCTCGAACCAGGAATGGTCCCATAGTCCGGTAGTCTTGTCCTGCAAGCGCGCCGACGCCTGAATCACCTGCCGTGCGCCGTCGTCGAACCAGGCGCGCTGGCCGGTCAGCGCGCCCATGTGCGCCAGGAACGGAACCGACATGTACAAATCGTCCGCCCAAAGCGATACCGGCTGCGGCCGCTGCCGCGCCAGCGTGCCATCGGGCATGCGAAATTGCTTGTGCGCGATGTGCTCCGCGACGGCGTCGATGGTGGCGCGGTATCGCGCGTCTTTCTTCTTGTTATAGGCCTTGATGAGGGCCGCGCCGATCGCGCCGCAATCGTCCAGCTCGCGCATCTCGATCAGCCGCCGATAACCGTAAGCTTGCGGTCCGAACTGCCTGGCCTGCTCGCGGAAGTAATCCAAGTGGTCGAAGATGAAATCGAAATTCTTGAGTGCGTAGTCCGAGTAAGTGGCGTCGCCAGTAATATCGGCGGTCTGCAGCATGGCGGCCAGCACCACGCCCATCGGGTAATCCCAATCGTTGAACTGCCCCTGCCGCAGGTCGATGCCGGCCGTCCTGTTGGGCTTTGTCAGGTCGGTGATCGGCGCGCCTGTCGCGGTGTCGATGATGCGATACGGCGTGGAGCGCACGAAGTAATCGCGAATGCGGTCGAGCGTGGCCTTGATCTCGGCCTCGGTGGGCAGCACGTAGTCCACGCCGGGCGCCCGCGAGGGCTGCGAGAAGGATGGGTCGCTGCGGCCCGGCGGTTGCGCCGCGGCGGGAGCGGGCCAAATCAGAATCGGCGCCACCAACACCGCGGCCCACGCGCCGAAAGTGCGGTACTTCGTCAACGTGCCATCCAGCCTCCGTCCACTACCAGCACATGGCCGTGGACGTAATCCGACGCCGCCGAGGCCAGGAACACCGCCGCGCCGCACACGTCCTCCGGCTCGCCCCAGCGCCCCGCTGGGATGCGCTCCAGGATCGCCTGCCGGCGCTCCTCGTTCTGGAACAGCGGACGCGTGTTCTCCGTTCGTATGTAACCCGGCGCAATCGCGTTCACATTCACGCCGCGCCCGGCCCACTCATTGGCCAGCGCCTTGGTAATCTGCGCCACTCCGCCCTTCGCCGCCGCATAAGAGGGCACGTTGATGCCGCCTTGAAAGGAAAGCAGCGAAGCGACGTTGACGATCTTCCCCCGCCCGCGCGCCAGCATGTGCGCGCCCGCCGCGCGGCAAAGCCGGAACACCGCGGTCAGGTTGATTTCGATCACCGCGTCCCAGTCTTCGTCGCCATGTTCCGCCGCCGGCGCGCGCCGGATGATGCCGGCGTTGTTCACCAGGATGTCCACCGCGCCCATCGCTGCCACGGCCTCTTCGATCAGCCGGTCCGCATGCGCGCGCGAGCTGAGATCCGCTGCCACCGAGTGCGTGCGCACACCCGCCATCTCGCGGATGCGCTTCGCCGTCTCTTCGGGGGCCGCGATATCGTGCAGAACCACGTCCGCTCCGGCTTGGGCAAAACCCAGAGCCATCGCCGCGCCCATGCCGCGATTGGAGCCCGTCACCAGCGCGACTTTGCCGTCCAGTCGAAACATCGCGCTACCTCCCCGCCTGTCCTTTTTCCAGCCCGGAGCCGCCGCCCGCGAACTCGGGCTGCACGTTCACCACGCCAAATTGCCGGTCCTCGCCTTCGCGGTTGGCCGCCATCATCCACAGAAAATTGATTTGCGATCCCGGCGCCGCCACGTTCGGATGGTAGCCTTTCGGCATGATGACCACGTCTCCGTCGCGGACGAACGTCGCCAGCTCCGGCTCGCCCGTGTTGGTGTAGACGAACTGCACACCGAACGCCGGCGCGGGCATGTCGATGTAGAGATAAGCCTCCTCCAGCATCGCCGCGTGCTCGTGCGGCGGCCACGACGTCCAGTTGCCCGGCTTGCTGAACGTAACTCCGGCCACGATGCGTCCGGCCTGGACATTTTTCCCGAGCAGGATGTTGAGCGTGCGCTCGGAGTTGGGGCCGCCGGCCGTGAAATGCAGCCCGGGGTCCTTCTGGACCTCGGCGAACGAGACGAATTGCAGCGGGTGGGTCTGCTCGGCCGGAGCCGACAACTCGGCGAAATCGCAGCCGTCCGCGCCCGCGGTCACACGGAACCGGCTCGCGCGCGGAATGTAGAGCGCATCGTATTGGGCCATCGTGTATTCCGCGGCTCCCGCCTCGACCGTGGCGCCGCCGCGCAGGCATATCAGCCCGGTTTCGCGCTCTCCGGTTTCCACTTCCACCGGCGCGTCGCCGCCGTCCAGCACGATGCGCCCGAAGTACAGATGCCGCGAGGCCGTAGTCTGGGGCGTGACGGACAGATGCCGCCCCTTCCGCGCCCCGGTGTTCCTGACGACGCATGTTTCGGTTCGAATCGGTGCCTGCTCCGTTGATGTCATGTTCTCTCCCGCTATCGGCCTTTGCGGCCGTTTCCTCCGAATTCTCCCACTCAACCGCGGGCGAATCAATTTGAATTCGCTAAACGGTTCGGTGAGCCCGGCAATAAGATCCCGGGTAACCGCCTGCCTCGTCTCGTGTTAACTTTGAGAGTTCGTCATCTATTTGTCGTCTGCGTTGAGAGGTCACCAGAATGCGCACCGTCATGCACCGTTTGCTCGCCGGACTCGTGATCGTTGGGCTCGCCTGCGTCGCGACAGCCCAGAAGAAGGAATTCACACACTGGCCCGCAGGTACTTCGCCCGTGGAAGTAGGCAAGAAGATCGTTCAAAACATGCTCGATCCCCCGCGCTGGATTCCGACGAAGCCCTATGTCCACTACGCCGAGGACTCCACCTGGTACTCCGCGCTCGAGTTCGCCAAGCTGACCAACGATCAGGCCATGACCGACGCGCTCGTCAAGCGCTATGACCCCTGGCGGACCGAAGAGGGACAGCAGAAGCTGGTTTCCTGGCAGCGCCACGTCGACCACGCCATCTTCGGCATCGTGCCCCTGGAGCTGTACATCCGCACCAAGGACCCGCAGTACCTCGCCCTCGGCAAGAAGCTGGCCGACCAGCAATGGGAGAACCCCACGCCGGAAGGCCTTTCCGGCGAGACCCGCTTCTGGATCGACGACGCGTACATGATCACCATCCTCCAGCTCCAGGCCTACCGCGCCACCGGCGACAAGGTCTACCTGGACCGCGCCGCGCTCGAGATGGCCGCCTACCTCGACAAGCTGCAGAAGCCCAACGGCCTGTTCTATCACGGGCCGGACTTTCCTTTCTACTGGGGCCGCGGCAACGGATGGGTGGCGGGCGGCATGGCCGAACTGCTCACCGATCTGCCGGACAACCACCCCAAGCGCGCCCGCATTTTGCAGGGCTACCATACCATGATGGCCTCGCTGTTGAAGTATCAGGACGCCGACGGTGTGTGGCATCAACTGATCGATCACCCCGAGTCTTATCAGGAGAGCTCCTGTACCGCAATGTTCACTTACGCCATGATCGCCGGCGTGAAGAAGGGCTGGCTCAAGGACAAGGCCTACGGTCAAGCCGCGCGCAAAGGCTGGCTGGGCGTCAACAAGTTCATCGACCAGGACGGCAATGTAGACAAGGTCTGCGTCGGCACTGGCCAGACCAATGACGTGAATTTTTACCTGAACCGCCCGACCCAGAAGGGCAATCCGCACGGCCAGGCGCCCGTCCTCTGGTGCGTCAATGCCCTGCTGAAAAAATAGCCGTAACGCCGGCGGTCTTCGCCGCCGGTGACTCTTCGCAACGCCGGCCGTCTTCACCGCCAGCCCTTACAGCTACCCCTATCACTTGCGCCCCTCATCGTGCTAACTTTGACCGCATGAAATCGATTGCGATGTTACTCTCACTCGCCGGCGCCTCGGTAGTGGCGGCCGACGCTCCCACTTTCAGCCTTTGGACCGCGGACACCGTCAAACAGGTGGCTAAGGAGCTCGCCGGCAAGCTGAGTCCGCAAGGGCTCGCCAGCCAGAAGCTGGCCGACATGGGGAACTACAACTTCGCGCTGGCGCTGCGCCGGCAATCCGGGACGGCGGAAGTTCACATGAAGATGGCGGACATCTTCGTTATCGAAAGCGGCGAAGCCGACCTGGTTACCGGCGGCACGGTGGTGAACCCCACCAACTCCTCCCCGACCGAAATTCGCGGCATCGGTATCCAGGACGGCACCCAGCACCACCTGGTCGCCGGCGACGTGCTGACCATCCCCGCCGGGATGCCCCACCAGGTGAAGGTGGCGCCCGGCAAGGAAGTGCTCTACATGGCGATCAAGGTGGCGCAGTAGGGCCGCCGCGCACAGTCCGCGCGGCATGCGATAATCCATTTTTCGGCCGCGACAAGTACTGGGCCGCGCAAGATCATGAAGCATCGGCATGAAGCTCTCGCCGGGTTTCCGGTGGTGACAATCCTCCCCGTGCTATGGGGAGATCAGGACGCCTTCGGGCACGTGAACAACCTGGTGTACCTGCGCTGGTGCGAGACTGTGCGCGTGGAATACCTGGAGCGGGTCGGAATGTGGGTGCCGCTGCCGCCGCAAGGAGTGGGCCCGATTCTGGCCAGCATCCACTGCGATTACAAGCTGCCGCTGAATTATCCGGACACCGTGCACGTCGGCGCGCGCGTCACCCGCATCGGCAACTCGAGCGTGCGCATGGAGCACTCGATCGTCAGCCATAAGCACGACGAGCTGGCCGCCGCGGTCGATTCCACGCTCGTGATGCTCGATTACTCGACCGGCCGGCCATCGCCGGTGTCGCTCGAAATCCGCGCCAAGATCGCCGCGATCGAAGGCCACGAGTTCGCCGCCTCGGCCCCCGGTCCGCGCTAAATATGCGCCGTGGCGCAGGCTGTCCAGCCTGGTGTGTCGAGAGTCATCTCGACATTTCTTTCGTAACGAACGGGTGCGCCCTTCTCGTCAGCCCGCGCGGCTTGTTAGACTGGACGATCAATGGAGATTTCGCAAGAGACTGTCGCGCCAGGTAAATCGGTGATCCGCCTCCAGGGCAAGGTCATGATTAGCGAAGCGCCCGACCGCATCGGCGCCGCGGTGGAGGAGTTGGTGCAGGCCGGCACGCGCACCGTCATCATCGACCTGAGCGGCGTCACCTCGCTCGATTCGACCGGCATCGGTTACCTCATCGCCGGCTACAACCGCATCATGGCCGCCGGCGGCGACATGCGCATGGCCGGCGCCACCGGCCACATCCTGCAAAATTTCCGCGTCAACCAGTTAGACCGCGTCTTCGCCTTCTATCCCAGCGTGGAAGCGGCGGCGAAGGATTAGATCAGATCGGGACCGTCCCCGGTTTCCGATGAACAATGTTGCGGGGCAGAGAGCGACTGAAATCATGAACGGTTTTCGCTGGCGTTGGGCGCTGGCCCTTCTTGCAGCCGGCATTTGGTTCGCGCTGGTGGTTGGCCGCGTTCTCACGCGGGAGCCGTTTATCGATGAGGCGTTGTACTCCCTGCCGGCCTGGAACCTCGCCAACAACGGCAGCATGGGCAGTCCGGTGATCGAAACCGTGGGCTCGCCTAATCCGGGCTGGAGCATCTCACCCGCCGGAATCCGGAAACATACGTATTGGATGATGCCGCTGCCTACCGTCTTCCTCGCCGGCTGGTATCGCCTGGTTGGGTTCAGCCTCTTCACCACGCGGATGTTTACGGCTGTGTGTATGCTCGCGATGTTGGCGGCGTGGTACGCGATCCTGTGGCGGGTGAGCGGAGATCGAACCCTGAGCGCGCTGGGCGTGCTGCTCATCGCGAGCGACGCCGTTCTGCTGACGCGCGCCGCCTTCGGCCGGATGGACGTCCTGAGCGCCGCTTTCGGGTTTTCCGCCTTGGCCGCCTATCTGAACCTGCGCGAACGATCGCTGGGGGCAGCGGTGGCGGCCAGCCAGACGCTGGTGGTGTTGGCGGGACTTTCGCATCCCAACGGCGGCATCGTCTGCGGATGCGGAATGCTGGCCGTAACCCTGGCGTTCGATGCGCGCCGCTTGCGCTGGCGGCACCTGGCTTATGCCGCCGTCCCGTACGCCGCCGGAGCCGCGGCCATGGGTGCATACATACTCCAGGACCGCGCCGCCTTCATGGCACAATTCTTCTCCCAGGTCGGCGGGCGGTTCGACGGTCTGCGGTCCCCGCTCGCGGCGCTCCGGCGCGAGCCGCTGCGCTATGCCGAAGCTTTCGGCTTCGGCCAAACCTCACGCGCCAAGATCCTCATCTGCGCCGCCTATCTGCTGGCCGCCGCGCGCGTCTGCTGGGACCGCCCGCTGCGCCGAAAGTACGGCGTGTTGCTGGTGTTTGGCGGAGCGGTCGTCGTGTCGCTGGCGCTGTTTGACAATCTCAAGTGGTCCCACTACCTGGTGTACACCCTGCCGATGTTTGCGGCGTTCGTGGCGATTGCGGTGCGCGCCGTTCCCGCCGGGCGCTGGCGCTCAATCGCGCATGCCGCCGCCGCCGTGTTGATCTGTGTGCAGGCCGGCTCCGTGCTGCGGCTGATCGTGGCATTCAATTCGTATTCCGCCTATGTGTCCGCCATCCGGTGGATTCACTCCAACGTCCCCCGCCAGGCGTTGATCATGGGCGACTCGTCCCTCTACTTCGATCTCGGAACCACGCAACTGGTGGACGACATTCGCCTCGGGTATCTCACCGGGAAAAAGGCCGACGTCGTCATCGTCGACGGCCGCTACCTCGACGTCTTCAACTACCTGCGGCGGGATGAACCGGATGCCTGGCGCTACATCGACCATTATCTGCGCGACGAATGCCGCGCCATTCCGCTCAGCGCCGGCTACACGGCGTATGTGCCGCGCACGTCTCTCGTTCGCGCGCCGTAGCCAGTGACGCACGCGTGAGATCGCTTTCCACCAGCCCAACGAAACCGAAAGCGCACCGTGCACCGGAAACTATTACACAGATTTGACAAGGATTTGACAACTCAAAACCGCGGCCCCGCCATGATCGGGAGGGAGGGTTTTGAGAAATGCAGAATGCAGTTCGCCAATTGTGGCTCGGCCTGGTTTGCTCGTCCGCTTTGCTGGCGCAGAATACACCGCCCGGCACTAAGGTAATTGCTTCGACCGTGCCGGCCAACGGCGACGTGAACCCTTATGGCGTCGCGATCGTCCCGGTGAGTGTCGGCGATCTTACCGCGGGAAACATCCTGGTCAGTAACTTCAATAACAGTTCCAACCTGCAAGGAACCGGCACCACCATAGTCCAGATTACGCCCCGCGGCACCCAGTCGCTGTTTGCCCAAATCGACGCGGCGACGCTTCCCGGCGCGTGCCCCGGCGGCATCGGACTCACCACCGCGCTGGCCGTCTTGCCCTCTGGTTGGGTGGTGGTGGGCAGTCTGCCGACCACGGATGGAACGTCGGCCACGGCCGAGGCCGGCTGCCTGCTGGTGCTGGACGCCAAGGGCAACGTCGTGGA
>DASWZP010000358.1:0-9401 GCA_036404395.1 Bryobacteraceae bacterium | reverse complement strand
GCTGTCCGGATTCCGCTGGCGATCGCCAGGCAGGCCAGCCTCGGCGAGGGAGATTC
The DNA here is from genome assembly GCA_036404395.1 of Bryobacteraceae bacterium. GTDB lineage: Bacteria > Acidobacteriota > Terriglobia > Bryobacterales > Bryobacteraceae > Bog-375. The sequence continues at coordinate 9,345 of DASWZP010000358.1, read as the reverse complement.
GGTGGCACTCGTCCTCGACAGCGACGGCGGCATTGTCTTGCGCCCAACCCGGCGCAGGTACAAACTGTCGGAACTCGTTGGGAGGATCACGCCCAAGAATCGGCACCGGGAAACAGACTGGGGACCGCCGCAAGGCGAGGAATCCTGGTGAGGTCGGCCCTTGTACCGGACGCCGGCGATGTTGTCTGGCTGACGTTCGACCCTCAAGCCGGCCGCGAGCAGGCCGGGCGCCGCCCGGCGCTGGTGCTGAGTCCACGGATATACAATGCGAAATCCGGCCTGGCGCTGGTGTGTCCCATCACGAATCAGCCGAAAGGATACCCTTTCGAGGTGAGTATTCCTTCCGGCCACGGCGCAACTGGGGTCATCCTGGCGGACCATGTGAAGAGCGTCGACTGGAAAGCCCGCCGCGCCGAGAAGCTCGGACACTGCACAGAGGAAGTGATCGAGGAAGTGCGGGCCAAGTTGGCACCCTTGCTCGGGTATTAAGGGCTTGTTGCGCCGACCGCTCCCTGTGGTCGCGGCTCCGTTTGCACCCGCTCCTACTTGTACATCCACGGATACGCTTCCCGCATTTCCTGCGCCTCGGCGCACGCGGATTCGATCTGGATTAGCGGGCCCTGGCCGATGCCGGGGCAATACCGCGCGGTCTTGCGCCACTCGGCGCGGCTCTTTAGCTGCTCCGGCCAGAAGGGAAAAATGCGGCATTGGGTTGGCTTGACGGCGTGAATGGAGCATCCGCCGTCGCGCAAGAAATGACACTGCGCCTCGCGCGGCACGCGCAGACGAAGCTGGCGGCGGGTGCGGTAGCAGTAGCGCTTCTCAAATGCCCGCGCGCTCAGCCCCAGGTATCCGGCGATGCGCAATGCGTCGGCTTCGGTCAGATAGACAAAGCCCTGCTGCGTGCAGCAGGCAGTGCATCCGGGCTGGCAGGCAAAACGCAATCCCTCGGCCATGTTCTGATTATGCGGTAAACGGGCGTGTGCGAAACCACCCCAAAGCGCGTTCTTTCGGCCGGCAAATGCGGCTTGCCCTTTTGCGTCCCGCCCTTGTTAGACTGGAGAAGCAGCACAAATGCACGAAATCATCTCAATTCCAGGAGGGCGCCCGCATGTGGAATAAGCGCCGGGACGAAGAACCACCAAAGCCCTACGTCCCGCCAGCCAGCCACCCGCCAAGTCCGGTGACTACACCCTCGGCTCCCAGTCTTACAGAATCGAAGAAGGAGGCAGCACCAGTGTCCAGCACGCCTATCGCAAGATCCGATATGGACGCCCGCAGTGGAATGGCCAGCATCGGGAAAGCGGTCAAAATCATCGGCCAGATCTTCAGCAAGGAAGACCTGTATGTCGATGGAGACTTGGAAGGCACGGTAGAGTTATTGGAGCACAAGCTTACCGTGGGCCCCAACGGCAACATCCATGCCGGCGTCAAGGCGCGTGAAGTGATCGCGTTGGGCACCATTCAGGGCAACGTGGAAGCGGCCGATAAGATCGAGATCCGCAAAGACGCTCGACTGGTAGGCGACATCCGCACGGCGCGCATCATCATCGAGGATGGCGCGTACTTCAAGGGCAGCATCGATATCATCAAGCCGGAACCCGCCCGGACTGCCGCCAAGCCGCCCCAACCGGCCGCACCGGCGGCCGCTCCTCCGGCGCCGGCTGTTGCCGCCGCCGAAGTGAAACGCTGAGGCAACCAAGTAGCCAATGCCGCTGCCAGGACCACTCAAGAACTTCTTGCGTGGCCAACTCCGAAGTTCCGCGCCCGGCGGCGGCGAGCCGCCCAGCCGCTTTCGCCATGGCGGACCGAGCGAGCCCGAAGTGGTCACCACGCGGCGCAGCCGGGCGCTGGAAGAGTTTTTCCTGGATATCCGCGGGCAGTCCGGTCTCACGATTCTCGATTTAGGCGGCGCGTCGCAAGAGAATGTGAACTTCATCACCAACCTGGGGCACCGGCTCTATTCCGAGAATTTCTTGCAGATCCTGCACGAGACATTCGGCGCCGAAGGCACGGTCGATCATTCCAATCCCGGCCGTATCGACTTCTTTCTGCGGCAGGCGTTGGACTATCCGGAAGACCATTTCGACGGCGTCCTACTGTGGGACTCGCTCGAGTATCTGGCGCCGGCTTTGTTGCAAGCGGTAGTAGCGCGGGTGCACAAGGTCGCGCGGCAGAAGAGCCAGATGCTGGCATTCTTCGAATCGGACGACAAGCTCGAGAGAGTTCCCTGTTACACGTTCCGCATCCTGGAACTGAGTTCGTTGCAATTGACCCAGCACGGCACGCGCCCGGCGGTGCAGTTGTTCAACAACCGCGCCCTGGAGAAGCTGTTTGCCGATTTCCAATCGGTGAAGTTCTTCCTCACCCGGGAGCGGCTGCGCGAAGTTCTGGTGCGGGTCTAAGCGGGCATCGGAGCCGCGACCAGAGGGAGCGGTCATCACGGCATTTTGCGACACGCCCTGAGCGGACGCGCCGGAGGAGTCTCCACGTTCACCGGCCCGTGGGCCGGAATTCGAGCGTGCTGGCGGCTTCGATTTTGCGGAACTGCATGGGGAAGCTTTGGCCGGCGTAATAGTCGTCCCACTGGTCGCGGTAGTGGCTGGACAACACCTGGCCGGATTGGCCGATGGTCTCGTTGAGCAGCGAGCGGTCCCAATCGGCAAGGTCCGCATCCATCCGCATGGAGGGCGCCAGGCGGGCGGTGACCTGTTTCACGCTGACCGGCGAACCGCTCATCGGCACGGGTCCAATGTCGAAATACTTGCCGATCCAGGGGATCCGGCGGATGACCGGATTGGGAACGAGCATTCTCGAATAGGCGCCGTACTGCCAGCGCGCGTGGTTGCGCCCCTGGATGCGCTCGCCCTCTTCGACCGCATCCACTAGCGCGGTCAGCAGCATCTCGTCGTAATCGGCGAACCAGCCGGGCGGGCGCTCGCGCAGCAGCTTTTCCACCACGGCGTAGCTCATCGGGAAATCGTACTGACCGGCGGCGCCGGGGGCGGCGTTTTCCGCCAGCGCCGTACGCACGTGGGTGAACGCCAGGGCGACGAGGAACGGCGCGCCTCCACGAGTTTCCATCTGCCCGTTCCAGGCGCGGAGCATGGCGATCTCATCCTCGAGGTTGGTGACGTGCGTATGCCGATTGTCGTAAGCGGCAACCAGTTGCCCGGCCAGGAACTTGCCAAGCGCCGAGTATACGTCGCACTGCACGCCGAGCATGTCTTCGGCGCGCCAACTGTGACGGGATTGCAGGCGCGCACGCACCTGGCTGGCGCGGTAGGGCGGCGCAAAGCGGCCGCCGACCGGGTAAGCATAGCCGTCGGGAAACGGGTCCTGGTTGGAAGTAGCGATGATGCCGCCGGGCGGGTTGAAAGCGGTGGGGAGCTCGCTGAACGGGATGAAGCCGTCCCATTCGAAATCGCCGGACGAGCCATCCAGAGGCACGTCGCCCGCAAAGCCGCGCCGCACGGGCAATCTGCCGGCGACCTGATAGCCGATGTTGCCATCCGTATCGGCGTAGACGAAGTTGGAGGCCGGGCCCGGCAGGCGCTCCAGGGCGGCTCTGAATTCCGCCCAGGTTTGCGCGCGGTCGATATCGAGGAATGGATATTGGACGAAGCCCGGTTCGGCGGCGACCCACCGCAACGACATTGCCGCGTCGTTCTCATTGACAAACAGCGGACCGTGACGCGTGACCCAGATCGGCATCTCCTCCGCGTTCTGGTTCTTCACGCGGATGATCTCGCGCTCCAGCCGCGCCTGCTCGGTTTGACCGCGGAAGAGATAGCGGCCGGTGCGCGGATCGAGTTTCTCGATGTACAGATCCTGGGCGTCGAATCCGAGATTGGTGATGCCCCAGGCGATGCGCTGGTTGTGTCCCACGATGATTCCGGGGACGCCAGGCAGCGCCACCCCGGAGACATCGATACCGGGCGCCCGCAGGTGGGTCATGTACCAGATGCCCGGCAGCCCGTATTCCAGGTGCATATCGTTGGCCAGCAGCGGCTTGCCGGACGCCGTATGGGCGCCCGACAGGGCCCAGGCGTTGGAGCCGGGCGGCGGTTCTCCGCTGCTGCGCGCCGGAAACAGAAAATCGACTTTGTGCGCGTCCCCGTGGGCCAGCATGTCGCGCTTGAGCAAATCGTCGCGCCAGGAAGTGCTGAGAGTGCGAAACATGTGCAGGCAGATCAGGAGCGAATCCACCACGCTCCACGGACGCGGCTGGTAGCCGAGCAGGCGGAATTCGAGCGGCAGGTTGTCGAGATGGCTACCAACAAACGCGTTGACGCCGCGGGCGTAAGCCGCCATCGCGGCGCGATCCGGCGCTGGCATCTCGACGTAAGCGCGCTCGGCGATGCGCCGCATCCGCAGGCGGCGGGATTCGCGATCCGACTCCAGCGCCGCCGCGCCGACCGCCTCCGACAGGTCGCCCGCGGCCAGACGGCGCAGCGCATCCATTTGCCACAGCCGGTCCTGCGCGGTCACGTAGCCTTGCACGAACACGGCATCTTCGAGGCTGGAGGCTTCTACGTGCGGCACGCCGTGTGCATCGAATCGCACCACCACGGGCGCCGCCACCGGAGCTTCGATCGATCCGGAACGCTGCGGCAGCGGCCGCCAGACGCACCAATACACCACTGTCAGGGCCACCACCAGAGCCGCGGCTATCAGCAGATTCACGATCTTAACGATTCGCGCCAATATGGAATGTGACATTCAGGGTCCGAACCAAACGGAGCCGCGACCAACGTGGCGCGGGCTGTCAAGCCTGCTGAGTCGAGAGTCGTCTCGACTCTTCTTCCCCCGGCGTATTCTTCAACCGGTCGGTCCCGTTGCCATGGAAACCAGTGCAACTCCCATCATAGACGCTGCTGGCGCAGCCTATCGGCTAGCGATCTCGGCTAAAATGTTTTCGTCGGACTTTGACCTATTACCCATTTCGAATCGTTCTGGTCGCGCTGCTGATCGCGGTGAACGGTTTCTTCGCCGGCGCCGAGGTGGCGCTGCTTTCGGTGCGGCATTCGCGCCTGCGACAGATGGCGGAGAACGGCGCCGCCGGCGCGCAGGCCGCGCTCAACCTGCTTTCGAATCCGGGGCGGCTGCTGTCGGTAACGCAAGTGGGCGTCACACTGGCCAGCCTGGGGTTAGGCTGGGCCGGCGAGAATACCCTGTACCAGATCCTGGTTTCCAGGTTGCCTCCGCAGCCAAGTCCGCTGGTGGCCGACATTCTGCATGGCGCCTGCCTGGCATTTGCCTTCCTTGTGATCTCGTACCTGCACGTGGTGCTAGGTGAAGTGGTTCCCAAGAATCTGTCGATGGCCCAGGCCGACCGCATGGCGGCGATTGTGGCGCCGGCGCTGCTCCTCTTTTACCGCCTGTCACTGCCGTTCGTGGTGGTGGTGGAACGCTCGGCCGGCTTCATCACCCGTACGCTGAATTTGAAGAACGCCGTGCACGGTGGTCATTCGGCCGAGGAACTGAAACTGATCGTGAGCTCGAGCCGCGGGCTGGGATATCTGCCGGAGGCGCAGGAGGACATGATCCACCGCGTGCTCGACCTGGACTACGTGGTGGCGCGCGAGATCATGGTGCCGCGCAACGACATTGTATCGGTGGAAGCCGGCGCCGCCCTGGACGACGTGCTGCGCACCATGATTGCGGAAAAGCACTCGCGGCTACCGGTCTACCGGGGCTCGCCCGAAAAGATCGTTGGCATTCTGCACTATAAGGACCTGCTTCCGGTCTGGGAGGAGCGTCGGCGCGCCATCCGCTCCGGCCAGGCCAGCCGCAGTTTCCACATTGGCCGGCTGCTGCGCCCGCACCTGGTAGTGCCGGAGACCAAGCCGCTCTCGCAAATGCTGGAGCAGTTCCGCGCCGGCCACTCCCACATGGCCATGGTAGTGGATGAATTCGGCACCGTGGTCGGGATGCTGACGCTGAAGGATGTGCTGGAGCACCTGGTGGGACGCATCGAGGATGAGCACGATGAGAAGGACGTGCGCCGCGATACGTATACCGGCGAGATCGAGCTCGATGGTGCCACGCGCATCCGCGATTTGGAAACCGAGTTCGGCATCGAGATCCCGCCGGATGCCGGTTTCGAGACGCTGGCCGGTTTTCTGCTTTTTCGGTTAGGCGCCATACCGCGCGCCGGCGACCAGGTGGAGCACGAAGGCCGCCGCTACACGGTGCTGGAGATGGACCGCAACCGCATCGCGCGGGTGAGGGTGGAGAAAGTGGCGGAAACGGTGTAGGACCAACCCGGTGCCTGGCATACGTTCAGCCCCCGTCCGCCAACAGTGGGTGGTGCCTGAAGTTTGCGCGGAACGAAACATCACAAGGCAGCGTCTTTAAAATGTGCTGGCGCCGGAAACAATGCTGGCGCGTCACGCCTGCCGATGGAGGTGGGCTTAAGGGTCACGACCGGGCACTGGAGTTTTCGAATCTCGCTCGGGAAGGTGCCAAAGGAAATATTGTGTCTGTTTTCATACGTTTGGGGATTCCGGGACGTGACGTTGGGCTATACTGGTTCCCTGAGCGATAGTCGCTACGGATGGCTCTCCAGGGGTACTATGGAATTGGGGGACCTTTTGGGCGATAAGGACATCTGTAGGGCTGCGGGGCCAGAGGTTTGGTTTCCGATGCGATACGATGTAGTGAGTTGTGTTCTGCCACTATGAATAGCGAACCATCAACAAAGGTTAGGGTCGAGTACGTCAAGGGCAGCCTGTTTCGGGTTGTGCATGCCGATGGGGCATTTGGCGGCACCACGCCTCGGCTAGAACTGTTCATCGATTTTTACAGCGAGCGCTTTCCAATTCCCAAAGTGCTGGTCTACGAGACATCGCCAGCCGGCGCGCCTACCAGGGAAGTCGTTGAAGAGCGCGAAGGGAAAGAGGGAATCATACGCGAGTCCGAGGTCGGGATTGTGCTCGATCTGCCGGTAGCCAAAGTGTTTTCCGAGTGGCTCCGGGAAAGGGTAGCAGAGCTCGAGCAGGCGCGCGAGCGCCATTGCGCGTCCACGCAGGAAAAGGACATAAAATGAATTGCGGCACCATGTTTCCAACTTTTGTCCGGGACGCCAACTGGACCGCAACGCAGTCTGCGGCCGCCTCGTATATCGACGAGGTCGGAATGGCTGCGCATCCGCAGGCGGGCGCCCCCAATCTCGCTGCATCTCTTTCCCGCCTAGTTGAACTGTTGGAGGAAAACGGAGAGGACGACTACGGCCAAATCAGCCCGACGCAGTTTGCATTCCTGACTGCCTATCGCATGGTTGAACGGGCCGAGGCGCTCGCTGGGCCGGGGATTGCTTCGTCTCCAGCAGTCGACTCCGAGGGGGGCATACGCATCTCATGGCGCCGAGGCGATAGGCAGGTGAAGCTGGTCTGTCCGGCATCGCCGGAAATGCCGATATACATTTACTGGTGCGAGTCATCGACCGATGTCAGCTCCGTGCAGAACCAGAACGTTACCGCCGACGCTCTCGCTGAGAAGCTGTCTTGGCTGACTAGCCGTGAACAACAATCCAACCGAAGAGCGGCCGCCTGACCCACCCTGCAACACAATCCTATATCGAACCATCCGCCGCAGCGGGTGGTTCGATCCAGACGATGTTTCGAGGGTCAAGGCCGAGGCGTTCATGCGGCGCCGCCCAAAACTGCGGTCCGACGGCACGCCTGACCCCGGAGACGACGACGGCCTATCAGTTTTTGATTCCTACCACGTCAACCCGGTGGCGTGCCTTCAAAGCGGGAAGAGCGGATACGGTGTCGCTTCGCTTCACGTCGGAACCCTCCGGGATCTTGGACTCAAGGTCGTGAGAGATCCGACGGATCAGCGGAAGCTGTTGATAGTTGATCTGCCTTTTGAGAATCCAAATGACGCCGTCCAAGAGCGTCTCCTGGATGCCGTAGCCGACACCGCCAGAATAGTCTGCCGACGTAAGTGGCAAGAACCGAAGTAGTCCTCATCAACGTCCGCATGCTCCCCGCCACCCACGCCGCCCACGTCCCGTCCGCGGTTGTGGTATCACTGAAATCTGGATTGCCATGGCAAACGACGAAGCGTTGAAAGCGGAGATTGAGCGGCTGCGCGCGGAAAACGAAGCGCTGAAGCGGCCGCGCGGACAGATGTCGCTGAAGGTGAGCGAGAAGGGCGGCCTGTCGGTATACGGGCTCGGCCGGTTCCCGGTGACGCTCTACCGCGAGCAGTGGGAAAAGCTGCTCGGAATGACCGACGAGATTCGCAAGTTCATCAAGGAGCACGACGAGCAACTGAAGAAGAAGGAGTGATGCTCGAAGCATTCGAAACCGCGAGCGTTCGCGGCGTGCTGCACCGCCCGCCGGTTTCGAATGGCGATGCGTTCGCGCTGACCCATGGCGCCGGCTCGAATGCCAACGCGCCGCTGCTGGTGCGGATGGCCGGCGCGTTGGCCGAAGCCGGTCACCTGGTGCTGCGCTACGATCTGCCGTTTCGCATTGCGCGATCCAAGGGACCTCCCTTTCCAGCCATGGCGGCACGAGACCGGGAGGGGATTGCGCACGCGGTGGATGCGCTGCGCAAGCTCGCGGGCGGGCGCGTCTTCGCCGGCGGCCACTCCTACGGCGGCCGGCAGACCGCGATGGTTGCTGCGGAACACGGCGAACTCGTCGCCGCGCTGCTCTTGTTCTCCTATCCCTTGCATCCGCCGCGCAAGCCCGAACAGATGCGCACCAGCTTCTTTCCGGAACTGCGCATGCCGGCGCTGTTTGTCCATGGCACTGCCGATCCGTTTGGCACGGTCGCAGAGCTGCGTTCGGCGATACGGGCGATTCCCGCGCACACGGACTTGCTCGCGGTGGAAGGCGCGGGCCACGATTTGAAGAACGCGGCGGCCGTGGACATTCTGGCGCGCTTCCGCGCGTTGGTCTGCTATCCTGAAAAATAACTTTCCCGGGAGTGGACCATGCGCGAATACCGCTACACGACTCCCCACGGAATTGAGGTCACCCGCTCAGCCTCCCAGGGTAATTACAGCAAGGGGCTGAAGCACGTTCTGCACGATCTGGACCGGCACCGTGGGATCTATCTTTCGTCGGGATACGAATATCCCGGGCGGTACTCGCGTTGGGACGTCGCTTCCACCCGCCCGCCGCTCGAGATCGTTTCCTACGACCGCCGCGTCGAGTTCCGTCCGCTCAACGAACGCGGGCGCAGGATTCTGGAGATCCTTTATCCCGTGCTCGCTCCGCATCCGCACTGGGAGGAATTCGTCTCCGCCGGTGGCGCGCTGGAAGGCCGCTTGAAGCCGCTGCCCGCGCTGTTTCCGGAAGAGGAGCGCAGCAAGCAGCCCTCCGC
>DASWZP010000357.1:0-23566 GCA_036404395.1 Bryobacteraceae bacterium | reverse complement strand
CCTCGGACCATTGTTGGTGGGACCGGTTTTTGCAGACATCCGGAACGACCAGGCGCGATTTAGGGAGATGCGCGTGGAAGGCGGCACCCTGGTTTGGCCTGCCGGCGCCGACTTGTGCCCCGATGTTCTGATCTGGGGTGGCTTGCCGCCGGCCGATGCGGCTTCAGACGCAGCGTGAGCGGTTGTTGGCGACAGATCCGGCCAGCTCCCCCTACGCCGACGTCGGCATGTGAATGTACATGGACTGGATGCCAACTCGGCCCGGGCCGGTAAACCGGTTACACACGATTTGCCCGGCGCTGGCGAACAAACCGGTCGAGAATTTCTGGAATTGCGTTTCCATCTGCACCGAGCGGTCCTTGTAGACCCAGCCGCCGGGCTCGACGTCAATCTGTTCGCCGGCTCCCAGCGTCACGTCGAAAACGTTCCCGTATCCGTGCACCCAAACGATGCCTTCGCTCGCTTGCGCGGTGAAATGGTCGATGAAGAACCCGGTCCCGCCCATCAGCATATTGGAAACGCCTTTCACCCGCGTGAACGTGTAATCGACGCTGCCGGTGGCGGCGAGAAACTGGTGTTCCCGCATCTCGATTCCTTCGCCGCGGTTCAGATGGATGCCGAATATGTGTCCCGCGCCGTCGCGGCTGAAAGCGATCTGCCCGGGACCGCTGGCTTCGGTCATCAGGATGGGCATGCCCGCCATGACGCGCCGGAAACCGCCCTTCAAGGGCTTGATGCCGATCTGCGTTCTGGGCTCCTTCCAAAGAAGGATGTGGTGCTCGAAATAGACGGGGACACTCGCCAGCTCGATGCGCAACACGGGCACCAGCTCGCCCTCGATGTGATAGGTTACGCCGGCAAATTGTTCGTCACGCGCTAAGGTAGGTTTCAGAATGGGAATCGACACTGTGCTCCTGCTTTCCGGATGAAGTCAACTGCAACCAATAATCATGGACCGGAAAAGCCGAAATTGCAACGGCAAACGCAGTTACAGAGTCGGAGTCGTTAGCGTTGAGTGAAGCGGGATACTTGGGCGGAGGGTCCTTACGGGAGAGTGCTCCAATAGACCATCCGACAGCCCAAGCCGGATGAGGTGTTCTTTATCTGCGGGAGCATAGTCACAGTGCTCCAGGACATATTCAACCAAGTCGAGCCCGTACTCGAACAGGAACTCGATGAGACCGTCCATGCCTTGGATTACGCAGACGGCGGTTGCGCTGTTCCCAGCCGCTCGGTGCGGCGGCGCTCGTGTCACCCCACGGGTCTGCTTTCCATCTCCGCCTCAGCTATTCTATGGACATGGAGTTGATCTTCGAAGTTCGCGACGCTGAAGAAGGCGGCTACCGCGCGCGCGCGCTTGGGGCTGCCATCTTTACCGAAGCGGAGACATGGGAAGAGCTTCGCGCGAATGTCCTTGAGGCAACATCGCTTCACTTCGAAGACGCGCCCGTGCAGCCCCGGTTAGTGCAGTTGCACTATGTGAAGGACGAGTTGATCCCGGTCGAAGCCGCATGAAATTGCCGCGCGGCGTGTCCGCAGATCGTGCGATCCACGCGCTGGAGCGCCTCGGGTACGTGGCGATCCGTCAAAGGGGCAGCCACGTCAGGCTGCGGCATGAGGGACCGCCGGCCCATACGATCACGGTCCCCATGCACAACCCGCTCAAGACCGGAACCCTTCACGGAATCCTCTCCTACGTCGCACAGACGAGGTCGATCACGGTCGAATCCATCGCTGAGTTGCTCTGAAACCGTCGCGCCGGTGAGCTGCCAACCCACCTACTCGTATTGCAGCGCCACCACCGGGTCCAGGCGCGCGGCTTTCAACGCGGGCCAGGTGCCGAAGAACAGCCCCACGCCGACGCTCACGCACACGCCCAGCGCGGCTGCCCACAGCGGGACTGAAGTCGGCAGGCTCGGGAAAATCAGCCGGAACATCACCGAGATCAGCCACCCCAGCGTCATCCCCGCCAGGCCGCCCAGGCCCGTCAGCACCACCGCCTCGGTGAGGAACTGGACCACGATATCGGAGCGTTTCGCGCCCACCGCCTTGCGGATGCCGATCTCCCGCGTCCGCTCGGTGACCGACACCAGCATGATGTTCATCACTCCGATGCCGCCCACCAGCAGGCCGATCGAGCTCAGCCCCACCATCAGCAGCGCCACCGTCGAGGTGATGCGATGGAAATCCTGGAGCATCTGGCTGCCGGTGGAGATCCAGAAATCGTCCGGCTTGCTGGGCGGCGTCCTGCGCATGATGCGCAGCGCCACCTCGGTTTCATCCATCGCGCGATCCACCAGTCCCTTCCTGGCGAAGATGATGAACATCATCTCATTGGCCGTCGGGTACATCTTGCGCATGGTGAAAAAGGGAACCAGAATGCGCTGGTCCGGCTGGCCGGGAAAACTCAGCTTTTGCGCAATTACGCCCACGATCTGAAGTTGATGGCCGTCCACTTCGATCCACTTGCCAATCGGGTCGTCGCCCTGAAACAGGGCTTTGTCCACGTTCTCTCCGACCACAACCACCGGCTGATGCCGCCGGTTCTCCTCGTCGGTGAAAAACCGGCCGCGCACCATCACTTGGTTTTCGCCCGCTGCATAGCCCTCCTCGGTCCCGGCGAAGGTGATCTGGTACAGGTCCCGGCCGTGGTATTTCACGTGGTCCGTCCACCCCCCCGGCCCGAAGACGTTCGGCGTCAAAAGGTAGGGCGAAACGTGCTTGATCGATGGGCAACGCTCCTCGAGTTCCTGCGACTGCTCCCAGGTGAAGGGTTTGCGCTTCAATTCCTCCGGCGTGATGGAGCCGCGAAAGCTCAGGTTGAACTGGAAGGAGAGAATCGTCTCCGGCCCCATCGCGCTGACCAGTTCCGTCATCACGTCGTTGACGCCGGTGATGATCGAGCCGACCGCGATCACCGCGCCGGTGCCGATGATGACGCCGAGCACGGTCAGGAAGCTGCGCGTCTTGTGCTCGAGCACGGTCGAGAACGCCATCGCCGCCGAAGACCGGATTTCGGAGAACGTCATCGCTCCCACCTCAGCGCGTGAATCGGGTCCAGCCTGGCCGCGCGGCTTGCCGGGTACACGCCGAAGAACAGGCCGACCATCGCGGAGATTCCCACGCCAACCACGACGGCCGAGGGCGGCACCGCCATCGGCATCGGCGTCACCGACCGGACCACCACCGTCACCAGCCAGGCCAGCGCCACGCCGATCAGCCCGCCGGTGGCCGACAGCAGCGACGATTCGACCAGGAACTGCCGCATGATGTCCCCCTTGCGCGCGCCCACCGCCTTGCGAATCCCGATTTCGTACGTCCGCTCAGTGACCACCGACAGCATGATGTTCATGATCACCACGCCGCCCACCACCATGAACACCGAAACGATGCCCACCGCCATGGTGGCCAGCGTCTTGGTGATGCGGTCCCACAGCGCCACCAGCGAGGACGAGGACAGCAGGCCGTAATTGTCCTCCTGGTTCGGACGCAACTTGCGGTGCGCGCGCAGCAGAACGCGCACTTCGTCCTGCGCGTCCTCCAGGTGTTCATGATCGATCGCCAGCGCGCTGAAGGTCGCCTCCGGGTGCGAGCCGAATATCTTGAAGAACGTCCCCAGCGGGATCATCACGAAGTTGTCCTGCGATTGCCCGAAGACGGAGCCTTTCTTAGCCGAAACGCCGATCACCTGGAACGGTTTGCCGTCCAGCATGATCGTCTTGCCGATGGCGTCGGTGTCGTGGAAAAAGCGCACGCTCACGTCCTGGCCGATAAAGGCCACGTTGGTGTGCCGCTGGTCGTCGAAGTCCGTGATGAACCTTCCCGTGGACACGCCCAGGTCCGAAATGGTGCCCATGTTCGCGGTAACGCCCGTCAATCCGACGCCATCCATCACCTGACCGCGGTAGTGCACGCTCACGCTCTGCCCGGCCGACATGCCGAATTCCCGCACCAGCGTCAGGTGGCTTTTCAGGTATTGAAACTCTTCCAGGGTCAGCTTGGGATTCCGCCGGTCCAGTTCGATCATCTTCTTGGGATCGAAATCGCCGAGCAGTGGAATGCGCTGCACCTGAAAACCGTCGGTGCCCATGTCGGACACCTGTTGCGCCACGTACACGTCCATCCCGTGCACCATCGACATCACCACGATCAACGTGGCGGTGGCGAGAATCACGCCCAGCAGCGTGAGAAAGCTGCGCAATTTGCTCGAAAATACGCTCCGCACAGCGACCAACATCGCTTCGCGGAAAGATGCCAAAGCTCGCATGATGCCCGATTCAGCCTGCTTGTCTCCGCCGGCAGGTTTCGAGTGCGGACGGTGAACGCCTTCCTATCGCTATATTCTAAGGACGCCGCCTCTGATTCAACATTAACGCAAAAGCGCGGACGGCCGCGCCGGGCAGTCCCGATGCGCGGCCGCCAAGCGTCGCCGCGTTCTATCAGGCATACGCGAACCGCCGCGCAAGGTTCCCCGAAAGTCCGCTGGTAGGGCGTGCTTCAGCTTGCCGTTTGTTCTCCCCCCGCTTTGACGAACCGGGCAATCCGCGCGATTATGGAGTACTAGCGTTTCAGAGAAATACGGGCGCTGTAGTCCGAAATCCGCTGTCCTCGCGAAAGTTTCGAAGGACGTCCGCGATCGGACCCGAATCGCGAAGCGGGTGCGCCGCAAGAGAAAGGGAGAATTATGAGGGCAGTTTTGAGAACACTCTGTGGTGGTCTGGCGGTGAGCGCGTTGATCCTCACCGCGTCCGCTCAAGAGCCAGCGAAGCTGGTCAAACTGAACGTGGTGGCTGTCGACCAGCAGGGCAAGCCGGTCGGCGATCTGACCGCCAGCGATTTTCATATCGTGGACGAGGGCAAGCCGGAGACCATCGCCCTGTTCCGCGCGGGCGGCTTTGGGCCGACCACCGCCGTGGACCCCAGCCTGTTCACCAACCGGCCGTCGCCGCCGCCGCACACCACCGTGATTCTGTTCGATTGCTTGAACCACCTCCGCAGCGAGTGGCTGTACGCCGTGCGCCAGATCGTTCCCTCCCTCAAACAGATCGGCGACGCCAGTTCCATCTATTTTTATGTGCTGACATCGGCCGGCCAGATCGATCCCATCCATCCCTTCCCGAGTGCGCCCGAGGCCGCGCCCGATAAGACCTGGAACCAGGGCATCGAGGCCATGCTGACGAAAGAGATTAAGGGCATGAAAACAAGGCCCACCGGCCTAACTGACGAGGACGTAACCAAGAAGACGTATGTCGCGCTGGAGACGCTCGGCAAGCAGTTGACGAATTTCCCCGGCCGCCGCGACATAGTCTGGATCCTCGGTGGCGTGCCCTGGACCTACAAGGAGAATACCAAGAACCCCTGCAACGGCATCTGGGTTGGATGCGGGCTTTACGCGGAACATCTGAGCGTCACCCTGGACGCAAACGGGACGGTGGTCAACCTGCTCACGTATACGGACTTGGATACGAACAAGACCGTGGACATGGAAGCCATGGCTCAATTGACCGGCGGCAGCCTGACCTACGGCAAGGGGGAGATCAACCAGATCGTCCAGCGGTTGAACGAAAGCTCCAGCACGGGCTACACCATCGCCTACGATCCGTCCTCGGCCAATTGGGACAAAAAATTCCACCTGGTCAAGATTACCTGCGATCGCAAGGACGTCAAACTGATTGCCAAGACTCGCTACTACGCGCTGCCGGATACGCGTTCAGCCCAGGACCGGGAGATGGACGCTTTGCGCACCGCCTTCCAAAGCCCCGTTGACGTGTCCGACATCGGCCTGCGAGCCGCGATCGCGCCCGGCAAGACCCCGGGTACGATCAAGGTCGATCTTAAGGTTAACCTGTCCGACCTGGTGCTGCATGAAAGCGGTGGCAAGTATAGCGCCCAGTTGACCTTCCTGCTTTCCCAGCGCGGCGCGTCCGGGCCTTTGGGCGATCCCGCGATGTTCGCCGTCAATCCCCAACTGACCAAGGAGCAGCACGACGCCTATCTGAAAGACGGTTTCCCGATGTCCAATGAGTACCCCGTCATTCCCGGAACCAAAGTCATGCGCTTCATCGTGGCCGATGGCGCCACCGACCTGGCCGGCTCGGTGACCATTCCGATCGCGTTGCCGTAATAAGAGGGGCGCAGGCGCCCGTTTTCGGGTCCGTCCCGGATGCCGCCCGCCAATGCACCGCCGCCAGTCGAAAACCGGCAGAATCTGCCGGAATTTTTACCGAAACAAAGAACTTAACCGCTGTTTTCGGGCAGAACCTGCCGGAATTGGCGTATCGCCGGCGGTCCCTGCAGCCGGTTCTTTGCGAGCCACGACGGCAGGAACGCCAACGCACGGTCAGGCGCCCCGGTTTTCGGGTCCGATGCGGACTTCGCCCGGTAGGTCCAGTCGGCCAGCCCGTGATCTGTCCGCTTGGTGAATCCAGGGCCGGTCGGCCGCCGGTTACTTGGCGGTATACTCCAGCGTTTGCGTCGTGGACGGTAAGCTGCCCTGCGACGCGGTGACCTTAAACTGGTAACTGCCAGGTTTCGACGGCGCTCCCGCCAGCGCCCTCCACACGCCCCCATCCTCGACGAGTTTGGCAGGCACGGTTCCCACTACCTTGCCGCCAACGGAGATCTCGATTTGCGCCGCGGGCTGCTCGGTGTTCGACTGATTCGGGTAGACCGCGAAGTACAGCATGTAGGGCTTATCCGCTTGCAGGGTCTTGTCCAGCATCGGAACCAGGCGCGTGCCCTTGAACACCAGCGGATTGGCCGGGTCCGGCTTGTCGGCGGGTTCCATGCGCTGAATCACCATGATGCTGCTCAAGCCGACTCCCTTGGTCTCCGGACTGTCGAACTGCGCCACGCTGGTGCTCGCCCGCCCTGTTTCGCGATCCAGCACAGCCGTGTCCACCGTGTAATGGCCGGCCGGCAGGCTCACCGGATGCGTGTACTCGATCGGCATCGACAGCGCGGCCTGCAGCTTATCGTCCGGAATATAGTAGGGCTGATCGACGCTGTACTTGTCCACGATCTGCCCGGTCGAATCCTTCACCAGCGCCAGCAGCGAGGGGTGCAGTACATGCGTCTGGTTCACTCCGGGCGCCGCTTTCAGAGCTCCGGCCGGCAACTCGAAGTACAGCTCGCTGCGAGAACCCGCGCCTTCATTCCTAAAATGGAAACCGGCCGTGCGGAAATCGAAGGCGTGCGGCTCCGGAGTCGCGTTCAGCACGCTGAGGCCCAGCACCTCGAACGGCTGCAGCGCCGGCGATCCTTTCAGGTCCGGCATGGCAAAATAGCCCGTCCGGCTGTCCGCGTGGAGTTCGGCGGCTTTTCCCACCAATTTCACATCGATCTTGCGCAGGCTCCCGTCGTACTTGTCCGAAGTGGGGCGATAACTCACTTCATAGTGCGCCTCCACGTTTTCCACGATGCGCCCAAACGGTTTCTTGTAGTCTCGCGTGTTGGCGATCAGGAAACCGCCCGTGCCCTCGGCCAGCGCGCGCAGGGGCGCCTGCGTGTCGGACCCGCTCACCGCCTGGTCAATCGTATCGCCCTGCTTGCTCTGCTCCGCCCGCGAATGCAGATCCGTGGTTGGGGCGCCTTGCGTCGCGCTCACGCCCACTGCCTGATTCAACTTCAGGTTCGCGGCTCCCGCCGTCGAGTTCTCCCCTAAACCAGTGATGTCGAGCGGGTAAAGCGTTACGCCATTAGCCGTCGCTCTGGCAAGCATCGACTGCAACCTGTCGGGATCGCCGGTAAGGATCGCGCCCGTGGTGATCCAGAGTACCGTTTTGCGCCCGGGCAGCGTGCCCAACGACTTGATCAGGTTGTTGATTTCGTCCTCCGCGCGCCCGCCGGTCAGATTCATGAAATCGCGGTCCGCGCTGACCTGATCCCCGCGCTGCAGGCTGGCGCCTGGAGCGTTCGTTACGTCCGCCCCGGCGATCACGGTATTGGCAATCTCGCCTCCCGTGAGGGTCATGTTCGTCGACGCGCTCGTGGTAGTTCCGCTGCCCGTTACCACGGTGGTGATCGTCAATTTGTTCGGGTTCGCGGTCAGCACGCCCACCGACGCCGCATTGAAATCGATCGGCCGCAGGGTAAACGCGTTAGCCGCCGCCTGAGTCACCTTGTCGCGATCCGTCGTGAAGGCTAGAATCGGAATCAAACGGTCGGCCAGCAGGAACATCCCGATATAAGTGTCCGGCGGCACATCGTTCTTCAGAAACTCCTGCACGGCCTGGGTCGCGGTCAGCCGGGACGTCGGATCGATATTGTGAAAGACAATACAGATCAGGTTGACGGCGCGCAGCGGGCGCGAGGTCTGCGACGTTCCCGGCGCCGTGGTGGCGGCCGCGGATTGCTGGGTCTGCGATTCGTGCACCCCAGCCAGGCGGAAGCTCGCGATCGGCTGTTTCACGCCGTCCTCGTAAACCTCCAGGTCGCCTTGCTTCAGGTTCTTCACGTTCTTGCCATGTTTATCCACTACGACCACGTCCAACATCACCTCGGTGGTAGTGGCGCGGATCGTGGGGCCCGGTTCGACCGTCTGCGCGGTCTGCGCAGCGGCAAGACCGGCAAGAAACGAGATTGCGCATACGGGGAGCAACAAAGCAGACTGTTTCATCTTGATCCTGATTCTAACCCCATTGCAGATTCCGGCGAAACGATGAGCGCAACAACCCGCCGCCGTGGCGCGGGCCGTCAGGCCTGCTGTGTCGAGAGTCATCTCGACATTTCTTCCAGCCCGAGGCTTCCACATGGTCGCTCCGTTGAAAAGCACGCCAGCGCGGTGCGAAGAAGAGTCGAGACGACTCTCGACTCAGCAGGCTTGACAGCCCGCGCCACGGCGGTCGATTGTGTTCGAGTCTTCCACATGACCGCTCCCTTTGGTCGCGGCTCCGTTAGGTCACTGCACAACTGTATACTTCAGCGTTTGAATCGCAGGCGGCAAACTCCCTTGCGACGCAGTAACCTTCAGTTCGTAACTGCCCACCTGCGCCGGAGCCTCCACCAACGCCCTCCACATGCCCCCATCCCAGGTGAGTTTTGCCGGCTTGGTTTCCAAAACCTTGCCGCCGGAGGAAACCTCGATTTGCGCCGACAGCCGCTTCATGCTCGACCTATCCGGGTTGACCTCGAAGTACAGCATGTAGGGCTCGTCCGCATGCAGCGTGCCGTCCAGCAGTGGCACCAGGCGCTTGCCCGCGAACACCAGCGGATCGGCCGGATCCGGCTTGTCCGCTGGGTCGATGCGCCGAATCATCATGATGTTGCCCACGCCGAATCCCTTCGTTTCCACGTTGTCGAACTGCGTCACGCTGGTGCTCGCCCGCCCGGCTTCGCGGTCCAGCACCGCCGTCTCAACCGTGTAATGGCCGGCAGGCAGGTTCACCGCATGCGTGTACACGATCGGCACCGCCATCAGTTCCTTCAGTTTGTCGTCCGGAAGATGGTAGATCTGGTCGTTGCTGTACTTGTCCACCACCTGCCCGGTCGAATCCTTCACCAACGCCACCAGCGAAGCGTGCAGTTCATGCTTCTGGTTCGGCTCCGCTACCGCTTTCAGCGCCTCGCCCGGCAACTCGAAGTACAGCTCGCCGCGCGCGTTGGCGCTTTCACTTCGAAAATGGAAAGCGGCCGCGTGGAAATCGAAAGCGTGCGGCTCCGGATTCGCGCTCAGCACGCTCAGGCCCATAATCTCGAACGGCTGCAACGCGGCCGATCCTTTCAAGTCCGGCATCGCAAAATAGCCCGTGCGGCTCTCCACGTGGTACTCGGCGGCGCGTCCCCGCAGTTTCACTTGGATTTTGCGCAGGCGTCCGTCGTACTTGTTTTCGGTGGGGCGATAAATCACTTCATAGTGCGCCTCCACGTTGTCGAGGATGCGCGCAAACGGCTTCGCGTAGTCCTGCGAGTTGGCGATCATGAAACCGCCGGTGCCTTCCGCCAGCGCGCGCAAGCTCGCCTGCGTATCGGACGCGCGCACGCCCTGCGCCATCGTGTCGCCCTGCCGGCTCTGTTCCTTCATCGCATCCAGGTTGACCAATGTTGCAGTGGTGGTGCTGCCCGAGGTGCTGCTGCTCATGGCGCCCGGCGCGGTGCTGCTGTTGGCCTGGTTCGCGCTCTGGCTCGCCACCGTGCCCAGCTTCAGGTTGGCGGCCTGCGCCGTCGAGGCTATGGTCAATCCCGTAATATCGAGAGGATAGAGCGTTACGCCATGGGCAATGGCTTTGGTGAGCATCGCGTGAAGCCGGTCGGGATCGCCGGTGGTCAGCAGACCCTCCGTCACCATCAGAACGGTTTTGCGCCCGGGCAGCGCGCTCAGCGTCTTGATGAGGTTGTCGATTTCGTCCTCCGCGCGCGCCCCCGTCAGTTCGGCCAGGTCGCGGTTCTCGGTGACCTGGGCCCCGCGCAGCGCATTCGCCCCCGGAGCGTTCGTCACGTCCGCCCCGGCGATCACGGTATTGGCAAGCTCGCCACCCGTGACCGTAACATTGGGCGGCCCGCCGCGTACGGTGCCGTCGGCCAAAGTCACCGACGTCTGGGTCATGGTTTGCATGTTCGGGTTCGCGGTCAGCACGCCCACCGACGCGCTGGTGAAATCGAGGGGGCTCAGATTGAACACGTGCTCCGCCGCCTGGCTCGCCCTCTCGCGATCCTTCGTGAAGCCCAGGATCGGAGTCACGCGATCGGACAACAGGAACATCCCGATATAAGTGTCCGGCGGCAGGTCGTTCTTCAGAAACTCCTCGACCGCCAGAGTCGCGTTCCGCCGCGCCACCGGATCGATATTGTGAAAGACGATACAGATCATGTTGACGGCGCGCAGCGGGCGCGAGATCTCCGGCGTCTTCGGCGCCGCGGCGGCTGGGCCTGTCGATTGCGGAGCCTGCGATTCACGCGTCGCGGCCAGGCGAAAGCTGGTGACCGGCTGTTTCACGCCGTCTTCGTAGATCTCCACGTCGCCCGGCTTCAGGTTCTTCACGTTCTTCCCGTGTTTATCCACTACCACCACGTCCAGCATCACTTCGGTCGCGGTCGTTCGAATGGTGGCGCCCGGTTCGGCCGCCGGCGCCGGCGTGGTCTGCGCGGCGGCAAGGCCGGCAAAAAGCGGTATTGCGCATACGGAGAGCAACCAAGCGGAACTTCTCATCTTGGTAACGATTCTACTCCTGTAACGTCTACATAGCGACCCAAATGGCCCCAAAGAGCCATCCGCATTTCCGGAGTCTGTTAACTCGCTGTTTTTGTGTGTCTCGCACGCTGCCGCCAACCCGCTGCCGTGGTTTAATGGAGTTTAAAGTCTGAAATCGGCTGACCTGCTGAAACTTGCCAGCCCGGCATTACGTATGGATCGCCAGGAGGAATCAATGTTTCGCCGTTTCGCTCTTTTACTGATCGCCCCCCTGATCGCGGGTGCGGTCACCCAGCCCGCGCCTGTCGTCTCGGGGGTTGCGAACGCCGCCAGCGGCCTCGCGGCCGGTTTGCCGGCAGCGGGCATCGCGCAAGGCTCCATCTTCAGTGTCTACGGAAGCAATCTGGGGCCAACCTCGTACTGCGTGGCTTACACCGTTCCTTACACGGCAACCCTCTGCGGAGTTTCGCTCACGGTCACGGTGAATGGCACATCCAGCTTCCCCCTCCCCACCTTCGTCTACCCAAGCCAGATCAACGCCATTCTGCCATCGCTTACCCCCACCGGCAGTGGAACCGTCACCGTCACTTACAACGGCCAGACCAGCGCCACTTTCCCGATCCAGGTGGTGACCGCTGCGTTCGGTGAGTTCACGGCAACTAGCTCAGGCTTAGGGCAAGCCTCGGTGACCGATGTGAACTACACCCTCAACACGATTATCCACACGCTGCATCCGGGCGACATCGGCATCTTGTGGGGCACCGGCCTGGGACCTATTGCCGGGAGTGACGCCACATCTCCGACGACGTTCCCTGACATAGGAACGGTCACCGTATTCGTCGGCAACACCGCCGAAACCGGAACCAGTTCCGGCTTGTACTATGCGGGCCGCTCCGGCTCCTGGCCGGGGCTCGACCAGATTAACTTCACGGTGCCGCAGGGAGTGCAGGGCTGCTATGTACCCATCGCGGTGGAAGCCGGCGGTGTGGTGGGCAACATCGGCACCATCGCGGTAGCCCCCGCCGGGCAGAACACCTGCTCCGATTCCCCGATGGGGCAAACCCTGGTTAATAAGCTCGCCTCCGGCGGCAACGTCAATTTCGCCAATGTCTTCCTGCAGAGCATTAACCTTACTTTTGTCGGCCTCGTTACCGCTGGCCACGGCAACGGGGATTTTGCTTACGCCAGCTTCAGCGGGTACACCCCGCAGACGGCATTTTATGCGGAATACGGCGTCTCCGTAGGCTACTGCGTCTCGGGCCAAGACAGCCTCTTCGACGACTTGAGCATCTCCAACCTGGATGCCGGCCCCGCGCTCACCCTGACCGGCCCGCTGGTTTCTCCCCCAATCACCCAAAGCTACCCCGGCTCCGGCTTCTACGATGCCGATTTGTCCTCGCTCGGGAAATTCCTTTATAGCGACGAGCACTACGTCATGACCGGCGTAGGCGGGGCGAATGTCGGCGCCTTTTCCGTCGCCGAGACCAGCACGATCCCCAGCGTCAAGCTCACCGCCCTCGCCGGCAAGACGTTCCCCCGATCAAGCGACCTCACGGTCACCTGGACCGGCGGCGACCCGACCCTGCAGAACGGACAGGTGATCCTCGGCGGCCTCTCCCTTAACGCCGATGAGACCCTGTTTGGGGAGTTCGAGTGCAGGGTGCCCCTGGCCCCAGGGACGTTCACCATTCCCTCCTGGGTTCTGAAACCCCTGCCGTCGACGGGGGCGACCACGGAAGGATCCGAGACGTTCCCCAACGGTTACATCTGGATCGGCCAGTACAACAACCCGACCACGTTCACCGCGCCGGGTCTCGATCTCGGTATCATGACCGACATTTTCCTCCAAGGCGACGGCGTCTATTTTAACTAGCCCGTTCGATGTTCCCGGCGCCGGCGGCCATTTCCCGCCGGCGCCGTTTTTCGCATGTTACCCTGAACAATTGATGCTGCGCCGTGTCCTTCTCTTTTCCCTGCCAGCGCTCGCTCTCGCCGCTCTCGCCGCCACCGCGGTAGTCGGTCCCATCACGTTTGAGGAGATCGCGCAACGCGCCGGCGTGCACTTCGTCGCTCTCAACAGCGCCAGCGCGGCCAAGGAGCAGCCCGAAAGCATGGTCGCCGGCGTGGCCCTGTTCGATTACGATGGCGACGGCCTGCTCGACATCTACTTCGTCAACGGCGGCACCATGCCCGGGCTCGCCAAGGACGGCCCGCAGTTCAGCAACCGCCTCTTTCACAACAACGGCGATTTGACGTTTACCGACGTCACCGAAAAAGCCGGACTCGCCGGCGCCGGTTACAACATGGGCGTTGCCATCGGCGACTACGATAACGACGGCCGGCCCGACATCTTCGTCGCCGGTCTCAACGGCAACCATCTCTACCACAACAACGGCGACGGCACATTTACCGATGTGACCGAAAAAGCCGGTCTCGGCGGCAACAAATACGCCGGGAAGACCATGTGGTCGGTGGCCGCCGCCTGGATCGATTACAACAACGACGGCCTGCTCGATCTGTTTGTCTCCAATTACTGCCAGTGGAGTCCGGTCGGCTACGCCGAGTGCAAGGACCGGGGGCAGCCGCAATATTGCACGCCCCGCCATTACAAGCCGCTTCCCAACTCCCTCTATCGCAATAACGGCGACGGCACCTTCACCGACGTCTCGGTGGAGACCGGCATCGCCGAACACTTCGGCCGCGGCATGGGCGTCTCCGTTGCCGATTACGACGGAGACGGTTACCCCGATATCTTCGTCGCCAACGACGACGCTCCCATGGAACTGTTCCACAACATCGGCGGCAAGCGATTCGAGGAGGTCGCCCTCGAGTCGGGTGTCGCATTTCCGGAAAACGGCAACGTCATCTCGGGCATGGGCTCCGATTTCCGCGACCTGTTCAACAAGGGCTTCCCCAGCCTCTGGGTCAGCGCCGTCGAAAAAGAAACCTTCCCCTTGTTCGTCAACCAGGGGCGGGGTCAGTTCGACGACCGCACCGCTTCATCCAGGCTATCCATGGACACCTACGAGATGTCCGGCTGGTCCAACGCCATTGTCGATCTCGATAACGACGGCTGGAAGGATTTGATGGTGGCGCGCGGCAACGTGCAGAACGACATCGACCTCTATTCGCCGCGCCACTCCGCGGAGCCGCCGGCGGTGTTCCGCAATCTCTCGAACGGCCGGTTCCAGAACGTCAGCGCGACGGCCGGACCGGATTTTCAGATGCCCGCGATTCACCGCGGCCTCGCCGTCGGCGATCTCGACAACGACGGCCGCATGGACGCCGTGGTCTCCGTGCTCAACGGGCCGGCCAAGATCTTCCATAACACCACCCGCAACGGCAATCACTGGATCCTGCTCAAGCTCACCGGAACCAAAAGCAACCGCATGGCCATCGGCGCCAAGGTGCGCCTCACCACCGCCGACGGCCTGGTCCGATACAATCACGTCACCACCAGCACCGGCTACGCATGCTCCAGCGATCCGCGCGTTCATTTCGGCCTGGGCGCTTCCGCCGTCGCCAAGGAAATCGAGATTACCTGGCCCAGCGGCATCCACCAGATCCTCCGCGACGTTCCCGCCGACCGCATCGTTCCCATCACAGAGCCCGCGAAATAAATGGGGCAGGTCGATCATAACGCCGCAGCCGCGTAACGCAGGCGGTCTTTTGCGCCGCCTACCGCTTGAACGCCGCACGGCCGGCGAATCGCGAATGCCCTTGCAGCCGTTCTTCAATGCGGAGGAACTGGTTGAATTTCGCGACGCGCTCGCTGCGGCAGCCCGAACCGGTCTTGATGTGACCGGCGCCGGTGGCCACCGTCAGATCCGCGATGAAGGTGTCCTCGGTTTCGCCCGACCGGTGAGAGACAAAGCAGCGGTAAGCGTTGCGCGCCGCCAGTTCCATGGTGTCCAGGGTTTCCGTCACCGAGCCGATCTGATTCAACTTGATGAGGATGGCGTTGGCGAGTCCCTTGTCGATTCCCTGCTGGAGGATTTGCGCGTTGGTGCAGAAGAGATCGTCGCCCACCAGCTCGATCTTGTTCCCGAGAGCGACCGTCAAATTGCGCCAGCCATCCCAGTCGTTTTCACCCATTCCATCCTCGAGGAGCACGATCGGATATTGGCTCACCCACGACTCCCAGATTTTGACGAGCTCGTCGGAAGTAATCGGCTTCTTGGTGGACTTGAAGAGCACGTACTTCCCGTCATCCCACATTTCGCTGGCGGCCGGGTCGAGGCAAATCGAGATATCGGTGGACGGCTTGTAGCCGGCCTTGGTAATCGCTTCCAGAATCAGTTCGACGGCTTCTTCGTTGGATTTCAGATCCGGCGCGAAGCCTCCCTCATCACCCACCGCGGTCGAGAGACCTTTGCCGTTGAGCACCTTCTTGAGCGTGTGGAAGGTCTCCATGCCCATGCGGATGGCCTCGCTAAACGATGGCGCGTTGTGTGGCGCGATCATGAACTCCTGGAAGTCGACGGTGTTGTCGGCATGCTTGCCGCCGTTCAGCACGTTCATGCAGGGCACGGGAAGCGTGCACGCGTTGGCGCCACCAAGGTACCGGTACAAGGGCAGTGAGTGAGCGTTGGCCGCGGCACGCGCGGTTGCCATGGATACGGCGAGAATTGCATTGGCTCCCAGCTTCGCCTTATTGGGCGTTCCGTCGGCATCGATCATCGCCTGGTCGATGGCGCGCTGGTTGGTCGCATCGAGTCCGATCACGGCGTGGGCAATTTCTTTCCGAACATGGCCGGCGGCCTTGGTTACGCCCTTTCCGCCATACCGCTGCTTGTCGCCGTCACGCAGTTCGACGGCTTCCTTCTCCCCCGTGGATGCTCCCGAAGGAACGGCCGCAACGCCGACCGCGCCGCCTTCCAGCGCAACCTCGGCCTCAACTGTCGGATTCCCGCGGGAATCCAGGATTTCACGGCCCACCACGCTTACGATTTTGGTCATCTATGACTCCTTGTGTCTTGCGAATGAGGAAACTCCCACCAGACGGCAGGAGCTATCGGAACCGGTTGCCCGGAACGGCGAAGAGGTGACGCTCCATCACCCGGCGTTCTCGAAGCTCGACTATAACTCATGGCGCGTGCATGGGCAACACGGCGCACGGGTGCGGATCATGAAAGTGGCGTGGCCGCGATCCGCGAATCTGCGAATGCAGGCACCCGCTCGTCTCCAATACGTACGAATTCTCTGCTATCATACGTATATGGCCAAACTCACTTTGAGCGTGGACAACCGCGTGGTTTCGCGCGCCAAGCAATACGCGAAGCGGCGAGGCGTCTCGGTATCGAAGATGGTGGAAGGGTACCTGGCGGCGGTGGCCGAGCCGCCTTCTTGCGCCACGGCCGATGCACCGATCCTGCGCTCCGTCCGGGGAATACTCAAGAGCGCGGACGTCGACGATTACCGGAAGCATCTGGCCGCGAAATATCGATGAAGAGACTCCTTTTCGACACTAATGTCGTCCTGGACGTTCTGCTCGACCGGCAACCTTATGTGGAAGCCAGCGCGGCGGCTTGGGCCGCCGTCGAGGCAGGCATCGCGGAAGGGATGCTGGCGGCCCACGCGGTAACGACGATCCACTACCTGGTCCGAAAAGAAATGGGCGCCATGAAGACCCGGCGGATCGTCTCGGCGCTGCTGAGAGTCTTCGATGTGGCTGCCGTCAATGGCGCAGTCGTCCAAGAGGCGCTCGAATTGCCGTTTTCGGACTTCGAGGATGCGGTCACCGCAGCCGCGGCGCGATTGGCGGGCTGCCAGTACATCGTGACGCGGGACCCGAAAGGGTCTCGCGCGTCTCCCGTACGCTCACTTACTCCGGAAGCGGTGATGCCGCTTCTAGGGCAGCAGATGCGCCGGAGAGATAGCTAAAGGCCCGCCGAGCGCTCAGCTCCGCCCAGCCGCCTCTTCGGCCAGCACCAGCGCGCCCAGCACGCCGGCGCGGTCGCCCAGCTCGGGAAGCACCAAGAAGCTCTCCATCTCCTCGACGATCTCCACCGCTTCGATGTACCCGTTCAGCAGGCGGGCCAGCTCCGCGCGCACCATCGGCAGCAGGCACGGCTGATGCAGCACGCCGCCGCCGATCACGATGCGCCGCGGCGAAAGCGTGCACACCAGGTTGTGCAGCCCGAGCGCCAGGTACTCCGCTTCGAGCGCCCAGGCCGGGTGCGCGGACGGCAACTCGCGCGGCGCCATTTTCCAGCGCGCGCGCAGCGCGGGCCCGCTTGCGAGGCCCTCCAGGCAATCGCCGTGAAACGGGCACGCGCCAGGGTAAGGATCGCGCGCGCGATCGTGCGGAATCCGCAAGTGGCCCATTTCCGGGTGCAGCAGCCCATGCAGCAGTTTTCCATTCACCATGGCGCCGCCGCCGATGCCCGTGCCCACGGTGAGGTAAATGAAATCGGCGAAGCCGCGCGCGGCGCCCCACCGTGCTTCCGCCAGCGCGGCCCCGTTCACGTCCGTGTCGAAACCCACCGGCACGCCCAGGCCTCGGCCAACCATGCCCGCCACTTCCGTGCCGCGCCAGCCCAGCTTGGGTGTGCAGGTAATGTAGCCGAAAGTGGGCGAGCCCGGATGCGGATCGACCGGCCCGAACGACGCAATCCCGACCGCTTCGAGGTCGCGGCCCGCCTCCCGCCGGAAGAACTCGACCACCGCTTCCAGCGTCTCCGCCGGCGTGGTGGTCGGAATCTGCGTGGTGATTAGGTCCGCGGGCGTGGCGCCGATCCCGCAGACGAACTTGCTGCCTCCCGCTTCAATTGCGCCTAACACGTTGTCGATTAGCTCCCGCTGCTTGGCATGTCCCGCCGTGGCCGATGTGGCGATGATAACACCGCCGCCGGGATGTCCGGCGCGGCGTTGTCAATTGACGGTGTAGGCAGCCTTCAGCGCGAAGGGCGCGATCTCAATATCGAATTGCGCCCCGCCCGCAACGGCCATTCGATAAGTGCCGTGCATCTTGCCGATTGGCGTTTTCAGCGGGCACCACGACGAATATTTGAAGGACTCGCCCGGCGCCAGTATGGGCTGCTCGCCGACGACGCCCGGACCTTCCACTTCTGCGGTGTGCTCCGAGGCGTCCGTGATGATCCAATGCCGGCTGAGCAGTTGGACCGTCTCCGATCCCTGATTGGTAATCCGGACCGTGTACTCAAAGACCCATTCGCCCTGCTGCGGCCGCGAGTTCTCGGGCGAGTGCCGCGACATCACTTCAACACGGATGGAGTTGGTGACTGCGTCGGACACCGGAGCAAGCTGGGATTGAAGATCGGGCATGACAGTCGCCTATCATATCAGGCTCGCCGCCGGGGTTGCGCGCTACCGGACGCCGGTGGAGAGCAGCGGGTCCTGGTCGTGGTGCTTCTGGAATTTGCGCTTCACGTCCGGCCAGAATTCCTTGAGGACGTTGGAAAACGCGTCCGTGCCACACGCCACCAGCAGCCTTTGCAGGTTGTCGCTCCAATCGCGCGTATCGGGGTAGTATGCGTTCGAGATGGCCACGGCAGTCGCGTTGCCGCCCCATTCGGAAAAATTGAAGGTGCGGCGGCCGGAATCCATGCGGGCCACCTCGATCGCCGTGATCGCATGCAGTGTCCGGTGCAGCTTGGATCCCGTCCCTAAGCGGAAGTAGCGCGGATCCTGATGGAAAATGCCGGGGAGGAACCCTTCGGTCATCATGTTGCCGATCATCTGGTCCCCGTACGCGGTGCCCAACCGCTTGGCGTATCCCGCCATGCCTTGGCCGAAGGAAGGATTCTGGTTTTCGATCTGATAGAGCGCGGCGAACGCCCCAGCGGTGGGAAACACCGGCCAATCGAAAGAATCCTTAAACGCAATCGTAATTTTCTGTTTTGCGGTGATGGGTCGAAAGGGGATGGAATCCTCGGTGGTGCGGTTATTGGGCAGCACGCCGAAAATGCGCTTGTCTTCCAGCGGCGGCGCGGGTATCGGTTCGACGGATCGCGCAGGGGCTGAGTCGGCACCGGGCGACGGCGCTGAATCCCCTGGCGAGACGGACTGCCCGAGCGCAGGCACACTTTGACCCCAGGCGGCGAAAAGCGCAACAATAACCAAGATTCCCCACTGTCTCAATGACATGCTCTTCTTAAGTAGATGCGTTTCCAGCGTTCCCGTTTCGCCAACCTTGCGCCTGGCAGGAGTTTATTCCCTTAGTTGTTACTTCACGCCGGGCCGGGCGAACGTTCCATTGTTTGTTTGAACACCCCCGGCACGCCAAGGTTTCGCGCTTCTCGTGGTACGTTGGAGGGTGAAATGGCTGCCACAGAATCCACCATGCTCGGGCTCGGCACGGCCGCGCCGGATTTCGAATTGACGGACGTTGTCAGCAATCGCGAGGTGCGGCTGGACAGCTTCGCGCATAAGGGGCTGCTGGTGATGTTCCTCTGCCGGCACTGCCCATACGTAAAGCATATTGCGCCGGGCCTGGCGGCGCTGGCAAAGGACTACGCAGGCACCCAGCTCGATATCGTCGCCATCTCTTCCAATGACGCCAGCCTGTATCCCGACGACGGGCCCGACGGGTTGCGCCTGATGGCGCGCGAGCTGGACTTTTGGTTTCCTTATTGCTACGACGAAACACAGCAAGTCGCCAAGGCGTATCAGGCTGCCTGCACGCCCGATTTCTTCCTGTTCGATGCGGACCGCAAGCTGGTTTATCGCGGCCAATTCGACGATGCGCGGCCGGGCAACGGCGTGCCGGTCACCGGCCGCGATTTGCGGGCGGCCATCGATGCCGTGCTCTCCGGCGGCGCGGTCAGCCTCCGGCAGAAGCCGAGCATCGGCTGCAACATCAAGTGGAAACCCGGCAACGCCCCGGCCTACCACGGTTAGGCGTGGCTACTCACGGAGTTAACGAGAAAAGCGCACGCTCTCGTTCTCTCTATCCAGTGTGAGGACTCGCCATCCGGCCTCCTGCCAGGAGGTTTGCATCGACCACCAAGAGTCCGTCTCATAGGCGCCGCGAGGCAATTCCCGGCCCAGGATCGCCTCAATCTCGCCAAACGTAAACGTGATGGATTTCACCGTCTGCGTTTCCAGGTACGCCTTAAGGGGATCGTACATGCTCATCAGAACCCACTATCTCCCCGATCCCACGGTGTTGTCGAGTACATCGGCGTGTTTTCCTTGACTTTTCCCTTTTTCTTCGCCCATAATAGGTTGAGATTCGCCTATGGCGCTGACCAAACGGCAACGACAGTTGCTCGATCTGATTGCCGATTTCAGGGATGAGCAGGGCTATTGCCCGAGCTACGAGGAAATCGCGCACGGTTTGCAGTTGGCTTCTTTGGCGACCGTGCACAAGCACATCACCGCGCTCGAACACAAGGGTTACCTGAAGCGCGGCTTCAACCAAAGCCGCTCCTTGGAGCTGATGCCCAAGTTCATGCAGGAGCGCCAACGCACGCGGCCGGGCGTGCCGCTGCTGGGACGCATCGCGGCCGGAGCCCCGGTGGAAGCCATGGAACAAAGGGAAGAGCTGCACTTCGCCGACTTCGCCGGCAACGGCAACACGTATGCCCTGGAGGTCCGCGGCGATTCCATGATCGAAGACCATATCTGCGATGGCGATATGATCCTGATCGAGCGGATACAGGAAGCGCGCGACGGCGATATCGTGGTGGCGCTGGTGGGCGGAAATGAAACCACGCTGAAGCGGTTCTATCGCGAGCCGGGCGGCATCATCCGCCTGCAGCCGGCGAACTCGACGCTGAAACCGATCCTGGTGCCGGCGCGGGACGTGCAGATTCAAGGCCGCCTGCTGGCGGTGTTGCGAAAGTACAAGTAACCGGGGAGTAACAAAGCACCCGCGCGAAATTTCGCAAGGACTCTCGAATTTGTGGCAGCGCGTGCCGGTCTCGCCGTAATCCGCCGATGAGAGCGCCGGAGTTAAGCCAAGGCTTTGGCGCGCAGTTCCTGCTCGGCGCGCAACCAATCCTCTTCGGGCGATCCGCCCTGGCAGCCACGTCCAGCCCAGTAAGTGTAAGCCAGAGCCGCAATTTCGCTCTCGGCCGGTGCGTGGGTTACTTCCGCGGCGACCAATTCCATGGTGGGTTCGGTTTCCGGCGCGGCAGTGGACCTGTTCAGGCCATGTTTAGCGTGAGGAGAGGCGGCGGACTTGCGGCGCATAGGCGCGGACGCAGCGGGGATAGCGATATCGTTTTCTTTGGTGCGCTTTGTTGGCATTTTGTTCTTTCCAGAAGTTAATACGACTAATTCCTATTCTACCTGAGCCAGCAGGCGACTGGTATCAGAAGTTTCTATTATTTCGATCACGAGAGTGTACTAACACACGCGCGGAGCCGTAAGTCGTTGATTCACTGTCGAACAGACGTGTGCCCGCGCAACCAAGGAGCGCAGGAGGTATAGTGATAAAAGATTGCGCGCAGGCCTCATTCTCGCGGTTTCAGCCGGATTCGCCGTACAGGCATGGGCGGCGGCGCCGAAGGTGGTGATCGCGGATGTGGATGGAGTGGTGCATCCCATCACGGCGGAAATCATAGCCGGCGCCATTGCGCAGGCGCGGCAGGAAAACGCCGCGCTGCTGATCGTTCGTCTGAATACGCCGGGCGGATTGATGGATGCCATGCGCGAGACCATCCAAGAGATCGTCTCTTCGCCGGTCCCTGTGGTGACCTTTGTGGCGCCCAGCGGTGGTAGGGCGGCTTCGGCGGGTTTCTTCATTCTCGAATCGGGCGATGTGGCGGCCATGGCGCCGGGCACCAACACCGGCGCGGCGCATCCTGTGCTGATGACCGGCGAAATGGATGCTCTCATGAAAGAGAAAGTGGAGAACGACGCGGCCGCGGAGATGCGCAGCATCTGCAACAAGCGCGGGCGCAACAGCGCGCTGGCGGAAACCGCGGTGCGCGAGAGCAAGTCGTTCACCGAGAAAGAGGCGCTCGACAATCGGCTGATCGACCTCGTCGCCGCGGATACGCCGGCGCTGCTGGCGGCGCTCGAGGGCCGCACCGTGACGCGGTTCGACGGGCACACGCAGACGCTCGAGCTGCGGGGCGCCGTCATCGAGCCATACCAGAAGACCTGGCGGCAGCGCATCGTCTCCGCCATCGCCGATCCCAACATTGCGCTGGTTCTGCTGGTGATCGGAGCACTGGCGATTTACATTGAGTTCTCCTCGCCGGGGCTGATCGCGCCCGGCGTGGTGGGAGCCATCCTGGTGCTGCTCGGGCTTTCGGCGATTTCGGTGCTGCCCATCAACTGGCTGGGCGCGGCGCTGCTGCTGGTATCGTTCACTCTGTTTGCGCTGGAAGCCAAGTTCGCGGCGCATGGCGTGCTGGCGGTGGGCGGCACGGTTTCGATGGTGCTGGGCGCGGTGATGCTGATCGATAGCCCGCTGCCGGAACTGCGCATCCATTGGAGCACTGCCATTGGCCTGGCGCTGCCGTTTTCCCTGATCACGGCCGCGCTGGTGTCGCTCGCCGTGCGCGCGCGGCGCAACAAGGTGGTGACCGGAGCGCAGGGAATGATTGGCGAGACCGGCTCCGCCGTGACCGACCTGGCGCCGTCCGGCAAGGTATTCGTCCATGGAGAATATTGGAACGCGGTGGCGCTCCAAAACGTGCCCGCGGGCGCGCAGGTGCGTGTGACCGCGATCCGGCAACTGACGCTTAGCGTAGAGCCGGTGGCGGATCGGAACGGAGACTGAAGATGTTCGATGTGTCGACGATTGCGATTATCCTGGTTGTGCTATACCTGCTGAGCTCCATTAAAATCCTGCGCGAGTACGAGCGCGGCGTAATTTTCCGGCTGGGGCGCCTGCTGGCTCAGCCCAAGGGGCCTGGCATCATTCTCGTATTTGCGCCGATCGACCGCATGGTTCGCGTTTCCTTGCGCATCGACACGCTGGAAGTGCCGGCGCAGGACGTAGTCACGCGCGACAACGTCACCGTGAAGGTGAACGCGGTGGTGTATTTTCGCGTGATCGAACCGCGCCTGGCGGTGGTGGAAGTTTCCAATTTCCTGTATGCCACTTCGCAACTGGCTCAAACCACGCTGCGCAGCGTGCTGGGTGAAGTGGAACTGGACGAACTGCTGAGCCAGCGGGAGAAGCTGAACGTGCGGCTGCAATCCATCCTGGATCAGCACACTTCCACCTGGGGCGTGAAGGTGACCATGGTGGAAGTCAAGCAGGTGGACCTGGCCGAACAGATGATCCGCGCCATTGCGCGGCAGGCCGAGGCCGAGCGCGAGCGGCGCGCCAAAGTGATCCACGCGGAAGGCGAGTATACGGCGTCCACCAAGCTGGCCATGGCGGCGGAAGTGATTCAGAAGCAGCCGGCGGCCATCACCTTGCGCTACCTGCAAACGCTGGTGGAAATCGGCACGGAGAAGAATACGACTATCGTGTTCCCCCTGCCGGTGGATATACTTGCATCTTTGGGGCGC
>DASWZP010000356.1:0-1858 GCA_036404395.1 Bryobacteraceae bacterium | reverse complement strand
CGCGCCACGCGGCTGTGCCCGCGGTCGAGCGGCTGGCGGTGCTGCGGTTTGAGAATCTGGGCTCCGATCCGGCCGCCGACTGGGTGGGCCGCGCGCTCGAGGAGATCGTCAACACGGAACTGGCGGGAGCGCCGGAACTCTACGCCATTCCGAGGTCGCAATTGCTGGCGATGGACCGCGCGCTGGGCGCGAGGCCAGTCGCGGCGCCCGGCATATCCGCCGGCCAGGCAGCGGCGCTATCGCTCGGCGCCACGCGCATCGGCTATGGCGACTATGCCATTCGCAATGGCCGGTTGGAGGCGCGGCTGAGCCTGGCCGATCCGCGCACCGGCAAGATCGTCGCCGGGTTCGCCGCCGAAGCCGATGGCGGCGATGTTTTGGCGGCGGCCAGCGCGCTGGCGCAGCGGATTTCGCCCCACGCATCCGGCTATGCCACGCACAGCGAGGCCGCGCTGCACGCCTACATCGACGCGCTCGAAGCCGCCAGCCCGGTCGGCGCGGTGTCGCGGGCGGAAGCGGCCCTCGATGCGGATCCGGGATTCGGCCCGGCTGCGCGCCTGCTGGCTGGACTCAAGGTGGAACACGGCGACCGTGCCGGCGCGCTCGATTGTCTCAATCGGGCGCTGGCTCGAGCTGCGGGCATGCCCGCCAGCGAACAGGCCCGGCTGCGGCTGGAAATAGCCGAAGCGGCAAACCAGCCTGCTGCGCGGCAAGATGCGCTAGCCGCCGTGGCCGCGGCCGAGCCGGCGAATGCGGAGGCATGGTTTGAACTCGGCAATGCCGCGTTTTCCGGGCGCGATTATGGCGCGGCGCAAGCGGCTTTCCGCCGAGCGGCGGAGATCGATCCGACCCAGGTGGCGGCCCTCAACCAGGGCGCGTACGCGGCAGCCTTCGCCGGCCATTTGGACGATGCCGTTGCGTCCCTGCACCGTTACCAGGCGCTGCGGCCCTCCGATCCCAACCCGGTCGATTCGCTGGGCGATGTCGAATTGCTGACCGGCCATCCGCGGGAGGCCGAGGCTTTCTACGTGCAGGCGGCGAAACAGAATCCGCACTTCCTGAATGGAGGCGACTGGCTCAAGGCGGCGATGGCGCGCCTGATGACCGGCGACCGGGCGGGGGCCGACGACCTGTCGGAGAAATACGTCCAGGCGCGATTCGTACCCCAGGATCCTTGGGGGGCGGAGATCTACCGCGCCCAGTGGCGCTTCCTGACCGGCCGGCGCCGGGAGGGTTACCGCGATCTGGAAGCCTTCGCGCACCGCCAGGATGCCGGACGAGCGAACGCCTGGGCAGCGGAGGCGCACGCGCAACTGGCGATTTGGACCCTCTATATGGGCGATCGCGGCGCGGCGCGGGCGCACGCGCAGGCAGCCTCGGGAACCGGGCAGGCCGCGGCTTTGGCGGCGCTCCTCGCCGAGCCGCCGGCAAGTCCGGCCGAGTGGAGCGCGCGGGCGGAGAAAATGGCGCCGCATCCCGAACAAGCCGGGATACGGGATTTCGCGCTCGGGCAGGCGCTGCTGCTGGGAAAACAGTTCGATGCGGCGCTGCCAATGCTGCGGCGCGCCTACGAAAACGCCGCGCCCACCGACGCGGAGCCGCCGGTGCTGCTCGCCTGGGCTAACCTCGAGACTGGGCAGACCGCGGACGCGGCGCGGCTGCTCGAACACAATCCGATTCCGGCGCCGAACGGCATTGACGCGTTTGCAGCGTGCTGGTTCCCTCGCCTGTTCTTCCTGCGCGGCGAAGCGGCCGAGAAGCAGGGCCGGACGGACGCGGCCCGGGCGAATTACAAGCTGTTCCTCGAACTCTCCGGCGACGCGCCATTCCAATGGGGCGAGGAGGAAAGTGCCAAAGC
>DASWZP010000355.1:0-3521 GCA_036404395.1 Bryobacteraceae bacterium | reverse complement strand
GGAACCATCCCAAGCAAGACCATCCGCGAAGCCGTCCTGCACCTTTCGGGCTATCAATACCAAGGCATCTACGGCATCAACTACCACGTCAAGGAGAAGATCTCCATCGCGGACCTGGGCTTCCGCGTCAACCAGGTGATCAAGACGGAAGTGGATGTGACGCAGGCGCAGCTTGCGCGCAACGGCGTGGAAGTGATCTACGCGCGCGCCTCGTTCCTCGATCCCACGCACGTCCACGTGGAGAACGCGCGCGGCCAATCGGACCTGGAGGCGCCGGTCATACTGATTGCCACCGGCACCAAGCCGGCCGCCTCCCATGCCGTGCCCATCAACGGCCGCAATATCATCAATAGCGACCAGATCCTCAACATGCCGGAGATCCCGAAGACGTTCATTGTGGTGGGCGGCGGCGTGATCGGAGTGGAATACACGTGCATGTTCGCTATCCTCGGTTCGCGCGTGATCCTGGTGGAAAGGCGGCCGCGGCTGCTCGAGTTCGCCGATCAGGAAATGGTGGAAGCGCTCTCCTACAACCTGCGCGATCACCGCGTGACGATGCGCTTGAACGAGGAAGTGGCCAGCGTGGAAGAGGCGCCGGGCGGCGGCGTGGTAGCCAACCTGAAAAGCAACAAGCGGATCGCCGGCGACGCCCTGCTCTACGCGGTGGGCCGCCAGGGCAACGTAGACGATTTGAACCTGGCTGCCGCCGGTCTCGATGCCGACGAGCGCGGGCGCATCGCCGTCGACGAGAACTATCGCACCAAGGTGCCCAACATCTTCGCCGCCGGCGACGTGATCGGTTTTCCCAGCCTGGCTTCGGTTTCGATGGAGCAGGGCCGCATCGCCGCGGCGCGCGCTTTCGGACTCAAGATCGAATCCAACCGCGCCACCTACCCTTACGGCATTTACACCATCCCCGAGATTTCGTTCATCGGCAAGACCGAGGAACAGTTGACCGAAGAAGACGCGCCGTACGAAGTGGGCCTGGCCTATTATCGCGAGACCGCGCGCGGCCAGATTCGCGGCGATACCACCGGCAAGCTCAAGCTGATCTTCCATCGCGAAACGCGCGAGCTGCTGGGCGTGCACATCATCGGCGAGGGCGCCAGCGAGTTGCTGCACATCGGCCAGGCCGTGATGATCCTGAAAGGCACCGTGAATTATTTCGTGGACACCGTATTCAATTATCCGACCCTGGCCGAATGTTATAAAATGGCGGCCTTCAACGGTATCAACAAGCTGACGCGCATTTGAGGAGGCCAGGATGGGTTTGCGCATAGGGGTGATGGTCACCAATTACCTGTGGGCCGGTGCGGTGGAGGCTACCAGCCTGAGCGCCGTGCGCTCGTACCCGGAGCTGGGGGACGCGGACCGCGTCGATCTGAAATCGCTGCACGCCGACGAAATGATTTCCGCGATCCGCGACCTGATCGCCCAGGTGCGGCAGGGCGCGCCGGTGGATTCGGTGGGCGCCGGCCTGCCCGGTGTGGTCCGCAACGGCGTGATCGAGGAAGCGCCCAATTTGGGCCAGTTGAAAGGGCTCGCCATCGCGGCGCGCCTGGGTGAGGCGCTCAAAGCCGACGGTATCGATGCGCCGGTGACCGCGCTCAACTCCGCCGATGCGCTGGCCGCCGGCATCGCCGCCACGCGCGGCGCGATGGAGAAACTGGTGCGCGTCTGGACGTTGGGCGATGGCGTTGGTTTCGGCCGCTACCCGCGCGGCGAGGGCGTTTGGGAGGCCGGGCATTCGGTGGTGACGCTCGACCCGAAGGAGCGCTACTGCGGCTGCGGCGGCGTGGGACACCTGGAAGGCATCATGGGCAACCGCGCGATTCGCCTCCGCTTCCTGGATCTGGAGCCGGAAGAGGTGTTCCTCGCCGCGCGCAACAACGAAGACCGCGCGGTCGGTTTCGTCCGCCTGTGGCACCGCGCGCTGGCCGCCGCCACCGCTACCAACGTCCATCTCGATGGCCCCGGGCGCTTCTACCTGGCCGGCCCCAATACGGAATACGTCGATGTAGGCCTGCTCGGCATGTACTTGCAGGAGATGGTGAAGATGAGCTCGCTGCAAGGCAGTTTTTTCGAGATCGTGCCCGACAGCCACGACCTGGCGCTGATCGGCGCCGCCGTGTGCGGCGCGACGGGGTAGGATGCGGACTCGTCGGCCGGGCCGCGGCCGTGTATCTTGATTTCCTGACCCGCGCAGAAAGCGATGAGCCAAGAGCGCGACCGGGGGGTCGCGCGCGGACGAGGGCGTCCGCCCCACTGCTACTCGATCGACAACTGGTCGCCGGGCTGGGTACCCGTTTCGGCCACGCTGCCGGCGGGCAGTTCGAGCACGGAGTGAGCCCAAATGCATCCGCTGACGCGCCATGGCGGAACGGCATGGCGCACTTTTCGCACGCGCCGATGCTTGTCCAGATACACCAGGTCGATCGCGAACTTCATGAAGAAGGTGTGAACCGATGGGCAGGGGACGATCCACAGGCCCTCGCCCGCGTTCAGACCCTTGTGCTTGAGCAAGCCGACGTCGCGCGTGGCTCTGGTGTCCGCCACGGTTACGGTGTCTCCCAGCATGGTGCCGCGGCTTTCGTTACGCACTCGGACGATCAATGGTCACGACTATAACACGTTGGGATCTCGGACCAGGCCGGGGAGATTCCCGGTCACCACCGGTAGAGAAAATCCGGCAGGCGTGGAAATCCAAAGTTTGCCGTGGGTTAGCGGCGTGGATGCGGGCGCAGGGCTGCGGCCTAGACGACGCCGTGTGGCTAGACTGAAATCGGCAGGAGGGCTCTCGTCCCGACTCGTGTCCGAACGGACGCGAGGCTGCTTCTTCTTTCCGGAGGTATCATGATTCGCCGTCTGTTCGTCGCCGCCGCGTTGTCGATTTGCCCGGTGCTGGCCGGTCCGCCGCTAACCACCATTCAGGATGTGCTGTACAAGGCCGATGGCACGCGTTTCAACGGCACGCTCAGCATCAGTTGGACCAGTTTCCAGGCGGTCGACAACACCTCGGTCGTGACCCAGAGTACGACCGTGAAAGTGCTGAACGGCAATCTGCGCGTCGAACTGGTTCCCAACACGACGAGCACGCCGGCGACCACCTACACGGTGACTTACAACAGCGACGGTTTCGCTCAGTTTCAGGAATCCTGGAGCGTGCCTTCCAGCCTGACGCCGCTGCATGTGCGCGACGTGCGCACGGCGCCGGCGTCGTCGGGCGGTTCGGATACGACGGACACGGGCACGACTCCGATTGCGGAGTCGAGCGTGGTGGGGCTGGTGGCCGACCTGGGGGCACGGCCGCTGATGGCTCCGGGGTTCGCGGCCGGCCACGTTGCCATGATCAACTCGAGCGGCCAGGTGGACTCGGTGGTGGGCAACCCCGCCGACTGCGTATACGTGAACGGCTCTTCCGGCCCGTGCGGCAGCGGCGGCTCCGGCTCGGCGTATAACTTCGTCGACGGCGATTCGCCCGTCGGCGTGGTGGATGGCTCCAACACGGTATTCACGCTGAA
>DASWZP010000354.1:0-3907 GCA_036404395.1 Bryobacteraceae bacterium | reverse complement strand
GTGCGCGGAATATATACGAAGGTGGGGCTGCCGATCTGCGGCCGGTGGGCGCAAACCGCCAGGAAGAAGTGCGATTCGCCGGCCACCGGATCGCCCGAATCCACCCGCGACTCCACCGTGCTCGCGGGGGCCGTGCCGCCCGGCTGGTGAGGCTGGAAGGTAACTCCTTCCACGTGATTTTCCAGGAACAGCGTCACGTGCGGGAAAACCGCTTCCAGCTCGGCCAGCAATTTTCGCTGTTGGAGCTCGAATTCGGTGAGATCGCGCTGGGCTTTTTCGAGCCACTGGTTCTTCTGGGCGAGTTCCCCATCGAGCAGGGCGATGTGGCGTTCGCGCTCGCGCAGCACGTTGGCGGCGCGGGGCACGTATACGAAGGTCGGGTTGCCGACCTGCGGGCGGTGGGCGCAGACGGCGACGAAGAAGTGCGAATCGTCTGGCGACGGATCGCCGGCGTCCACCCGCGTTTCGACGGTGTAACCGGCCTGGTGGGGCTGGAAAGTAACGCCCTCGACGTGGTTTTCGAGGAACAGCGCCACGTGCGGGAACACCGCTTCGAGCGCGCCGCGGAACTCCTCGAAATCGAATTCATGAACGTGGAACGGGTTGGCTCCGTGGACGCCGCGAGATTCGGTGTAGTAGAGCTTGTTGGGCGTGGAGACGATCAACTGGCCGCCGGGAGCGAGCACGCGGCGGGCCTCCAGCAGGAACTCGCGCCAGCCCTCGAGGTGCTCGATCACCTCGAAGGCCACTACCAGGTCGAAGCACGCATCGGGATGCGGCAGCCGCTCGCAGGAAGCCTGCTCGAAGGCGAGGTTGGGCAGACGGTAGTGGGCGCAGGCGAAATCCACGGCTTCGGCGGCCAGATCGGCGCCAGCGACCGAATCGGCCTGGCTGGCGAGTTCGGCCGAGCCGTAGCCGGCGCCGCAGCCGGCGTCGAGAACCCGCTTGCCGTGCGCCAGCCGCGCCGCGAAGGCATAGCGCGCCAGGTGCTCGTTCAGGAGATCGACATCCACCTGGCCGGGAATCAGACGCTCGCCGGTGAACTCAGCCAAGGCTCTGCTCCACTTCGGGCGCCAGGCGCGCGTTGATCTCGACGCGGCAGGGCAGGTGAACGTAGCCGTAGATCTGGCCTTCGGTGCGGCTCATTTGCAGCGCGATGGCGTTGTCGATCCAGTCGCACATGGCGTAGCCGGAGAGCGGTCCATCGGCGATGGCCGGGGAAAAAGAGAATGAAGCGGGGTAAAGCTCGGGCAGCTCGAGGTGGAAATCGACCGTCACCGTATCGCCGGCATGAAGCGGCGGCAATTGGCTGCCTTCGCGCGCCGTGTTGGTGCCCGCGAAGTCCATCCCCAACTGGTTGCGGAGCATGAAACCAACCATCGGCATCGGGA
Organism: Bryobacteraceae bacterium; assembly: GCA_036404395.1. GTDB lineage: Bacteria > Acidobacteriota > Terriglobia > Bryobacterales > Bryobacteraceae > Bog-375. The sequence goes on along the minus strand of DASWZP010000354.1, from coordinate 2,516 downwards.
GCGGCTGCTTGGCGCGCGCGCTGATGCGCACGATGATGCGCGAGCTGGGTTCGAGCAACTGGAGCGGCCGGCCTTGCTCATCGAGCACGGCGATGCCGAGGATTTCGGCGCGGCCGTCGCCAAAGCGATGATCGATGTTGGGAATGGTTTCCACAATCTCGGGCGCGCGCACGGCGCCCGAGATCGAGCGCGGCGGCGCGGCCGAGGAATCGGACAGGCGGTAGCTGGAATCCTTTTCCGTCATGGCGGCGAGATAGTGCGAGACCACCGCGGCCGGGTCGCCGATTTCCGCGATGCGGCCCCGCTCGAGCCAGAGCACCCGGTCGCCGATCGCTTTTACATCGCCAACCGCGTGCGACACGAACAGAATGGTAACTCCGCGCGCGCGCAGCTCGTGCACCTTGCGCATGCACCGCTGACGGAAATAGATGTCGCCCACCGCCAGCGCTTCATCCACCAGCAGGATTTCCGGATCCACGTGGATGGCGACTGCGAAGGCCAGCCGCACCACCATGCCGCTCGAATAAGTCTTGACCGGCTGCCGGATAAACTCGCCAATTTCGGCGAACGTTTCGATCTCGCGGTAGCGTTCGTCGATCTGCCGCGTGGTGAGGCCGAGGATGGAGCCGTTCAGGTACACGTTGTCGCGCCCGCTGAACTCCGGATTGAAGCCGGCGCCCAGCTCGAGCAGCGCCGAAACGCGACCGCGAACCTCGACGGAGCCGCTCGACGGAGCCAGGATGCCGGCCACGATTTGCAGCAGTGTGCTCTTGCCGGAACCGTTCTCGCCGATGATGCAGAAGGTCTCGCCGCGGCGAATCTCAAAGGTGGCGTCGTGGAGGGCCCAGAAATCGGTGTGGCGCTTGAGACGGTTGAAGGACGCGAGTTCCTTGAGCCGGTCGCCCGGCGCGCGGTACATGGCGTAGCTCTTGGAAACAGCTTGGAACTCGACGGCGTTCACGGCGGCTCAAAGGAAAGACCAGTGTAACGGAAGTGAACGGAGGATGGTGGGGCATCGCCGCGCCCAGTCTTCACATGACCCTTTCGCGGCGGGCGAATGTGATGTACATTTTAGACAGCGCCGGGCGCCGACGAGAGCGCCTCGCCAGCGGGAGAGCTCTTTATGCCTGTGATCCATGCCGAGCGGGCGGAAGTTTCTTGGGACAGCGAAAAATCGAAATGGCTGGTCCGCATCCATATCGGCGACGAGGTGATTCGCCGCCACTGGAAAGGTCCGAAGAATGCCGACCCGGAGAACCTTCGGGCGGACGCCGTCAGGACGGCCAAGGATGAAGGATACGATCTGGCCGGCGACAAGGTTGCGGTCCAGGTCTGAGCTGGCGCACGACGTGCGGAGCCGGGCCGGGCGTGCCCGGCCCCTACGAATCCGTTGCAGGGGCGAGCGATGCCTCGCCCGCGTGTCGCGCGACAACACGCTATCGTAATTGCGAAAATGGCGTCCTTGGGAGAACCGGCGCGACTATACTGGGAGGTTGACCGCTTCCCCATCGAGCGGCAAACGGGTTTTACTGCCGATGCGGATCACGATCGACGCGCTGCCGCTGCTTTTCAGAAGTGCCGGAGTGAAGAACTACCTGTATTACTGGATCCGGCATTTGCAGCGGGAGCCCGGAGCGGATGTGGGTCTGTTTCCCTTTTTGGGGGAGCCGTCGAGTCTGGATCACCGCGGGGCGGCGGCGGGGCGCATCCCGACGTTTTTCCGCCTGGGCCTCTTCTTCGCGATGAATCGATTGCCGGCGGGTTTTTCCCAACCCTGGTTCCGCGCCACGGACGTGTTCCATTCGACGAGGATACTAAACCCACCCAAACGAGCGAAGCTGACGGCCACGATTCACGATCTGACGTGCTGGCTTCTCCCGGACGTTCATTTGCCGGCCACCGTGGCTTTCGATCAGCGCTATGCGGAGAGAATCTGGAAGCGCGCCGACGGATTGATTGCAGTCTCGGAGAGTTCCCGAAACGATGCGGTGAGGCTATTGGGTATTCCGCCAGAGAAGATACAGGTCATCTATCCGGGGATTCCGGAAGCATACTTCTCGGTCGACCGCCAGGATGTCGAGCGGGTGCGGGCCGATCTGCGGCTTGGGCGCCCTTACCTGTTGTACGTGGGGACCATCGAGCCGCGAAAGAATGTCGACCTGCTGCTGGATGCATACGGCGACGTGGCAAGTTCGATTTCGAGCGAGTTCGATTTGGCGATTGCGGGTTCACCCGGATGGGCGAGCCGGGCGACGATGGGCCGGCTGAAGAGCTCACCGCCCAACGTGCGCTACCTGGGTTACGTGCCGGAAAGCGACCTGCCGGCACTCTTCGCGGGCGCCACGGCTTTTGTTTATCCGTCGCTCTATGAGGGATTCGGATTCCCCGTGGCGCAGGCCATGGCGGCGGGCGTGCCGGTGATCACGTCGGGCGTGTCGTCGCTGCCGGAAATCACTGGCGGCGCGGCCGTGTTGATCGACCCGCGCAGCCGGTGCGAGCTGCGGAATGCGATGGAG
>DASWZP010000353.1:0-3350 GCA_036404395.1 Bryobacteraceae bacterium | reverse complement strand
TCTGTCCTACCTCTGGCCGGGGCCACCCGGCCTAACCCAAATTCCGCCGCATCAGGAGTTCGGACTCTCGACACAGCAGGCACGACTGCCCGCGCCACGTTACTTCGGTCCGGGCGCGGTGCCGCTGGGCGGGGCGTCAGGCGGGGCTGAGTTGCCACCGAGGCGCCGATGCAGCACGGGGCCGTCCCCTTGCCCTCTGGGTATTTCGAGATCTTCCAGCCGCGCCAGGCGGCTGCGGATATTTTCGAACTCGGAAGTGTTCACCACGTACGCGGGTCGCGGCTCCAACCGGCGTTGAATCAATTTCTGCGCGGCTTTGATGCGGCCGCTGGTCATGGGATGCGTCGAAAACATGCGGGCCACTAGATTTGGCTTGGTTTTTTCCAGCGTCTCGATGCGCTCGAAGAAGTCGACGAACGCCAGCGGATCGTAGCCCGACCGGTAGAGATATTCCAGGCCGAGCGAATCCGCCTGCTTCTCCATGCCGCGAGTAAACTGCATGAACCCCATCGGTACGGCGATACCCACCAATTGGCGAACGGCGTAGCCCACCCAGCCGCCGGCAAACACCAGGGGCATGCTGAGATAGTTGACCACCTCCTGGCGGGTGGCCTGCTTGGTGGCATGCCGGGCGGCCACGTGAGCGATCTCATGCGCCAGCACCCCGGCCAGTTCGGCCTCGCTCTGGGTGCGCAGCAGCAGGCCGGTATTGACGAACAGAAACCCTCCCGGCAGCGCGAAGGCATTCACCTCGTGCGAATCGATCACTTTGACGGTGAAGGGCACCCGCGCATCCGAGTTGCGCACCAGGTTCTGCGACAGGCGGTTCACGTACTCCGCCACCACCGGGTCGTCGACCAGCCGCGCCTGCCGCTCGACCTCGGTCGCCATCTGGCGGCCCAGCTCAACTTCCCGCTGGAGAGAGTAGATATTGACGCCCCTGCCGGGATTGTCGTCGTCGCCCGACACGGGTTTCTTGGGCGGGGCCTTCGCCGCCGCGGCGCAAGCCAGCAACACTCCGGCCGCCAAGATAACCCACGCGCGTTTCACGGGACCACTCTCTGTTACCCAGGTTACACCGTTCGGCGCGGGTTGCCTATGGGCCAGCCGGACTACTCCCTGATCCCGATCGCCGTATTTGGGTAATAGTAGTTCAAAATCACCCGATGATTGGCGCCAGAAGCCGCCATAACGCTGGCGCCGCGTTGGCATAGACCGATGCCATGCCCTTCGCCACGGCCATGCACCACGATGTGGCCGCCCTCCCGCCTAACCTGGTAGTTGTATCCGCGAAGTACGTTCCAGCCGAGGACGCGCCCCAATTCGATCCGGTTGGCCTCGGAATGGTTCTCGATCAGCGTGAAGTAGTTGGCGGGAAACGAAGCCTCCCAATCCGGCGCGCTGGCCTGGCAGGGCGGGCACTCCATCGAGTAATAAGGGTACCCTTCGGCTGCCATTCCCGCCTCGGCCAGGGTGCGGGTCCGCCCGCCGCAACTGGCGGAATAGAGCGCCGCCAACACAGCGCCCGCGTGGAACAGAACCAGGCCCCTGGTCTCGGCGGCAGCCACGCCGGCCGCGCCGGCGTGCTCCGGCGGTTCTCTCAGGAATTGGCAGTGCGTGGTATCGCAGAACTGAAAATCGCGATGCCGCGCGGGAGATGCGAGGTAGAAAGAGCGGGCCGCGATGGCCTGCGCCTTGAGTGCTTCCAGAGGCGCGCCGGGAGCGCTTTCGGCGGCAACCGCCGACGCAACTGCCGTTTCGAGATCGGTGATGACAATCGGAACCAATTCGCCGCCCCGGACTCGCACCTCGAGCGATGCCACGAACCGCCGCTCGATCTTCCCCGGCACACTCAGGAAGAATTCCGTCCCGCCGCGCGAACCGGTTGCCCGAACCACGGCGGAACTGCCCGCGCGGTCCCCTGCAGTACACAGTACACCGGCGCGGCCCACGCGGAAGTGGGCGGTTTGCGAGCCCTCCAGATTCCACACGGCTCCCGCCACGTCGACCCGCAGCACGCCGCCGGGCGCCGCGCGCAAAATCAGCTCAGACGGGTGGAACAGAGCGAAGACTCCGATGCGAAGGTCCTGGCCGCTTGCGGCTGCGTGCAGCGCCAATAGCAGGAGTGCGATCCGGCTCATACTACCGCGCTCCTGTAAGAACGGGCAGGAGGCGCGCCGCGGTTTCCGCCGCCTGGCTGCCCACCACTCCGTGTACTTCGACGAGGAGAATGTAGCGCGGACTATCGCCGGGATAGGCCACCACGGCGTAGCCATCGCCCGCCGCTTTTGGCGAATGGGAGCAGGGCGCCGTGCCCGTCTTGGCCAGCGCCGAACTGCGCAGCGCCCGTCCAACCGCGGCGGCCGTACCGATGCTGGCGCTCAGCCGCATCCCTTCGATCACCTCGGCAACCCCGGGTTCAACTCTGCGCGCAGCTAACTCGGCATAGGCACGTGCGACGTCTAACGGAGATAGCCGCCACGCGCTTCCAACTCCGAATAACGTATCCCTGTCGCAATCGGCCGGCGGCCCGCGCAGACCGAATCGGTCCACCACCTCCCCGACGTCCGCTGGCGTCACGTCCGCGGCGAGTTGACGGAAGTAGGAATTGCAGGAGTGCGCGATGGCGGCCGCGAGTCCGATGCGCCCATGCCCCGTTTTCAGCCAGCAATCGGCGCCGGTACACTCGAAAACGGGAAAGCGCATGCGGTGCCGCTGGCCGTAAGCAATCGCGGTAAATGGTTTGACCAGCGAACCGACCGGAACGGGCGCGTCGGCCGCGCGCCAGTCAATTGCGATTACCGTTTTGCGAGTTGCATCCAGCAAGAGATAGGATGTCTGGGCATTCGCCGCGAAAACGGCCACGGTGCAGAGGACCGCGAGTCGCCGCGCGACCTGATTATATGGGCAAGCAAAAGCATGCCCTACCGTCATCGCGCTAGCTCGTAGGTAACGGTCTGCTTCATCGATCCACCCTGCTCGGTCGCCGATATCGTCGCCGACCTGATCTGCGAGAGCGTATCGCTTAGGCTGACCAGGTTCTGCGAAAAAAACTGCGGCGGTGCGTCGGCGGAGGGATTCACCGGCGCGCGGACGTTATCGAGCTGGCGCATCCAGACCGCGAAATTGCGGCCCTCGCGGTCGTGCCGGAAGCCGGCCGAGTAGATGCCGACGTTGGGAGGGACCGGCGCGTTGGTCCGCGACAACATGCGCTCGATCAATGGTTGCGAGTTGGCAACCATCAACCGGTTTCCCTCGACCGCGACCGCCAGCGGGACCAGGCCATCCAGCGCGAAGTACCGCACTTCCCCGCGATTCACTTCGGTCCATCCGGCGCCGAGGCGCGAGGT
>DASWZP010000352.1:0-4383 GCA_036404395.1 Bryobacteraceae bacterium | reverse complement strand
CAGGCTCGCCAGCACGCGGCCGGCGGCGAATGCGCCGGCAATCCCAACCGCGAGGCCCAGCACGGCCAGACGCATGCCCTCCCGCAGCACTTCGCCCAGCACGCGGCCGCGGCTGGCGCCCAGCGACATCCGAATGCCGATCTCGCGCGTCCGCTGCCTCACCGCGTAGGAGAGCACGCCGTAGATTCCGATCGCCGCCAGCAGGGCCGCCAGCGCCGCGAAGGAGCCCACCAGCAGGCTCAGGAATTGCTGCCCTTCCGCCTGTTCGCCCACCACTTCGTCCATCGAGCGCACGCTGTAGAGCGGCAAGGTCGAATCGATCTGCCCCAGCGCGCGCCGCACCTGCGGCGTCACGCTCGATGGCGGCAGGGATGTGTGCAGCACCAGGAACAGGCGCGAATCGCCGTCGAATGCGTCAAACGCTTCCGGCACGGGCTTATGCGTGAGACTCCACTGCCGCACGTCGCTGACCACCCCGATCACCTGTTTCCACGGGCCGGTGTCGCTGCCCGGCGAAAACATCTTCCCCACCGGATTTTGATTCGGCCAGAAGTAGCGGGCCATGCTCTCGTTGATCACGCACGGGAAAACCATGCCGTTAGTCACATCCGCGGGCGGCGGCCAGGCGCCGGCCTCCCAGATCGGGTTGAGGCGCATATCGTACTCGAGGGCGGTCTGGATGTCGGCCGCTGTGAATAACCGTCCCTGGAGCAATCGCACTCCCATGGCGCGGAAGTATTCGGGCGAGACGGAGTGGCGCTCCACCAGTTGGTTGCTCATCGCGCCGGTCTGCCCGCGCAGCTTGATGTAGTAGTTGCTGCCGCCTTCGAGCGGCAGGTGATCGCTCAAGGCCACCGAATCCACCCCGCCGATGCGCCGCGCGCGCTCCATCAGAGTCTCCGAAAAGTCGTACTTCTGACGGTCGGTTTTGTAGCTTGCCTGGGGCAGTTGGACGGCCGCCGTCCATACGCCCTCGCGGCGCACGCCGATGTCCAGGCTGCGCAACGCCGAGAGGTCCTTCAGCAGAAGTCCCGCGGAGACCAGCAGCATCAGCGAGAGCGCAATCTCGGCCACTACCAGGGCGTGGCTGGTGAAGCGGCGGCGCCGCCCGGGACTGATCGAGCTTCCGGCCCCGCCTTTCAGTTCTTCGTGCAGGTCCGGCCGCGACATTTCGAGCGCAGGGAACAGGCCGAACAACACGCCCGTCGCGATCGCCAGCGCAAACGTGAACGCGAGCACCGCGGTATTCACCTGCACCACGTTGAACTCCGGCAGGCCGTAGCTCTTGGCGCTGGAAAAGAACGTGACGCCGATCCACGCCAACAGCAGGCCCAGCGCACCGCCCACCAGGGAGAGCAGCAGGCTTTCGGTCAGCAGTTGGCGCACCAGGCGAACTCGAGACGCGCCCAGCGCGCTGCGGATGGCCACTTCCTTCTGCCGCGCCAGGGCCCTGGACAGCAGCAGGTTCGCCACGTTCGCGCACGCGATCAGCAGCACCACGCCGACCGCCCCCAGCATCAGGAACAGCGTGGGGCGGCGATCGCCGACCATATCGTCGCGGAGCGAGGTTACGGCCGCTCCTACTTTCTCGTTCGAATTCGGATACTGCTTTTCGAGGCGCGCGGCGATAATCTTGAGATCTGCCAGCGCCGCTTTTACCGAGACGCCCGGCTTCATCCGGCCGATCGAGTTCGCCCAATGGCTGCCGCGCCCGCCGTAGAGCTTCGGGTCCATCACCTGCGGAATCCAGAGCTGCGACTTCCACGGGAAGCGGAAGCTCGCCGGCATCACCCCGACGATGGTGTACTTGCGCGCGTTCAGCTCGATCGACTGGCCCACTGCGTGGGGGTTCCCGGCGAAGTGGCTTTGCCAGAGGCCGTAGCTGAGGATGGCCACATCGTCCTTGCCCTTTTGGTCCTCGCCGGCGGCCCAGGTTCGGCCCACGAGCGGCGCGACGCCCAGCAGGGAAAAGAAGTTCGCCTCGGTGGGCAGCGCCAGCACATGCTCCGGCCGCCCCCCGGCGGCAAGATTCATGTCGCTCGGCCACGCAAACATCGTCATGTCCTGGAAGGTGCTGTTTTGCGCCTTCCAATCCACGAAATCCGGCTCGGCAAACGGGTACTTTCCCGGCGCCGATTCGGTCTCGTTCAGGCGGACCAACTGGGTGGGATTCCGGTACGGCAGCGGCCGCAGCAGGATGGTGTCGATGATGCTGAAAATAGCCGTGTTGGCGCCGATGCCGATGGCCAGCGTGAGAGCCGCAACCAGGGCGAATCCGCGCGCGTTCCCGAGGTTGCGGAACGCGTAGCGCAAGTCGTGAAAGAAAGTGGCCATATTGTAGTTATACGCAGACAACAGGCCGAGGGTAGGCAAAATCCTCAGCGCTGCCGCTGCGCCGGGACGTGCGGCGTCATGGGCGGCACTCATACCGCCTGGCGGTCACCAGGAATCAGGCGTGCTGGGTGATCTTGCGGCGTCCGGCCACGAGCAACGCGGCGGCAGTTCCCAGGAAAACAATGCCGGAGCCTGGTTCAGGCACCGGGTCGACGCTCACGTCATCCAGGGCAAAGTGTCCCGGCGCATTTTCGAATCCGAACCCAATTTGCGTGGTAGAACCGCTGGCGGTTCCGGTGATTTCGGCGAAGGTCCACCCCATGACGGGGACGTCCGAGCCGCCGGTCACAACGCTGCCGTTGACGAGGATCTCGGCCAGGTTGGAAGGCGATTGATCCGAAGGCTGTTGCGCGTACCAGAAACTGATTTCGTATTCCTGGCCGGGCACTGTGGTGACCGTTTGGGAAATGAAGGACAAGTTGGTCGGGTTGCCGAAGCACGCCGAGAAGTTTCCGGAATGGGGACCGATATCGCTAATGCCAGACACTACATCGCCGCAGTTAAAGGCGGCTCCCGACACGGTCCATCCTGTGAAATCTCCAGTCTCAAAACCGCCGTTGGCGATCAGGTTGGCTTGCGCGGGCACGGCCGCCAACAGGAGCAAAATGACACATCCGACATATGCAGCGCGCATCGTCAGCCCTTTCCTCCGAGGGCCTTAGGCGCGCTCCCGGGATCTCGGTAAGTCCCCCACCGGGCACTTCCGTTGAAAAACATTATGCCGCAAGATCGCACCTTTCCACAACAGTGAAACCGGCCTGAAAAAGGTGAAAAGGTAACGATACCGGCGGCAACCGTTCCGCCGCCGAACGTTCGCCCAGCTCGCTCCCCTCGCAGCCTTACAATGAAGGATCGCGCATGAGAAAGGTCATCACACCTGCTTCTTCGGTTTCCGGCGCCATCGCGCTGCCGGGGGATAAGTCTATTTCGCACCGGTATGCTCTCATTGGCTCTATCGCCGAGGGCGCGACGCGCATCAGCAATTACTCGACCGGCGCCGATTGCCACTCGACGCTCGGCTGCGTCCGCGCGCTGGGCGTCGGCGTGGAAGGCGGCGGCACCGAGTTCGTCATTCATGGCCGCGGGCTGGATGGGCTGCGGCAGCCCGCCGGCGATCTCGATGCCGGCAATTCCGGTTCCACCATCCGCATGATCTCCGGCATTCTGGCCGCGCAGCCGTTCGCGAGCCGCCTGATCGGCGACGAATCGCTGTCGCGCCGGCCCATGCAGCGCGTCATGCAGCCGCTGGCGCAGATGGGCGCCAGCATACGCGCGCGCGAAGACAAGTTCCCGCCACTCGAGATTTCGGGCGCTGAGCTGCGGCCCATCGATTACGTGCTGCCGGTGCCGAGCGCGCAAGTGAAGACCTGCGTGCTGCTGGCCGGGCTGTACGCGGCGGGGCGCACCACCGTCACCGAGCCGGTGCGCTCCCGCGATCACACCGAAATTGCGCTGCGCGAATTCGGCGCGGATCTCACCGTGGAGCGCCGCACGATAGCGCTCACCGGCCGCCCCAAGCTCACCGCGCGCGAGTTGACCGTCCCCGCGGATCTATCCTCGGCGGCGTTCTTCATCGTGGCCGCGCTGCTGGTGCCTGGTTCGGAGCTGAGCATTCGCGGCGTGGGCCTCAACCCCACGCGCTCGGCGCTGCTCGATTTCCTGGTCGGGATGGGCGCCAACATCCGCATCCCTGAGCTCGAAAGCCACAATGGCGAACTGGTGGGCGATATCGTGGTGCGCCATTCCGAACTGCGCGGCGGCACGATTGATGGCGCACTGGCCGCGGCGCTGATCGACGAGATCCCCGTGCTGACCGTGCTCGGCGCGGCCACCGAGCAAGGGCTGATTGTGAAAGACGCCGCCGAGCTGCGCATCAAGGAGACCGACCGCATACGCACCGTGGTGGAGAACCTGCGCCGCGCCGGCATCGATGCCGAAGAGCTCGCCGACGGAATGGCGATCCCCGGCCGGCAGAAGTTCCACGCCGCC
>DASWZP010000351.1:0-1788 GCA_036404395.1 Bryobacteraceae bacterium | reverse complement strand
TCAATTCCACCTTGCCCGCGGTGACCGGATGGCCCGTTTCCGGCACCAGAATCTTGGACAGCATGATGGTGGCGGGCGCGGTCATGATGACGGCGGTGAGCAGATGCGTGATGGAGACGCCGGCGATCTTCACATAGGCCGCCATCACCGAGCCCGAGACGTGAGCCATGCCGCTCGCCATCACGGTGAACAGCTCCGATTCGGTGAGGCCGGCCAGGAACGGGCGGATGGTGAGCGGCGCTTCGGTCTGCCCCATGAAGATGCTGGCCGCCACGTTGAGCGATTCGGCGCCGCTCACGCCCATCACCTTTTGCATCCCGATCGCCATCCCGCGGACGATCCATTGCATGATGCCCAGGTAATACAGAATGGAGAAGAACGACGCGATGAAAATGATGATCGGCAGAACCTGAAACGCAAACACCACGCCGAACCCGCCGCTCGATTTCCCCATCGGGCCGAAGACGAACTCGCTGCCGGCCTCGGTATAGCCCAGCATGGCGTTGACGCCGGCGCCGATCATCCGGAACACCTTGCCGAGATCGGTCTTCAGCACCAGAAAGGCGAAGACGATTTGCAGGCCGAGCCCCCAGGCCACGATGCGCGGCTTGATGGCGCGCTTGTTATTGGAGAACAGCCAAGCGACACCGAGAATCGCCACCAGCCCGAGCAGACCGGTGAAGCGGCCCATTTCTATCCAACGACCTCGAGTATCAGTTCGCGCTCCTCGGGCCGTTGCGCGGAGATGTGGAAAGCATCCTCCACTTTTTCGGCCGCTTCTTCCACGCGATCTTCCTTAGTGTAATACAGCCGGCACAGGATGCTGCCGGCTTCCACCTTCTCGCCAGCCTTGACTTCGAGGATGATGCCGACGGCGGGATCGATCGAGTCCTCCTTCTTATCCCGGCCGGCGCCAATCATATTGGCGGCGATGCCGATATCCTCGGCGTCGATCAAGCTCACATAGCCGGCGCGCGGCGAAGCGATTTCGCGCGCACCCGTGGCGTTGGGCAGCAGCACGAAATTGTCCAGCGACTGCGGGTTACCGCCCTGCGCGGCCACCACGTCCTTGAACTTCTTGTACGCCGAGCCATCCACCAGGTGGCTTTCGGCGGTCATGCGAGCTTCTTCCAGCGTGGCCGCTTTCTTGCCGAGGAAGATCATGCGCGCGGCCAGCTCGAGGCACAGCTTGGTCAGGTCGGCCGGGCCGGCGTTTTGCAGCGTTTGCGACGCTTCCATCACTTCGAGTGCGTTGCCGACGGCATAGCCCAGCGGCTGGCTCATGTCGGTAATCAGCGCCTGGACCTTCTTGTCCATAGGGCGGGCGATGCCCACCATGGTCTGCGCGAGGCGACGCGCATCCACCTGCTTCTTCATGAACGCGCCCGAGCCAACCTTGACGTCGAGCACCAGCGCATCCACGCCCTCCGCCAGTTTCTTCGACATGATCGAAGAGGCAATCAGGGGAATCGATTCCACCGTGCCCGTGACGTCGCGCAGCGCGTACAGCTTGCGGTCGGCCGGCGCGAACTGGTCGGTCTGCCCGATGAAACACAGGCCCAGCTCGGCGAGCTGGCGTTGAAATTCGCCGCTCGAGAGGTCGGTGCGGAAGCCGGGAATCGATTCCAGCTTGTCCAGCGTGCCGCCGGTGTGGCCCAGCGCGCGCCCGGACATCATCGGCACCACCACACCCGCGGCGGCGGCCAGAGGCGCCACCACCAGGCTGGTCTTGTCGCCAACGCCGCCGGTCGAATGCTTGTCCACTTTGACGCCGGGAATGGCGGAAAG
>DASWZP010000350.1:0-21579 GCA_036404395.1 Bryobacteraceae bacterium | reverse complement strand
TGGGTGACGGCCTCGCTCGACGGTGTCGAGGCCGCGCCGAACAGCATGGTCTTCAGTCCGGGCGGAAGCGCAGCGGCCCTTTATTACACGGCCGGCCGTGTGCAGATTCTCACCGGCCTGCCCGCCGCTCCGGCCGTTGCCGGGGAAATCGACGTGTCCAGCCTGCCGCTTCCGATCACGGCCATGGCAGTAGATGATACTGGCAGCTTCTTGCTGATGGCTGCGGGCCAAGCGGAGTCGGTATCCCTGTATTATGTTCCGATAAGTTCAGCGCCCAGCCTGGTGGGCTCGTTCCGCAGCGTTTCTTCGGTGCGGCTTTTCAACGCAGGTCAGCAAGCGCTGGTCGCCGATACTCTCGCCGCGACCGTATACCAGGTTACCGACCCGGCCGGCGCGGCAATTACTCAGGTGGTCGCCTCGCCGAGCGATGGAATCTCGGAACTGGTTGCCGCGGACACCGATTCGACCGGCCAGCGCATATTCGCCGCAGTCGCCACGGGAACCGTGTTCATCCTCGATCGCAGTGGCGGCCTGGCGGCAACACTCAATTGCGCCTGCACTCCGACGGGGTTGTTCCGGCTGGCGGGTGCCGCTACATTCCGCCTGACGGAACTTGCCGGCGGTCCGGTGCAGGTTCTGGACGCGAATGCCACGCCGCGCATCGTGGCCGTGCCGCCGCCCGCCCAGGCGGCTGCACGTCCGGAGGTGCGGCGATGAGACGCCTGATTCTTTTTGCCGTTTGCCTGTGCCTGTGCGGGGTCGCGCTCTGGGGACAGGCCGTCACAATTGCACCCACCACTCTTCCGTTCGGGAATACCTCCGCCTTGTATCTGCAGAACCTCACCGCCTCCGGCGGATATGGCGCGGGTGGCACTTACACATTCTCGCTGGCCTCCGGGACGCTGCCGCCCGGTATCAACTTGGTCGCTAACGCTAATTGCCCAGCTTGCCAATACTTGTCTGGCGTGCCGACGGCAGTGGGTTCGTTCACCTTCGAAGTGCAGGTGGTCAGCGCCGTCGTTGGCAACCCCCTGCCGATCACCGGAACCGAGACCTACACCTTAGTGATTTACGCCGACCCGTCGATCACCAATGGCCTTCTTCTTACATCGGGAATCGTGGGCACCGCATACTCGCAGACGCTCACGCCTGCCGGCGGGTTTGGAGCGGGCACCTACGCATTTTCGATAATCGATGGCACTTTGCCGCCCGGCATTAATCTCTCCGCTGGCGGTACCCTGTCGGGCACGCCGGCGGCGATTGCGACACCCTACACCACCTTCGGCTTCACGGTGCAGATCACCAGCACCGATTCCAGCAACGACGTGCTCACCGGAACGCAGAATTTCGCGATGTGGGTCTATGCGACTCCCCAGACACTCGCGCCCACCAGCCTTCCCAACGGGATTCTCGGCACCGTCTACCCGACACAGACGCTCACATCCTCCGGTGGAAACGCCGGCAATCTCGGGTACTATTACACGTTCTCGCTCCTCTCCGGGACATTGCCACCCGGCATCGCGTTGACCAGCACCCCGATTACCGGGGCCGGCGGAACCGGGACGCTCTCGGGTACACCAACGGCAGTGGGAACATTCACCTTCACGCTGGAGGTCACCAGCGGCGGGGATGGCGTCGGCACGCTCACCGGAACGCAAACTTACGCCGTAGTGATCTTTCCGGTTCTCGCAATCACAACGGCGAGCGCGAATCCTGGGTCTGTGGGTGCCGCTTACTCGCAGACGTTCACGGCGGCCGGAGGCGCTGGAGCTTCAAGCTACACATGGTCGTCGGCGACCACCACGCCGCCTCCCGGCCTGACACTCTCTGCGGCCGGCGTGCTCAGCGGAACCCCGACGACGGTGGGAACCTTTCCTTTCTCCGTCCAGGTTTCCAGCCAGATCCCCACCGTCGGGACCGTGACGGCAACCCAGGCGTTCAGCGCTGTGATCACCACGGCTCCTCCCGCCACTATTACCGGCAGCATGGGCAACGGTGCAGTCGGCAGCCCCTATTCGGCGGCGATTGGCGCTGCGGGCGGATATGGAGCCGGCTCTTACGCATTCTCGGTGGCTTCCGGAACCCCGCCGCCCGGCCTGACGTTATCTGCTGGCGGAATTCTGTCCGGCACGCCAACCGGAGCCGGGACATTCACCTTCACGGCACAGGTCGCCAGTGACGCGATCGTTAATGGTTTTGCCCTTCCGGCGCTCACCGCAACACAGTCTTACACGGTAGTCATCTATCCGACGCTCGCTATCGCCCCGTTGACGGCGCTCACGGGGACTGTGGGTGTTTCTTTTTCGCAAACGTTCACGGCAACCGGAGGAGCAAGCGCTTCATCCTACGCATGGTCTTTGGCAGCCGGCACGATGCCTCCCGGCCTGACACTGTCTTCCGCGGGCGTGCTCAGCGGAACTCCAACGGCTGCGGGCAACTTTCCTATCTACGTCCAGGTCCTTAGCCAATACCCCGGTGGCGGTGCGCAGACGGCAAGCCAGTGGTTCACCGTTGTGATCGCCGCAACTCCTTCACTGACCATTGCCGGCAGCTTGGGCAGCGGCACGGTGGGTTCTCCCTATTCGGCCGCGCTCACGGGTTCCGGCGGATATGGAGCAGGCACTTACACATTCTCGCTGGCCTCCGGGGCTCTGCCATCGGGCCTTACATTGTCTGCTGCTGGAACTCTGTCGGGATCGCCAACGGCGGCGGGAACTTTCACCTTCACCGTGCAGGTCACCAACGCTTACCCCAGCGCTGTCGCCGGCTTCCCGCCACTTACGGGAACACAGTCTTTCACGGTAACGGTTTATCCGGTCCTCACGATTACCACGGTGACCGCCAGTGGGGGGAGTGTGGGCGCCGCTTACTCCCAGACGTTCGCGGCAACCGGAGGCGCGGGCGCTTCGACCTACACATGGTCTCTGGCGAGCGGCACGCCGCCAACGGGTCTGACGCTCTCTGCCGCGGGCGTGCTCAGCGGGACACCGACGGCTGCGGGAACTTTCACTTTCTCGGTCCAGGTCTCCAGCCAGAGCCCCAATAGCGGCGTGCAGACGGCGAGCCAAGGGTTTGCCGTAGCGATCGCCACGGCTCCCTCCCTCAGCATTGCCGGTATCTTGAGCGGCGGCACGGTGGGTGTTCCCTATTCGGGGACGCTCACTGGTTTCGGCGGATATGGAGCCGGGGCATACGCCTTTTCGCTGGCTTCCGGGACCCTGCCGGCCGGCATTACCTTATCTGCCAGCGGAACTCTATCGGGCACGCCAACGGCAGCGGGGACATCCACCTTCACGGTGCAGGTCAGCAACACTTACACTGGCACTGTAACCTTGGCGCCGCTCACTGCAACGCAGTCTTACACGGTGGTGATCTATCCGGCTCTCGCGATCACCCTGCAGACCGCCAGTTCGGGTAGCGTGGGCGCTACTTACTCCCAAACGCTTACAGCCACCGGAGGCGCTGGCGCTTCTACTTACACATGGTCTGTGGCGACCGGCGCGCCGCCTCCCGGGCTGATCCTCTCCGCCGCGGGCGTGCTCAGCGGGACCCCGACGGCTGCGGGGACATTCAATTTCACCGTCCAGGTCTCCAGCCAGGTCCCCACCATTGGCGTGCAGACGGCGAACCAGGCGCTCAGCATTGTGATCGCCGCGGTTCCTTCCCTCGCTATTACCGGCACCTTAGGCGCGGGAACGGCGGGCGTTGCCTATTCGGCGACGCTTGGCGCCACGGGTGGATATGGAACCGGCACGTACACATTCTCGCTAATCTCCGGTGCACTGCCGACCGGCCTTACGCTATCTGCCGCCGGAATTCTGTCGGGCACACCAACCGGAGCGGGAACATTCACCTTCACGGCGCAGGTCACCAGCACTCTGGCCACCGTTGCCAACATCCCGCCGCTCACTGCAACACAGTCTTTCACGCTAGTGGTTTCGGCGGTCGCCCTGACCATCACCGGCAGCCCGGGCAGCGGTACGGTGGGTGTTCCCTATTCGGCGACGCTCACCGGCTCCGGCGGATATGGGACGGGAACTTACACATTCTCGCTGGCCTCCGGGACTCTGCCGGCCGACGTGACGTTGTCCGCCGGTGGAATCCTGTCGGGCACGCCAACCGCAGTGGGGGCATCCACCTTCGCTGTGCAGGTCACCAGCACGGAGACCGGCCAGCCAGTCACCGCAACGCAGTCGTTCACCATCGCGGTGGGAGTCGCCCCGGCGCCGCCCTTGACAATTACGGGTCTTCCGAATACGCCCGCACCGGCCACCCAGCCAGCTCTGGGCGTGAGCGCCGGCAGCACGTATCCGATAGCCATTCAGGGCACCATCACCCTGACATTCACGCCGGACTCCGGTCCGGATGACCCCAGCGTGCAGTTCACCACCGGCGGCCGCACGGTCACATTCCAGATTCCGGCGGGCACCAGCCAGGCGCAATTCACCCCCAGCGCTCCCAGCGTGCAAACCGGCACGGTTGCCGGCACCATCACCCTCACCTTGACGTTGACGGCGGCGGGCGTCGATATCACCCCGACGCCGGCGCCTACCCAGGTTCTGACGATAGCCAAGAGCGCACCCGTGATCACCAGCGCGGCCGTCACCCCCACCAGCGGAGGCTTCAACCTCGTACTGGTAGGTTACTCCACCACGCGCGATATGGTCTCCGCGGCGATTACGTTCACGCCCACGTCCGGCGTCACGCTCGCTAGCAACAGTGCACCGCCGATATCGTTGGGCTCAATCTTCACTACGTGGTATCAGAGTGCCGCGTCGGCTCCGTTCGGCAGCATGTTTTCGCTCGAAATCCCGTTCACCATCCAGAACGGCACGAACCCGCTCGCATCCGTGTCGGTTGCGCTTACCAACTCGCAAGGCACTTCGGCTGCGGCCACGGCTCCTTTTTAGTTAGAAGCTCGTTGAAAAACGCCGTCGATTGCTCGCTCACGGCGAGTGGCTCCGTTCGGAGCCGCGATCGTCAGGGAGCGGTTGCCACTCATCAGCCGGCCGGTTCGACCACGGCCGACATCG
The DNA here is from genome assembly GCA_036404395.1 of Bryobacteraceae bacterium. GTDB lineage: Bacteria > Acidobacteriota > Terriglobia > Bryobacterales > Bryobacteraceae > Bog-375. The sequence goes on along the minus strand of DASWZP010000350.1, from coordinate 16,546 downwards.
AGCCTTGCGAGCGCGGCAGGCGCGCATCCCGGCCATAGGATTGGATCTGGTCGCGCGCGAATTCGGCTTCTGGCAATTCGCAGGTGATCAATGCCGTGCGGCCGGCGCGGTCCACTTCCTCGGCGTGATGGTAGGCCTGTTCCACGCTGAAGATGAAAATCTTCTGCAACATCTCGATGACGTAATCGTAGGTGTGGTCGTTGTCGTCGAGCAGGACGACGCGATAGAGCGGCACCAGACGGCGCTGCTCAACGATCTCGGTATCCGGGGAAATGGAAGGCTTCGCCATGGCGCGGCCGCCAATCCCAGTATGCGACATCCCGCACCGTGCTGGTAGGGCATGCTTCAGCTTGCCGATGCCAATCCATACGGCCGGTTGCGATATGATGCTGTCTTGATCCGAAAAGCCATCATCCCGCTCGCGCTGGCATTGTTCATTTTCCAGGCCCGCACCGCGGAGAAGTTCTCGCTTACGGTGGACAACATCATGCGCGGCCCCGCGCTGGTGGGCTATGAGCCGGCGCAGATCCGCTGGTCGTATGACAGCCAACGCATCTTCTTCCAGTGGAAGCAGGCCGGCGACAAGCAGGATGCGCCGCTCGATACGTATGTGGTGGGGCGCGACGGATCGCCTCCGCGCAAGCTCAGCGATGCGGAAGCGAAACAAGCGCCGCCGGTCTATGGCGACATTTCGCGCGACCAGCGGCTCACGGTTTTTTCGCGCGATGGCGACCTTTTCCTTTATGACTCGGCCAACGGCCAGGTCCGCCAGATCACCGACACCACTGAAACCGAGACTGACCCGCATTTCCTGCCCGATGGCAAGCGCATCTACTTCACGCGCGGCGGCAACCTTTATGTCATGTCGCTCGACACCGGCTACCTCGAGCAGGTGACTGATATTCGCGCCGCCGGGGCACCCCAGCCGGCGGCGCCAACTGGCTTCACAGGTGGATTCGGCGGACGCGGTGGCCGCGGCCCCGCTCCGCCGCCCGAGCCTACCGCCGACCAGAAGCCCGCCAGCGCCAGCCAGGAGAGCCTGAAGAAGGAGCAGAAAGAACTCTTCGAAACGGTCCGCGAGCGCGCGGCGCGGCGCGAGGAGGCCGAAGCCAAACGCAAGCGGGAACACCCGCGCAAGCCATTCACGCTCCAGGCGCGCCAGTCGGTGGAGGAGTTGCAGCTTTCGCCCGGCGAGAAGTACGTAATCGCCAGCGTGGTGGATTCGGCCGCCGCCAGAAACACCACGGTTCCCCAATGGATCACCGACACCGCTTATACCGAAGACACGAGCGGCCGCTCCAACGTGGGCGACACGCAAGCGCGCACGCGCCTGGCGGTGTTCGATGCCGCGTCGGGCGAGATGAAATGGGTGGATCACGGTCAGTATGCCGCGCCGGCCGCGTCTCAGCCCGCGCCGCCAGCCCCCAACGCAGAGCAGGGAGGGCGCGGCCCGCACGCCGCCGAGCCGCCGGAACGCGAGCTTGAGCTGGCGATGCCGGTCTGGAGCGAGGACGGTTCCAAGGCCGCGCTGTTGGGCCGCTCCGCCGACAACAAGGACCGCTGGATCTTCGCCCTGGATCCTGCCACTGGCAAGACGCGCGTACTGGCGCACGACCATGACGACGCCTGGATCGGCGGTCCCGGCGCATTTACGCTGGGGTGGATGAAGAACGGCCGCGAAGTCTATTTCCAGTCCGAGCGCACCGGCTATTCGCACCTTTACGCAGTGGCCTGGGATGGCGGCGAGCCGCGCGCTTTGACGTCCGGCAATTGGGAAGTGCTGGCCGTGCGGCAGTCGCGCGACAAATCGCATTTCTACATCACCGCGAGCGAGGATTCTCCTTACGAAAATCATCTTTATGAGATGAACGGCGAAGGCGGCGCACTCACGCGGCTCACCGGCCCACCCGGCAAGCACACCACCACGCTTTCGCCCGACGAGCGCTGGATCGGCGATGTCTACTCTTACACCAATCAGCCGCCCGAGCTCTACGTGCAGGAAAACCGGGTGCGTGCCGAACCGCGGCGCCTCACCACGTCACCCGCGCCCGATTTCGCCGCGTATCCATGGCTCGATGCGCCGATCCTCACCTTCACCGCGCGCGATGGCGTCCAGGTGCCGGCGCGCGTGTTCAAGCCGGCCCACTTTCGCAAGGGCGGTCCCGGCGTGGTGTTCGTGCACGGCGCCGGATACCTGCAAAACGTAGACCGCTGGTGGAGCGCCAACTATTATCGCGAGTATCTGTTCGACCACCTGCTGATGGAACGCGGTTTCATCGTCATCGACGTCGATTACCGCGGCTCGGCCGGCTACGGCCGCGACTGGCGCACCGCGGTCTACGAGCATATGGGCGGCAAGGACCTGGACGACATCACCGACGCCGCCCGTTACCTGGTGGCGCGGCACGGCGCCAACCCCGCGAAAATCGGCCTGTGGGGCGGCAGCTATGGCGGCTTCCTCACCCTGATGGCGATGTTTACCCAGGGCGACACCTTCGCCGCCGGCGCTGCGCTGCGGCCGGTCTCCGATTGGGCGCTGTACAATCACGTCTACACTTCGGACATCCTGAACCTGCCGCAGAGCGACGCGCCAGCGTACCGGCGCTCTTCGCCTATCTTCTTCGCGGAGGGACTGAAGGGCGCGCTGCTCATCTGCCACGGCATGGTGGATTCCAACGTTGAGTTTAACGACACCGTGCGCCTGGTCCAGCGCCTCATCGAGCTGCGCAAAGAGAACTGGCAACTCGCCGTCTATCCCGTGGAAAACCACTCTTTCACCGAGCCGAGCAGTTGGGCCGACGAATACAAGCGCATTCTGGATCTGTTCGAGCGGACTCTTGGCGGCGGGTAGGGCACGCTTTAGCTTGCCAACGCCCGCTGGCGGGCGCATTTCTTCAATCTTCTCCCGAACGGTGAACCACTACTCACACCGTTCTGTCTGGTTTAAGTAAACGTTTAGTTGGTCTAAGTAAACGTTTAATCGTGCCCCGGCTAATGGGGTCCATAACTCAGCTTATGCTCATATCGATTGTTATGGAGGTCCTATATCGGAACTTAGTCTTGTTTGTTACCCCCCGTACGGCTAGCCTGTGAATGCACCCTCTCACGCGTCGAGATGGGCATTCTAATAACCGGCTCGACCGCAAATCGCTGGCCGAGCCGGGAATTTTTCCACGCGGCCGCGGCTTCCCTATTTCTTGCAGATCGCAGTCAGGAATCGGCCGTCCGGCGACAGGTGTACGCGCACCAGATCCAGCCCACCGTGTTCGGTGAGCAGCCAGCGGAAGGCATCCGGACTGTAGGCATACTGGAAGTTGAGCCCGATGCGTTCCCCGCGCTGGAGCTCGATATTCTGGCTTACCACCGTGGCGGAAAGGTCGGTTTCGGCGCGGAAATAGCGCGTGATCAGGTGCAGGCCCTCGTGGCGCTCGTCGTGTTTCTGGTTGAATCGAAGTTCGCCGTTCGCCTGCTGGATGCCCACGCTCTCGAGCACCGCCCAGAGGAAGTTGCGCACCATGGGCCGCGTGTTCCGTTCCATGGTCTGCTCCGCGTGGAAAATCTCGCCGTCGATGATCAACCGGTCTCCGGGCTTCATGCACTGCGCCACGTAGCGGATTTCGGCCAGGGGGTCGAGTGAGCTGACAGTATTGCCGGAGAGCACGAACAAGCGGGGCGGATCGGCTGCGTCGGCGGCGTAGACCAGGTGCACGGGGCTCGAAATATCGGCCTTGATGCAGGTGGTTTCGATGTCGTTGTCCTCGGCCCTGGCTGACGCCAGTTCCAGCAGGCCCTGGCTCGAGTCCACCGGGAAGTAAAGGCACTCGCAGCCGGAATCCTTCAAAGCCCCCAGCAGCAGGGCGTCGCGCGCGCCATCTCCGGCGCCGAAGCTGATCACCGGCACGCGTCCGTGGAGATGCGACGCCAGTTCGAAGGCGCTCGATCCCAGTTCCTTCCAGGTCGCCGTCAGGCCGCCGTAAAGGTCCGGCTCGGCCGCCAGCGCGGTCCAATCCGCCGCCGAGCGCGGGAACCAGTAGAAGAACTTCTCGGGCAGATCGCGCGCTTCGAAAGCGTCGGTGAACTCCTGCGCGAGGTCGGCTTCGGTGAGAACCACTTCGACTTTCATTTAGAACCCCATGATCTGCATTCCCGAATCGACGAACAGCACGTTGCCGGTGACGCCGCGCCCGAGCGCGCTGGCCAGAAAGACGGCGGCGTCGGCCACTTCCGCCGGATCCGTATTGCGCCGCAGCGGGTTGCGCGCGGCGGCGTCCAGAATACCGGAAAATCCCTTGATCCCCCGCGCCGAGGCCGTCTTCACCGGCCCGGCCGAAATGGCGTTCACGCGAATGTTGCGCTCACCCAATTCGCTCGCCAGATATCGCATGGCAGCTTCCAGCGACGCCTTGGCCACGCCCATTACATTGTAGTTCGGCACAACCCGCTGCGAACCGAGGTAGGTAAGTGTGGATATCGAGCCGCCCTCGGCCATCGCCGGCATCACGGCTCGCGCCAGCGCCACCAGCGAATAGGCGCTCACGTCCTGGGCCAGCAGAAAGCCCGCCCGGCTGGTCTCGAAGAACGGCCGCGTCAGGTCCTCGGGATTGGCGAAGGCCAGGCTGTGCACCACCGCATGGAGCGGCCGCTTCAGGGCGGCCAGCGCATCCGTGAGGCTGGCCAGCTCTTCGTCTTTGGTGACGTCGCAAGGCTGAATCAGCGCCACGTTGAGATCCGGCGCCAGTTCGTCGATCTTCGCCTTCTGCCGCTCGCCGAGATAGGTGAGCACCTGCGTGGCCCCTTCGCGCGCGAACGCCTGCGCAATCGCGTGAGCCAGGCTCCATCTGTTGGCGATTCCGGTGACGAGGGCAAGCCTGCCCTCCAGCAATCTGGACATGAACCTCCCAGTGTACCGGAGACCAGGCAAAGTGGGGCAGGCGCTTCCGCCTGCCAACCCCGTATGTATCGCCGTGCATGGCCCGGCCTCTCCTGAGGGGCCGACTTTCGGTTGGCAGGCGAAAGCGCCTGCCCCACCCGCCGGCTTCCACCCTCGGCAGTGTACACTTGTGTTCGAGACCCGCATGGATCTCGCTACCCCACTCACCTACGTCAAAGGCATCGGTCCGGCGCGCGCCGCGCTGCTCGAAGCCAAGGGTCTCTCTACCGTCGAAGACCTGCTCGGCTACGTTCCGTTCCGCTACGAAGACCGCAGCAACATGAAGACCATCGCCCAACTGGCGCCGGGCGAGATGGCCACCGTGATCGCCAGCGTGAGTTCCGCCAAACTCTCCGGCTTCCGCCGCCGCAACCTGGGCATGTTCGAAGCCCGCTTCAGCGACGCCTCCCGCGCCGTCCTGGTGGGCAAATGGTTCCACGGCGGTTACCTGGCGAAGGTGCTGGGCGCGGGGCTGAAGGTGGCGCTGTTCGGCAAGGTCGAGTTCGACACTTACTCCGGCGAACTCACCATGCTGCACCCGGAATTTGAAATCCTCTCCGGTGACGACGAGGGAGACTCCACGCTCCACGTGGGCCGCCTGGTGCCCATCTACGAAGCGGTTTCCAAGCTCACCACCCGGCTGTTGCGGGTCCTCATGCATCGTATTATCGAGACGCTCCCGTCCCTCGACGACCCGCTGCCCGAGCATCTGCGCGCCCGCTTCAAGCTGCCCGACCGCGCGACCGCCATCCGAAACGTGCATTTCCCGCCGCCCGATTCCGACCTGCGTCTGCTCAACGCCTTCCGTTCGCCCGCGCAGTTCCGCTTGATCTTCGAAGAGTTCTTCTGGCTGGAGTGCGGCGTGGCGCTGAAGCGCTCCAAAGCGCGCACGGTCACCGGCATCGCCTTCGAGATCGACGAACGCGTGCGCGAGCGCGTCAAACGGATGCTGCCGTTCAAACCCACCGGCGCGCAGAAGCGGGTGATAGCGGAGATCGCCGCCGATATGCGCCAGCCGCATCCCATGAACCGTCTGCTCGAAGGCGATGTGGGCAGCGGCAAGACCATCGTGGCGGCCGAGGCCGCGGTGATCGCCATCGAAAACGGCTACCAGGTGGCCGTGCTGGCGCCCACCGAAATCCTCGCCGCGCAGCACGGGTTTTACTTTCGCCAGATTCTCTCCCCACTGGGGTACACGACCGCGCTGCTTACGGGGTCGTTCACCAGCCGCGAGAAGGACAAGTTGAAGCAACTGGTCTCGGCCGGCCTCGCGCAGGTGGTGGTGGGCACCCACGCGCTGCTCGAAAAGGACGTCGAGTTCCACCGCCTGGGCCTCGCCATCATCGATGAGCAACACCGTTTCGGCGTGCTGCAACGGCTCCAGCTCGTGCAAAAAGGCGCGCAACCGGACGTGCTGGTGATGACCGCCACGCCGATTCCGCGCACCCTCGCCATGACGCTCTATGGCGACCTGGACGTCTCGGTGATCGATGAGCTGCCGCCCGGCCGCAAGCCCATCATCACCAAGCACGCGACCGCCGACCGCGTCGAGCAGGTTTACAGCTTCCTCAAGCGTCAGATCGCCGAGGGCCGCCAGGCTTACGTGGTTTATCCCGTGATCGAAGAATCCGAGACGCAGGCCATGAAGGCCGCGCAGCAGATGTACGAGCACCTGTCGCGCGAGGTCTTCCCCGATCTCGCCGTGGGCCTGATGCACGGCCGCCTGAGCGGTGACGAAAAAGAAGACGTGATGCAGCGCTTCAAGGAAGGCCGCATCCAGATCCTGGTTTCGACCACGGTGATCGAAGTCGGTATGGACGTGCCCAACGCGAGCGTGATGGTGGTGGAGCAGGCCGAGCGCTTCGGCCTGGCGCAGCTCCACCAGCTTCGCGGGCGCGTCGGCCGTGGTGCGGCGCAAAGCTACTGCATTTTGGTGACGGAGAAGATGAACGACGCCGCGCGCGAACGCATACGCACGCTGGTCGATTCCACCGACGGCTTCCACATTTCCGAGATCGATCTGAAGTTGCGCGGGCCGGGCGAGTTCTTCGGCACCAAACAATCCGGGCTGCCCGCGCTGCGCGTGGCCAACATTTTGCGCGATGCGGAGATTCTGGAAATCGCACGGCGCGAGGCGGTCGATTTCGTCGCCCGTCCGCCCGCCGAAGAAGACCTGCGCCGCGCCGTGGCCTACATCCGCGACCATTGGCAGCGGCGGTACGGCCTGGTGACGGTGGGTTGATGCGCGTCATCGCCGGAGATCTCCGTTCGCGCCGTATCGCTGGCATTCCCGGCGACGCGACCCGCCCCACGTCCGACCGCCTGCGCGAGACGCTGTTCGACATTCTGTCGCCGCGCATCCGTGGCGCGACCTTCCTCGACGCTTACGCCGGAACCGGCGCCGTCGGCATCGAAGCGCTCAGCCGCGGCGCGGCCCACGCCTGGTTCCTGGAACGCAGCCGCACCGCCCTCCAGGTGTTGCGCCAGAATCTGGCTTCGCTCGACTTGGAAGCGCGCTCTTCGGTGATCGCCGGCCCCGCGTTGCTGTCCATCTCGCGCTTCTCCGCAGCTATCGTGTTTCTGGACCCGCCCTACACCCTCGAGCGCGAATTGCTCGCCGCGCTCGACCTTCTCGGATCCACGCCGCCCCCGCTCGTCATCGCGCAGCATTCCATCCGCCTGGCGTTGTCCGAGGCTTTCGGCACGCTGCGCCGCACCCGCGTAGTGAAACAGGGCGACAACGCGCTGAGCTTCTTCGCCGCGGCGTAGTGTGAAATCGACAGGGACCGCTCCGTTGAAAAACACGCCCGCGCGGCGGGAAGAAAAGCCGAGATGACTCTCGGCTCAGCAGGCCGGACGGCCCGCGCCACGGTGCTCGGTTTCATCCGCTTGGGAGGGCCGCAGGCCCATGGTCACTCCCTATGGTCGCGGCTCCGTTTGCGTTTCATGCGCCTTGGCGCGCTTGAATGCACCGGAGCCGGGCCCGGAGGGCACCCCGTCAGGGAGCGGTCGCTCGACCCCTCTGACGCCAACCACTTGCGGCAGCTACCTTCTGCCACCGTGGCCGCCGCCGCTGTGGCCACCGCCGCCGGAGCTGTGCGAGCCGCCGCCGGAGCTGCGGGAACCGCCACTAAAGCTGCGCGAACCGCCTCCATAGCTTCGGACGCCCACACCACCACTCCGGACGCTGGGAGCCGACATACGAGGCGCTGACTGAAACGAGCGCTGCGCGGGAGCCCGATAGCTTTGCGTCGAGCCCCGATAGCCTTGCGCCGAGCCCCGGTAGCTTTGATAACTCTGCCGTCCCTGGAAGTGCTGCCAGCCCGCAGAGCCTAGCGCGCCCTGGACGCTTCGCGCGCCTGCCTGAGCCGAGCCGTTGCGGAACGAGCTCCCAGTCCCCGCGCCACTCGCACCGAACCTCTGCCAGTTTCCGCTCCGCCCGGCAGCCATGCGAGAAGCTTGCGAAGCCGCGCCGTACCGGCTGTTGAGCCGGCCATTCGGATAGGCTACACCCATCCGATGACCGGCATCGTGCATCCACGCCGTTCTCCCTGCAAATCCGCCGCCAAAGCCGTAACCGTGGAATCCATAGCGATTGAAAAAGCCGGCGTTGATGAACAGCCCGCCGCCGAACCAGTTCGGACCCCAGCCCCATCCGCCCCAATCCCAGCCACCCCAGCCGCCGAAGCACAGTCCGATGTCGATTCCCGGCCAGAACCCAAATCCGAAGCTCGGATAAAACAGCGGCGGATAGTATCCCCACGTCGGAGGTCCCCAAACGTAAGCAGGGTCATAGGTCGGGACGTAAACCACCTGCGGATCGGCCGGCTGAATTTCGATTGCCGCCTGATCGCCCTGGTTCTCGGTGGTCACCGTCTCCTGCGGCGTGGACCGCAGTTTGCCGTTCGCCTGCGCGCGCGACCGCAGGCGCTGCACGGCGTGCATCACTTCGGCCTGTTGCGCCAGGAAGGCGTTGCCCAGATCGGTCGTCCAGTGGATGTCCTGCGTCAGCTTCGCCAGCACATCCGGCAGGGCCACCATCGCTTGCACGCTGGCATCCCAATTCTGTTGCCGCGCCGCATCCATCAACTGCTGGCCTTGCAGGTCGCTATGGGATTGCAGCCACTGTTGCGCCTCCACCAGCTCGACCGGATATGTCGAGGCAGCCAGCACCTGTCCCAGCAGCGGATCCGGATAGAGCGCGATCGGCGAAACCAGGTTCTCCAGTTGCTGAGGGGCCAAAGCCGGCGCATTGGCCGGAGCCTGGGCCTGACCCGGAGGCGGAGCTGTCGCCGGCCCTTGCGCCAGCGCAACCGTTCCAAACCCCGTCATCGCCAAAACGCAGGCCACCGACACCGCCTGCCGAAACCACTGTCGCACCGAGCCGCGTTCCATCTTGCCACCTCCCTGCCATGAGCCGCTCACAGCCGGCGTCGCCGCCAGCCCCGCCGCTCCTGGCCTTCACTCAATTGGACGCTCGAAACCGCCTCGCGGTTGTTGGCTCTTTTCGGCCACTTCTGGTGGTATTGGACCATTAAACCCCTTTAATTCCCAGCGGTCCGTGCCTTGCTTCCAGTGGCGCTGCATCTCGTTCCCCAGCAGTCCGAAGTGCTCCTCAATACGTGGCGTGAACACCGTGAACGTTCCGTCTGACCCGCCTTGCTCCCGACCCGCCTTGCTCCCGGGTTTCCCCCTCTCGACCGCAGACAGCTATTGAGAAGGTCCGTGATTCGGCAGGCCGAACTCCGCACACAGCGCCTGGAAAGCTGGGTCGGCGCGCAGGGGATCGAAAATGGGCTCCACGCCGATGAAGTTCGCCCCGGTGGCATGGAGGCCCACCGCCTTACGCAATTCCGCCAGCGCCTGCGTCTTCTCGCCTAACCCGATATGGACGAGCGAGAGCGAGACCGCCACCGCGCCGGCGTCCGGGTAGTCCTTGCGGATGTGATCCAGCACCGCGTTGGCCTCGGCGACCCGCCCGGCGCGCGCCAACACGTTGCCCAGCGAGCCGACCAGTTCCGGATATTGCTTGCCCTGGTCGGCAGCTTTCTCCAACTCGGAGATGGCGTCGGCAAGGTTACCTTTGGCTGCCTGGCTCAATCCGATCAGGCTGTGCGCGGGAAAATACCGCGGGTCCATCGCCAGGTGGCGCCGTGCAGTGTCGATCGCTTTGCCGTAGCGCCGGGCGTTATACAGAATGGCAGCCAGATCATTGCCCGACAGGACCGAAACCGGATCGAGGACTTGCGCCAGCCGGATCTGCTCCAGCGAATCGTCGAAGCGGGCGTGGCAGGTCAAGGCCACGGCATAGCTTTTGTGCGCCCACGCGTAGCTAGGGTCGAGGTCGATGGCGCGCCGGAAAGACCGCTCGGCCGCCACCCAGTCGCGGTCGTAGGCATAGCTGAGGATTGCGAGCGCGGTGTGCGCCTCCGGATTGGTCTCATCGAGTTGAAGCGCTCTGCCTGCCTCCTGCCTGGCTTTCGCGGCTTCCTGCTCGACGGGACCTTCGGAGTGAAAGGCCATCGTGGCGTGCAGCGCAGCCAGTGCGGCCCAGGCATCCGCCCATTGCCCGTCAGCCACTACCGCCTGCTCCAGATACCGCTCGGCGTCACCGCGGCGGCGCCAGTCGGAAAAGACATATCGTCCCTGCCAATAGGCGTCGCGGGCGGCCACTGGTGGAGCGTGAGGAGGATTGGGCCGGACCGCTTGCCGCACGCCCAAGGAGCCGGCCACGGCCGTTTCGATGTCACGCTCCGCGTCCTGCACACCGTGCAAGTCGCAAGCGAAGCTGCCCGACCACAGATGATATCCGGTGGCGGCGCTGATCAACTGGGCAGTGATCCGCAGATGGGCGCCCTCATTGCGCAGGCTGCCTTCCAGGACGGCGGAAACACCGAGTTGCCGGCCGATCTGGCGGACGTCCTCGTTCTTGCCGCGGAACTGGAAGGCGGACGTTCGCGCCGCGACGCGCAGGCCGGGGTGGAGGGCGAGTTGTGTCGTCAGATCCTCGACGAAGCCATCCGCCACATAATCGCTGCCGGCACCGCCCGAGAGGTTCAAAAAGGGCAACACGGCCAGGGCCGGCGGCACCGCGGACGGCTGCCAGGCTGCACGCGAGCGCAGGAGCCACCATGCGGAACCGAGGACGATGACCGTCACCAGGACGCCGACTGCGGCAAAGAGCCACCTCGGAACGCGGCGCCCGGGAGAGGATGCCGCGGAGGCGACTGCGGCATGGAAGAGCGGCGCGTAAGTGCCCTTGGGCAACTCGATGACAACGGGATCGGCGCGGCCTTCACCCAGGTAGTATTCGTTCAGCCGGGCGCGGAGGTTGCGGGCTTCCGAGCGGACCACCGAATCCGTGCGTGGATCAAACAGAGCGCCGCGGTCGAAGACTTCCAAGGCCAGGACCGCCTCCTTGATGCCTTCCCTGCGGCCGACGATGGTCTCTTCAACAACGAATCGCAGAAACCGCCGGTGGCGCTCCGCAGCCGCGAAGGTGGAGGATCGTAGAACCCGCGCGAGTTCGGACTTCACCGATTCGGGAGAAACCGAAGCACCGGGCCCCGCTTTGTTCCTGGCACGAAAAATGGACATGAATGCCCGATATTCGAAGGTATTGTCGCACATTTCCGCCGTCCGTCCACGGCCATTGGACGTTAACTATGGCGGTTCGTAAGCCCTTCATTCGACTGCGTTACAACAGGTGTGCACCCACAGATGCTTGTCCGGCTGCGTGTGGCAGCTTAAGATTCCGGTGATCCCGCATGGCGGGAGAGGAAGGAACCGATGAAAAAAGTTCTCATTATCTTTTTTGTTGGTGTGCTGATGGCGGCGTCGGCCTTCGGCGACGCGCTGAACCTGGCGAGTTCGAGCGCGGGAGGCCAGAACGCGCCGAATTATACGAGCTGGGGCATGATTCTCTGGACTAGTCCGGGGAATGGCAGCGTCACTCTGTCCGGTGGCGCTATGGCGACACAAAGTACCGACGACGTCTGGTTGTATTACTTTCCGGCCAGCGTGTTCGCGCAAGTGACTCCCCCGGTCAATCCACCCAACGTCAATACCCGGTCTGGGGCGACGGAAATTGCCACCGGCACGATTTCGGGCAGTGGCTCCTGCAGCGGTTTCGTTGATTATGGAACGGCAAATTGCATACCGTTGCGGCAGGTGACGTCGCTGGGCGGCGTGCCGGTGCAGACCGGGGATGTAATCGCAGCGCTGATCGAAAATATGAACCTGTATACAAACGATAGCGCCACGCTCGATATGAATGCCCAGTTCAGCGGCGATTTTCAGGGTACCGGCAGCGGCGGTACGCAATCGCTGAACGGTTCGTACCTGGGGATTTCCGGAAGTCTCGATCCGTCCGCGGGTCATTCCGTCGATACGTATGCGTTCGACTGGACCGCTTCCGGCGACCTGAGCGGTGCCGCTCTGACGGATCTGGTTTGGGGGAACGGCTCGAGCGGCGGCGGTTTTCAGAGTGGCATGGGACTGGCTCTCTACGACGCTTCCGGGGATCTGGTGGGCAGTACGACGGTGCTCGGTTCTTCAACCACCTCTTCCACGTTCGATTTTGGGTACCAGGCTGCGGGTAATTACGAGCTGCAGTTGACCGACCTGAACAGCACGGACGACCCTCCCTACAGCATCGAGTTCAACAGTCCCCTCGGGGCTCCGCTTTCCAGCTCTCCCGAACCAAATTCGGCGGCACTGTTGGGAGCCTTGGTGGGCGTCCTGGCTGTTTGGCGGTTGGCCGGGCACTCACGCCGGAAGGCTTGATCGGAGGGCTGCGCGGTGCGGACGGCCGCCTTCGGTCGTCTGCGCCACGCACGTAGCACCCAGTGTAAGCTGAACGGTGACGGGCTGCGTGTTTCCACTTTCCTGCCCAAGTGAAAGCGCGCACCGCGCAATCTCCGCACCTCGATCCGAATCCGTTATCACCTCGCCAATTTTGCGGGATCGAGTATCATGAAGCGTCTCGCCAACCAGCATTTCTACTTTATTGCGGAGAAGTCCGTCGGATGCATGAACACTTCGTCCACGTGAAACGCTCCATTCACTTTTTCGATCAGAGGCACCGCCGCACTTCGGTAAGGGAGAAATGCCGGGTCGGCGTGCAGTGCATTCCAGTTTTTTTGCTCCCCTTTTAATTCCCGCCGGTCCGCGCCTTGCCTTCCGTGGTGGCATGGGGCCGCTAGGCGACGTGATCCTCCACACATAGTGCGGAGCTCGCGGCGACACGCGCGCGTAGGTAGGGCATGCTCTGACTTTCCCCTTAGCCTAGCATGCGCCGAATCGTTTGCATCGGCAGAAAGAGCTTGTCGGGGTGGTTAGGAAATTGGATGAACCCGTAAGACCGATAAAACTCAACCGCGGTTTCATTCTCCGCCTCCACAACCACCGCTAGCGAGCCGACTTCGGAGGTGCTGTTTAAGGAGCGTTTCAGTGCGTCAAGGAGAAGCTCTTCACCAAAACCTTGTTTGTGGTATCTCGCATCGACGGCAAGACGGCCTAATAGTGTCGCGGGCAGGTTGGGATAGCGCGGTAACTTGCGTACCAACTCAACTGGCAGCTCGCCCGGATTGATGGTGTAAGAGGACAGGGTGTAGTAGCCGATGACCCTGGGCCCCTCCGCCAATACGAATACCGCGGCGGTGTATCTCTCTCTGTCTTGCCTTGCGCGCGAATGAAGATACGCGTCGAGTGATTCGACTCCGCATGAGAAGTCGTCGCGCACGTGGCACTTGATATCGAGGGCCTCGACGGAACGTCCAGGGACTCTGTCTTTCAAACGTCCAGAATAGCCGATCAGGCGTGCTTCTGCTTGAAGCGACGCGCCGCCCTGCGCAATTTCTCATTAGGGGCCGGTGGGTTCAAAAGAGCGTTGACGAACACCTTGCTGTCATTCGCTGTCAAGAACAGGATTCCATGCTCCTGAATGACCCGCTTGGCGGTATCATGAGCCGCGCTTACGACGAAGTCCGTGAGGCTACGGCCCTCCAGGTCAGCCGCGCGTTGTAGAGTCTCCTTCAGCGGTGCCGTGATGCGAGCCTCCAGCCGCTCCGCTTTGGCAGCGGATGGGGCCGTCGGTTCCATCGGGACCAGCGCAGCCATCTCTAAAATCCCCCCTGTGAGAATTGTACGGCTGTTTGCCGCACGAAAACAAGCCTCATGTTGTGACGCGATGGATGCAGTCGTCCTCAAACTACATTGTCGTGTATCTGGCTTAAGCCGCAGATAATCTCAACGGCAAATAGATTCAATGGCTTACGCCGGCCGGCGTCTTGCCACACGCGGTACGCTGCCCCGCAAGCCAAACCGTCTCCCGCGCTGGCCTGGAAGATCCGCGACCGTCACGCCCGGGCCAAGTCTCCGATTTCTCTTCGCTTGGCTCCCGAGCAGATCGCCGCTGCGAAGCACATAGCCGCCGCGAAGTCGGTAGGCAAGCAAACCCAACTCCGGATGTGGATCGCTGAAGGAATCCGCCGAGAAGCCAAGCGGGCGTAATCCGGCCGGCGCGCCCGCTGCGGAAAACGCGTCTGGCCTCGTCTGGCCCCTTTTCGCTCCTTTTCGCTACGTTCGGATCGAACTTAGAATTTGGTAAGTCTCGCCCAAGCATTCTCCGCGGTCCAGCGCAAGCTCACGCTGCAGGAAGACTCAGGCGGTAGCGCGCCTGTGGAAACGACGGACACCCCAGGCAAAGCCGTTCGTAAATCGTGAGCTACTTGGTAGCCAAAGTAGAATGCTCCATAGCGATCACTTGACAGATTAACCAAGTAAAGAGTTTGGCAGCAATTTGCTCTCTTGCACGCGGCCCCTGCTTCGGCAACCGCAACATCCACAGCGTGGATCATCTTTACGTAGGCCAGCGTGTTGAACAGAGCGGCGCTCATCATTATCGCCACCCAGGCTGCAACCAGGATCCTACCGAACCCCGAAGGCGGAATCCCGGCTATGATAACAAAAACGATCCAGATCACCGGATGATAGAGATACCTGCCCTGCTGAGCGAACTGCGTCATCCAGCCGAACATGTTGAGCATTGGGATGACCGCAAGAAACGGAAGCAGGAGAAAAAGAGTTCGTTTTCCGGCGCTGATATTGCTGAAGAAAATGACGGACAGGAATGCAACGTAGGCGATCAGCGTTGCCCGAAGCCAAACAGGTAGTCCTGCGCCCGTGTTGATGAGAAACAAAGCGGCTGGAAGCCGGGTGGCAATGGACGTGAACGTCTTCGTGCTTAATACAAAATTCACATTTGCGCCGGCGGCGGCTTCTGGGTACCCGCCAAGATTTCCGTAGATAGCGATACGGATGAGCACGAGTAAGATAGTGGCCGCCAACGCCACAGACAAGACCGCAAACCATTTTTGCTTCGGCAAAGGCAAGCGGAGAGGTCGACGAAGCAAGAACAGTGCCGCAAGCAACAGCGGATACGCATATGCGGTCTCTTTGCAAGCGACTCCGAGGCAAAAGGCTGCTGTGCTCACCCCGGCGGCACCTACGAGTGCGCGCTCGAGGGCAAAATATGTAAATGCGGCCGCCATCAAGTCAAAGCGTGCGCCCGGCCAGATAACGGCTTCGAAGGAAGCAGGCACCGCGAGGAAAGCGATACCCGCCCAGGCAGCCCGCGATTGCCCTAGACCCAGCCGGAAAGCCAATCGCGCCACGAGAAAGCCGTTCAGTAAATGTATGAGCAGATTTTGAACGTGGTAGCCCCAGAGCGCAGCTCCGAAGATCTCGTTATCCAGCCAGAGAGACACAAAGGTGAGCGGGCGATAGAAGCCGTCGTACTGCCGGTGCAGAAAGAAGCTCCAAGGGTTTGTATGTGTCGTAGTAATACGGTGCGTCCAGTCTGGAAAATCGAGGTTGATTCGGAAGGAAATTCCATAAACGGCGGCAACCACAGCGGCAGCCGACAGCCAAAACACGAGCCCGGGACGGAAGCAAGCGCTGGGCTGAGGAGCCTCTTCCATGGGGCAAAGCCGGCACTTCAGAGCGAATCCCATCAGAAACGCTGCATTTAAGTACAGCAGGGGCTTAAACAGGTAGGTGGCAGCCAAGTGAACCGGGCCCAGCCGAAAATCATAATGCCCGACGATCGCCAGAAGCACGAAGTTGGCGGCAGCCAGCGCGAAGGCCGCTTCCAGCAACCTTCGCATGATAGGTAAAATCATTACCCACCTAGAACCGGGCCGGGAATGTGGCATGCTGAACCCAAGTTTATCACCCGGAGTTGATTTGGTATTTCGTGACTTCAACCATCAGTTTCTAGAAAACACTTGGAAGTAACGAGACGTAGAACCTGATAAGCTTGGGCCAACTTCTCCGGCAGCAAACGATCGAAACGATACTCAAACTGAAGAGTGCGTAGTGGAACCGGTTTCGGCTCAGCCACGACCTCGCCCTCGTGGCGAAACCGCGGTCCCCGACTTGGCCGGAAGGAACCCGCCGGGAAGCCAAGCGGGCTTAGCCCGGATTTCTCATCGCACTATGGCAAAAAGCCGCCTTTCATGGCATAACTGAGTTTCCACACAGCAGTTAGGACCAACGAAGAAGCGGCTTTTGCTATGACAGAGTGTACCCAATCTTGGTTCCCGTTTGCACCTC
>DASWZP010000349.1:0-3859 GCA_036404395.1 Bryobacteraceae bacterium | reverse complement strand
ATCGAAGAACGCGAGGATCATCAGAATGATCCGAGAGCTACGCAGTTTCGGCTACCGAGTCGATGCACTCCAAACGGAGTGCGGGCGATGACACGAGGGGTCACCGAGACGCGACGCGGTAGCTGAATTTTCGACCCTGTCAACATGCGGCCTTTGGCGAAACCTGACAGGCCACAAAAGGCGATGGCCTGTCCTACCGGTGCCCTACGCCTTGGCAACCACGCCGAGGACTTCGATGGCCTTCTTGACCACCGGATCATCTTCCAATTTCTTTGGCTGCGGCTGCTGCGGTGCGGGCTCGGTGATGGGCTCGCCGTTGTCATCGTACTCGACTTGCGGTTCGGCGCCGGCCACCACGGTGCCCGGCATGACGCGAGTATCCTGAATGGCCTTGCCCTCGGGCGAATAGTATTTCGCCACCGAGAGGATGACGGCGCTGCCATCGTCCATAGTGAGGGCGCGGCGCAGTCCGGCATCGCCGTAAGTGGGTTCGCCCACCAGTTGCGCGCGCTTGTTGCCAGCCAGCGCGGCGGCGGCAATCTCGGCGCCACCGGCGGTTCCGTGATTCACCAGCACGGCCAGGGGCAGCGCGGTAATGGCCTTGGCGGGATCGGCGTCAAAGTCCTGCTCGGGCACCTTTTGGCCCTTGAGATAGGTGATGCGCCCGCTCGCCAGGAACAGATTGGCCAGGGCGATGCCATCTTCCGGCGCGCCTACCGAACAGTTCCGCAGATCCACCACCAGTTTCTGCGCGCCGTCCTTCTGCAGTTGGCGGATGGCGCCGGCGATCAGCTTGACCTGGTCGGATGTCAAAGCGCCGATCTCGAGGTAGCCAACAGCCCCGGCGAGCATTTTCGTCTCGACCGGTGGAACCGTCAGGTTGACCCGGGTGAGGGTAATCGTTTGCGGTTCCGGATGGCGCGCGCGGACCACGCTCAATTCCACCGTGGACCCGTTGGCTCCCTGCAGCAGCAAGTTGGCGTAGGCGAGCGGCATGTCCCTGGTGGCGATGCCCTTGATGCTCTCGATCATGTCGTGGGTGGATAAGCCCGCATTGGCGGCCGGTGAATCGGGCAGCGTGCCCACCACGCCCATCCAGCCCGGCTTCTTCGACAGCACCAGGCCTACATCGGCGCGCTTGAGGTCTTTGTTCTTGAGATAGTCCTGGTATTGGTCGGCGTTGAGGTAACTGGCGAAGGGGTCGATGGCTTCCAGCAGGCCGTTCAGAGCGCCTAGCGTGACGCTCTTCATATCGGGCTCTTCGACGTATTCGCTCTTGATGTGCGCCACCACGTCGCTGAACACGCCGATGTGCTTGAGCGTGTCGGACTGATCGGCGCCCTTGCTCGGGAGGCTGCCGGTGACGAGCAGGATCGTGAGACACGCCGAGGCGCTCACCACCAGATATTTGATACGGCTAAGCATATGGTTTGAAGACCGCTCCGAGGGCCTGTGTCTCGATTATACCGCCCCACAACCGATGCTACGGAGCCGGGCCCAGAGGGCACCCCAAAGGGAGCGGTCCGGCGGCGACTAAACCGGATATTGCATGACAGTCCCAAGCTATTCGACGTGCGCCAGGGCGATTTGGTGGCGGTTATTTCCAGCCCATGCGCTCGCGCAAGCCGGTGATGTGCGCGGCGTGGTGCCGCGAGTGCCAGGCGTAAGCCGACAGGTACGTGTCCAGCCGCACGATTCCCAGTTCCGGGTGTTGCAACGTGCGGGCGAAATCGGCGTCGGAGAAGCCGCTCAGCAGAACCACCCATCGCTCGTGCAGGCAGGTGAGCAGCCTCAGCGACACTTCGACCGGCAAGGTCTTCGCGTCGCGCAACTCCGCCCATTTCGCCTCGTCATACGGTTTAACCGCCGGCGAGTCTTCGGTTAGCGCCAGCCGGAAGCGGACGTACGCGTTCATATGGCTGTCCGGCACGTGGTGGATAACCTGGCGTACGGTCCAGCCTCCGGGACGGTACGGAGTGTCGAGTTGCCCGTCATCCAGGCCGCGCACGGCTTCCCGGAATCGAGCCGGCGCGGCGGCGAGCGCGGCGAGGTCCGCCGCACGGCGGTCCGGGTCGACCGCCGTCTTGCTGCCAAACTCCCCGGGGAACTTGCCGATCGGATAGCTGAGGTCCATGGAAGAAATGATAGCAAAGGTCGGACAGACGATCGGCTTATGTCGTCTGTCAGCGCGTCGTGCTTTGGCGAAGGGTGACAGACCACGAAAGGCGATGGTCCGTCCTACGCTTCCTCGGTGTTCCCCACTTTGAGCACCGCCAGGAAAGCTTCCTGCGGAATTTCGACGCGGCCCACGCGCTTCATGCGCTTCTTGCCCTCCTTCTGCTTTTCTAGCAGCTTGCGTTTGCGCGTGATGTCGCCGCCATAACATTTGGCGAGCACGTTCTTGCGCAGGGCCGAGATGTTCTCGCGCGCCACGATCTTGTTGCCGATGGCGGCTTGCAGCGCCACTTCGAACATCTGGCGCGGGATGAGGCGGCGCAGGCGCGAGATCAGTTCCTTGCCGCGCTCGAAGGCGAACTCCTTGTGGACGATGATGCAAAGCGCATCCACCGGCTCGCCGGCCACCAGCACGTCCAGCTTGACCAGCGACGAAACGCGATAGCCCGCCAAATGATAATCGAGCGAAGCGTAGCCGCGCGACGCGGACTTCAGGCGGTCGTAAAAATCCAGCACGATTTCGTTGAGCGGCAGCTCATAGGTCAGCATCACGCGGGCGCCGCCGATGTATTCGAACTTCTTCTGCTCGCCGCGCTTCTCTTCGAGCAGCTTGAGGATGCCGCCCAGGTATTCTTCGCGCGTGATCACGGTGGCCAGGATGATTGGCTCCTCCACCTGTTTGATGCCCGAGGGATCCGGGAACTTGGTGGGATTGTCGACCTCGATCACTTCATTCGACGTGGTGGTGATGCGATAGCGGACGCCGGGCGCGGTGGTGATCAGGTCGATATCGAATTCGCGCTCCAGGCGCTCCTGCACGATTTCCAGGTGCAGCAGGCCGAGGAAACCGCAGCGGAAGCCGAAGCCGAGCGCCACCGAGTTTTCCGGCTCGAAGCTGAAGGCGCTGTCGTTGAGGCGCAGTTTTTCGAGCGCGTCGCGGAGCAGGCCGTGCTCGTGCGATTCCACCGGATAGAGGCCGGCGAAAACCATCGGCTTGATCTCTTCAAAGCCGGGCAGCGGTTCATCGGCGGGAATCTCATCGTCGAGGATGGTGTCGCCGATCTTGGCATCGGAAACGGTCTTGATGTTGGCGGACAGGAATCCAACTTCGCCGGCGCTCAGTTCGTCGCACGGCGTCGCTTTGGGCGACTGGTACCCGACCGCCTCCACTTCATAGGCCTGCTGATTGGACCAGAGGCGGATTTTTTGCCCCTTGCGGACGACTCCGTCGAAGACGCGCACCAGGATAATGACGCCGCGGTAGGAATCGAACCAGGAATCGAAAATCAGCGCGCGCAGCGGCGCCTCGGACGATCCTTTGGGCGGCGGAACGAGGTGTACGATGTGCTCCAGGATCTCGTGCACGCCGGTGCCTTGCTTGGCGCTGCACAGCACGGCGCCCGAGGCGTCCAGGCCGATGATGGTTTCGATCTGCTCGCGAATCCGCTCCGGCTCGGCCGCCGGCAGATCGATCTTGTTGATCACCGGAATGATTTCCAGGTTGTGGTGCAGCGCCAGGTAGGTGTTGGCCAACGTCTGCGCTTCCACCCCCTGCGAAGCGTCCACCACCAGCAGGGCGCCCTCGCAGGCTTGCAGGCTGCGCGAAACCTCGTAGGAGAAATCCACGTGGCCCGGCGTATCGATCAGGTTGAGCTGATACTGGTTGCCGTCGTCGGCGCGGTAG
>DASWZP010000348.1:0-3789 GCA_036404395.1 Bryobacteraceae bacterium | reverse complement strand
TCCGTACGCCGCCTTGCGCGAGCAACAGGTGCTGTACGTCACCGAGCGCTGTGTGTTTGCTCTGTCACCCGACGGGCTTGAACTGCGCGAGGTCGCGCCCGGGATCGACATCGAGCGCGACATTCTCGCGCAAATGGATTTCAAGCCAAGAGTTAATGATACGCCCGAGATGATGGATGAGCGTATCTTTCGCCAGGAACCGATGGGTCTGCGCGACGACATGCTGAGCATCCCGCTCGACCAGCGCTTGACTTACGATCCGCAGCAGAACCTGTTCTTCGTCAATTTCGAGCGCTTCTCAGTGCGCAGCCGCGGCGAAATACGTGCCATTGTCAAGGCGGTGGAGAGTAAGCTCGCGCCGCTTGGGCACCGGGTCTACGCGATCGTCAACTACGACAATTTCTCTATCGCGCCGGAGCTGCTTGACGAATACTCGGCGACGGTCCGCGGGTTGGTGGACCGGTTCTATTCCGGCGTCTCCCGCTACACGACGAGCGGCTTCCTGCGCATGAAGCTCGGCGAAGCGTTGGAAAAACGCGGCGTAGCCCCGCATATTTTCGAAAGCGCCACCGAGGCGCAATCCGATATCCGGATTTTGGAGAAGGGCGCGGGGCAGTGATGCCCCTTGTCTATCGGAGGAGAGCTCGACCGGTGATTGGCTGGGCGCTCAGTAAGCCACACTCGCGGAGCCGATAACCGATTACAGTAGCCCGGGCGCAAGAGGTAACTTTGATCCAGATCAACTTCAGTGTCGGCTGCGGTGATGGAAGTTTGATGTGCATCAACGCTTGCCACCGCGGTCGCGGATATTGCGTGCCTGACCGCCGTCTTGAGCATGAGAACGCAATGGAACCGTCACATAGCGTGGACGCCTCACAATCGGTCGGAGTTTGCCTGATCGCAGCCGAGCAACGCGACGTGCCCGTGGCTTGAGGCCCTAGCGTCTGCTATCGTTTCATCGTTACAGAGTTCACCGGGGAACCGTCAGATATCATGACTCGTAAGCGACGACGGCTTGTATTGATTGGTGGGGGTCTTGGCGTTCTGGCGATTGCGGTTGGGCTGATGCTCAATGCGCTGCGCGACTCGATTGTATTTTTCAATTCGCCGAGCGACGTGGTTGAGAAGCACGTGGCGGCGGGCACGCGGATGCGGCTCGGCGGCCTGGTGAAGGCCGACAGCCTGGTACGCGGCGACAATTTGCGGGTTCGCTTCGCGGTGACCGACGGCGAGCGCGAGATCGCGGTCAACTATCATGGTGTTCTGCCGGACCTGTTCCGCGAAGGCCAAGGGGTGGTGGCCGAGGGGGTGCTGGACGGCGCCGGCGTGTTCGAGGCCGACACGGTGCTGGCCAAGCACGACGAGACCTACATGCCGAAGGAAGTCGCGGCGGCCTTGAAGAAGAGCGGGCATTGGCAGGACGATTACGCCAAGAAGGCGGCGGTACCGGTTGCAGGAGGGGGCAAGTGATCGCTGAACTTGGCCATTACGCGCTGATGCTGGCGCTGGGCCTGGCGCTGATCCAGGGCACGATGCCGCTTGTTGGCGCGCGCAGCAACGATGCGGTGCTGATGAGCATGGCGACGCCGGCGGCGCTGGCGCAATTCGTCTTCGTGGCGTTTTCGTTCGGAGCGCTGGCGGTGTGCTACGTCACCTCCGACTTTTCCGTGCTCAACGTCTACGAGAACTCGAACTCGGCGATGCCGCTGATCTACCGGCTGACCAGCATCTGGGGCAACCACGAAGGCTCGATGATGCTGTGGGTGTTCATTCTGACGTTCTTCGGCGCGCTGGTGGCGGTGTTCGGCAACAATCTGCCGGTCAAGCTGAAGGCCAATTCGCTGGCGGTGCAGGCCTGGATTGCGGCGGCCTTCGATCTGTTCATTCTGATCACTTCGAACCCGTTTCTGCGCATCCCGAACGCGCCGTTCGAGGGCCGCGACCTCAATCCGATCCTGCAGGATCCGGGCTTGGCCTTCCATCCGCCGATGCTCTATCTCGGCTATGTCGGCTTCTCGATCGCGTTTTCGTTCGCCATTGCGGCGCTGCTGGAGGGCCGCATCGACGCCGCCTGGGCGCGCTGGGTGCGGCCGTGGGTGCTCGGCGCCTGGATGTGCCTGACGCTCGGCATCGCCGGCGGCTCGTACTGGGCCTATTACGAGCTGGGCTGGGGCGGCTACTGGTTCTGGGACCCGGTGGAGAACGCCTCGCTGATGCCGTGGCTGGCCGGCACGGCGCTGCTGCATTCCGCGGTGGTGATGGAGAAGCGCGGCGCGCTCAAGGTCTGGACCATCCTGTTGGCGATCCTGGCGTTCTCGCTGTCGCTGATCGGCACCTTCCTGGTGCGCTCGGGCGTGCTCACCTCGGTGCATTCTTTTGCCACCGATCCGACGCGCGGCGTCTTCATCCTGGCGATCCTGGCGATCTTCATCGGCGGCGCCTTGGCGCTCTATGCCGCCCGGGCGCCGCTGCTCAAGCAGGGCGGGCTGTTCGCGCCGATCTCGCGCGAAGGCGCGCTGGTGTTCAACAATCTGTTCCTGACCTCGGCCTGCGCCACGGTGTTCGTCGGCACGCTCTATCCGCTGGCGCTGGAAGCCTTGACCGGGGCCAAGATTTCGGTCGGGCCGCCGTTCTTCAACTTGACCTTCGGCCCACTGTTCGTGCCGCTTCTCCTGGCGATGCCGTTCGGACCGCTGCTCGGCTGGAAGCGCGGCGACCTGTTGGCCGCGGCGCAACGCCTGCTGGCCGCGGCGCTGCTCGCCGCCGTCGCCATTGCCGCTTCGTTTGCGCTGCAACGCGGCGGCCCGGTGCTGGCGCCGTTCGGGGTGGGGCTGGCGATCTTTGTCATGGCCGGTGCGCTCATCGACCTCTTCGAGCGCACCATGATCCTGCGGGTGCCGTTCGGCGCGGCGCTGCGGCGGGCGGCAGGCCTGCCGCGCTCGGCCTGGGGCACCGCGCTGGCGCATTTCGGCATCGGCGTCACGCTTCTCGGCATCGTCGCGGTGACCGCCTGGGGCAGTGAGCGCGTCGCCGCGATCAAGCCGGGAGACACCGTCGAGATCGCGCATTACCGGCTCACCTTCGACGGCCTGTTCGAGCGCCCCGGCGCCAACTATCACGAACTGGTCGGCCATTTTACCGTGCGGCGCGCAAGCGGCGAGTTGCTCGGCGCCATGGAGCCGAGCCGGCGCACCTTCCCGGCCCGCAACATGGCGACCACCGAGGCGGCGCTGATGAGCCGGCGGTTCAGCCAGCTCTATCTGTCGCTCGGCGATCCCAATCCGGACGGCTCGGTCGCGGTGCGGCTCTACTTCAAGCCGCAGGTGCTGCTGATCTGGCTCGGCGCCCTGTTCATGTTTGCCGGCGGCGCCCTGTCGCTGTCCGACCGGCGGCTGCGGGTCGGCGCGCCGCGGCGGGCGAAAGCGCCCGCAGCGGCGCTGCAGGCGGCGGAGTGAGCGCCGTGGCCACCGCGCGCCTGCGCCTCCTGCTGCCGGCGACGCTCGCCGTGGCGCTCGTCTTGCTGCTCGCGGCGGTGGCGCCGCTGCGGGCGGTCGAGCCCAAAGAGATGCTGGCGAACCCGATCCTGGAAGCCCGTGCCCGCACGCTGTCCAAGGAATTGCGCTGCATGGTCTGCCAGAACCAGTCGATCGACGATTCCGACGCGCCGCTGGCGCACGACCTGCGGGTGCTGGTGCGCGAGCGGCTCAAGGCCGGCGACAGCGACGCCCAGGTGCTCGACTTCCTGGTCGCCCGCTACGGCGAATTCGTGCTGCTCAAGCCGCCCTTGTC
>DASWZP010000347.1:0-3604 GCA_036404395.1 Bryobacteraceae bacterium | reverse complement strand
AGCAGCGCGGAAGCCTCGAACGGCTTGCGCAGCACCGCATCCGCCTCAACCCGCTGCGCTTGCGCCTCGTCCACGTTTTCCAGCACGCCGGCCGTGAGGATCACGCCCACGTGCCGGTGCTGCGGGCTCATCTTGATGTATTGGCAGATGTCGTATCCGGTGCGGCCGGGCATTACCGTGTCCGCCACGATCACGTCCGGATCCACGTCCTGTAGCCGGATCAGCGCCGCTTCGGCGTTGCTGACGGTGACTACCTCGTAGCCTTCCTCGGCCAGGATGCGCTCGCCCATACGCTGCGCGTGCGGGCTGTCATCCACCAGCAGAACGCGGCTCATTGCTTGATGGTACTACCTCCGGCGTCGGCCGGCTGTGGCTGCGGCTGGGTCGCCGCCGGCGCAGTGGTTTCCTTTTTGTTCTTGTTCTTCTTGGCCTGATCTTCCTGCGCCTTCTTTTGCGCCTTGGCAGTCTGCTGCTGCTTCTTTTTCGTCAGCTCCTCGTGCTTCTTCATCAGCTTGGCCATATCCTTCGCGGACATTTTGCCGGTGTGATTCTGCGGCAGCGACGCGTCCGGAACGGGCCCCTTGGTGAGATCCGCGGCTGGTTTCTCGACCGCGCCGCCGGTTTTGGCGGCCGGCGCCTGCGCCGTTCCCGGGTTCTGCCGCGCGTCCGGCGCCGAGTCAATCAGCTTGCTCTCGTTCACCGTGGAGACGGTCACATCGCTGCCGCCGCCGCCCGCGCCGACTCCCGTGTTGCCGGCAGCCTCACCGCCCTTGGCCGCTGCCGGTATGCTCACCGGAGTGTAAGGCTTGAGCGTCTCCATCCGCGGCGAGCCGCTCTTGGCCGCGTTCAGAATGTCGGGCTTCGAGACGAACGGCTGCACGGCCTTGCCCAGCAGGCTCCGCTTCCGGCGGTTCTCCAGCTCGTATTTCTGGCGCGCATAAGCCACCGGATCGGCCTCCGGCACCGGCCGGTTCATGGTTTTCAAGTGACTCGTCGCCTCGCTCACATGCGTGCTCAACGGATAGTCGCGCACGATCTTGCTGTATGCCGCCGCCTCCTGGTCTTCGAACCGGTCGCCCATGCGGTGATAGGCATCGGCCTCGATCATCAGCGCGTCATCCACGCGGCTGTAAAGCGGGAACTGGTCGGTCAGCGCGGTCAGCCGGTTGGCGGCCGCCGGGAAGCTCCCCTTGCTGCGGTAATAGAACGCCCCCACCCTGTATTCCGCGTCCGCCAGAACTTCCTGCGCCGCGCGCAAGTATTGCTGCGCGTCGGGAGCGAACTTGCTGTTCGGAAACTGCACCAGGAGCTGCCGGCATTCGTCCTCGGTGCGCCGCGCGTGCAGCGGGTCGCGGTCGGCCTTGTCCATCTGCTGGTACTGCATCTTGCAGACTTTTTCCTGCGCCTCGGCGGCTTCCTCCAGTTGCGGGTAGAACAGGATGAAATCCTTGTATTCGGCCTCGGCCTGCGCCATGCCGTGGCTGCCGCCTTCGCGATACCAACTGTCGGCCACCGCCAGCTTGGACTTGGCCAGGTATTCGCTCGTGTCGTAAGTGTTCATCAGGGTTTGCAGCGTCAGCCGCGCCTGCTCGAAACGCGCGTGTTCGATATCGTCGACGGCCCGGTCGAACAGCACCTTGTCGGGCTGCTGCGTGTCCTTGGTGATGGGGTTCTCGTATTTCTTCTTCGCGCAGCCGGGACCGAGCACCAGGGCGCACATCGCTGCCACCACGGCAGCCGTACGGATGACATTTCGCAACATAAAGAATTCCGATTTCACTTCACTTCTCCAGCAATCCCGCCAGCCGGCGGTCTTTCCATCAGCACCGCACGGCGGTCGCCTGGGCGGCAATCTCGCGCATCTCGCGCGTGGCCGATTCCGCATTCGGACTGTGAAAGATGGCCGACCCTGTGACGATCCATTCACACCCCGCGCGCACCACTTCCGCCAGGTTCTCCGGGTGGACGCCGCCATCGATTTCAATCGGGAAAGCTAACTTCTTTTCGCCCCGCATGCGCCCCAGCTTGCGCGCCTTTTCGAGCACATACGGAATCAGCTTCTGGCCGCCCCACCCCGGGTTCACACTCATCAGCAGCACGTAGTCGGCCACTTCCAGCACATCTTCCAGCACCGCGACCGGCGTAGCCGGGTTCAGCACCACGCCCGCCATGGCGCCGGCCTGCTTGATCATCTCGAGCGTGGCGTCCAGATGCCGGCAGGCTTCATAATGCACCGAAACCGAATTGGCGCCGGCATCGATGAAGGCCTTGGCGTACCGCTCCGGACGCTCGATCATGAGGTGGCAATCCAGGTGCGCGCGCGTGGCCTTGCGAATCGATTCGACCACCGGCGGCCCGATCGTGATATTGGGCACAAAATGGCCGTCCATCACGTCGAGATGGAGGATGGTGGCCCCGCCGCGCTCCACCGAAGCGATCTCCTCGGCCAGACGCGCGAAGTCCGCCGACAGAATTGAGGGAACGATTTCAACCATTTGCGGATTCTTCCGATTTTATCACAGCCGCCCAGAAACCATCGCCCGCGTCGCGCCCCGGCATCCGTTCCCACACCGTGACGGCGCGCCCCGGCGCGGCCTCCGCTACCACTTCCCGGTTCTCTTCCGGCTCCAGCGAGCAGGTGGAATACACGAGGAGCCCGCCCGGCTTGAGCGCCGCCAGCGCATTCCTCAGCAGCGCGGTCTGCCGGCCGTGCAAATCGGCCAAATCGTCCGGCCGCAAGCGCCACTTGATCTCGGGATTGCGCCCCAGCGTGCCCGTTCCCGAACACGGCGCATCCACCAGGACGCGGTCGAACCGCTGCGCCAGCGGCAGCGCCTCGGTGCCATCCAGAACCACCAGGCTGGCGCCCATCCCTCGCAGCTCGCGCAAGCGATGCCAGTGCAGATCGCAGGCCACCGCGCGTACTCCCGCTTCGAGCGCCTGCGCCGTCTTGTTCCCCGGCGCCGCGCACAAGTCGAGGAAAGTGTGTCCCGGCTCGAGTTCGAGCAGCGGCACGATGGATTGCGAGCCGATGTCCTGGAAGCGCGTGCCCGCGGCGGAAACGCGCACGTACTTTTGCGGCTCTTCGAGCGCGGCCAGCGCGATGGCGTGTGCGGCCTCCCGGCCATGATGCCGTTCCCAGCGCTCGAGCAGCCACTCCGGACAGGAAAGCTCGATCTCGCGCGTGGGCCACTCCACGGCCGCGCGATCCACTTTGCGCAGCACCGCGTTCACCATCCCCGCCGCCGACCGCTTGCGCGCCCGCTTCACCAGTTCCACGCTCTCCGCCACCGCCGCGTGCGCCGGAATCCGCTCCAGGTAACGAAGCTGATAAATGCCCATGCGCAGGGCGAGGCGCACTTCCGCGTCCAGCTTGCGCGGCGCGCCGAAATGTTCGAGCAGAAAATCGAGCTGCGCCCGGTGCCGCAGCACGCCGAAGACGATCTCGGAAGCCAGTCCCGCATCGCGCGAATCGAGCGCCGCCGTCGCCGCCAGCAGCAAGTCGGAAGCCCAGCCGCCGCCCTCCACTTTCTCGAGCACGGCGTAGGCGGTCTGGCGTGCGGGAGCAATCGTCATTCCTTCGGCAGCGTAGCATGGTAGGGCA
>DASWZP010000346.1:0-4931 GCA_036404395.1 Bryobacteraceae bacterium | reverse complement strand
CGCGTTACCGTTTCGAGCCGGCGCTCCAGTTCGGTAAAGCGTTTCGAGTCCATCCACCAACGGATCACCAACAACACCGGCGTCGCCGCCAGGACCATCGCTACCGACCACAGAATGACTTCCATTTGGGATCACTCCTTTCCTGACTGCCGGACCGTGTCTTGGTTCTGTCGGGCGCCTTCCATCAGACTCGCCGCCAGCGCCTTGATGGCGCGCAGGTCGAGCTTGCCGGTACCGAGCAGGGGCAGGCTCGCCACTGGGAAGATGTCGTCGCACTTGGGAATCCACAGCGCGGGCAAACCGGTTTGCGACAGGCCCCGCCAGAGCTCTCGCGGCGCAATGTTGCTATCCGCATAAAGCAAGGCCAGGCGCTCGCCGCGGTTCTGGTCCGGCACACCGGTCACCACGCAGGCAGGGCCGCCCAGGATGTCCGCAACCGCGGCTTCAATCCGGAGATGGGGCACCATTTCACCGCCGATTTTGCTGAATCGCGAAAGCCGGTCCGTGATCCGGATGAACCCTTCATCGTCGACCGAAGCGATGTCTCCCGTGACGTACCAGCCATCCCGAGTCACCGACTCGGTCAGCGCGGGGTTCCCGAGGTAGCCCAGCATGCAGTTCGCGCCCTTCGCCAGCAGCAGCCCCTCTGTGTTCGGCGGCAAGGTTTGCCCGGTTTGCGGGTCCACCACTTTCACCGCGACGCCCGGCAAGGGATGGCCCACCGTGCCGGGT
Source organism: Bryobacteraceae bacterium (assembly GCA_036404395.1). Taxonomy (GTDB): domain Bacteria; phylum Acidobacteriota; class Terriglobia; order Bryobacterales; family Bryobacteraceae; genus Bog-375. The sequence goes on along the minus strand of DASWZP010000346.1, from coordinate 4,199 downwards.
TTGGAGGCGACTTGCGTGTCGTTTCCCGCGCGGAAGTCTGGTGCGTTGACCGAAACGACCGGAGCCATTTCCGTGCATCCATAGCCCTCCAGTAACTGCACGCCGAACTTCTCTTCGAACTGGCGAGCCGTCTCGCCGCGCAGTTTCTCGGCGCCCACCAGTACGAAACGCAGGGAAGCAAGTTGCTCGCGCGAGCACTTGCGAACATAGTTGCCGCAGAAGGTCGGCGTGGAAAGGAGGAAGGTGCCTTTGTGTTTTTCGATCAGCGCCGCGGTCCCCTTGGCGTCCAGCGGGTCGGGGTGGTACACCACGCCGCAGCCGCTCACCAAAGGAAACCAGATGGTCACGGTAAAGCCGAAGGAATGGAAGAACGGCAGCGTGCCGACAATGCGGTCGTCGCCGTTGATCCAGAATACCTGGGCGATCGCCTCGATATCGGAGATCAGGTTGTAGTGTGACAGCATCACACCCTTGGGAACGCCGGTGCTGCCGCTGGAGAAGACGACGGTTGCCAGCGAATCCGGCGTCTGCCGTTGCCGCGAATAGCGGCGCAGAAGTAAGCGCGGCGGCATCAGGCGCGCCCGCAGCCATGCGGCGGTCCTGGCGGGTGCGGTGGACGCGGCCAGGATGTCCTCGATATATACCGCACCAACCGGGGCCTCCAGCTTGGCTTTCACGAGGAACGTTCGCGATGTGATCGTGGTGCTGATCCGGCACTGCTCGGCGACCACGGCCATGCCCTCCTTGCCGGCGGTGAAGTTGAGGTTGACGGGCTTCTTCGCGGCCAGCATGAAGCCGGCGTTCGCCAGCGCGCCGGCCACCGACGGTGGCAACAGCACGCCGACCATGTCGTCGGCAGCGCGGTGCCGGCGAAGCCAATCGGCAATGATGAGGCTTCCGGCGAGCGCTCGGCCGTAAGTTGCCTCGCGTCCCGTCGAATCCGCCATGGCGAATTTAGACCAGTTCTTCCGCGCGGAACGAATGAAGCGCGCCGGTAACAGGTCGTGGCGCGACTTGCGCGCTTCGATCGCGTCGCTGCCCAATTCCAGAATGGCCTGGCGGACCTCCTGCGCGGTGGCCGTGGATGCGAGCGGGCGTCCGAAGGAAACCGTGACCGGATATGGAATTCGCTTCGGCCATTTCCAGAAAAACTTGCCGCGCTCGAAACTGAAGATGCTGCCCCACAGGCGGTCCAGATGCACTGGGATGATGGGCACGCCGGTCCCCGCCACGATCGTATGCAGGCCGCTCTTGAATGGCAGCAGGTTGCCCGTCCGGCTGATGGCGCCCTCGGCGAAGATACACACCACCTCGCCCGCCGCGAGTTCGTGACGCGCGCGCCGCACGGCCTCCAGCGCCTCACGCGGCGAGCGCGTGCCGACCGGAATCGCATTCATCAGACGGAACAGCCACCGCAACGCTTTCATCTCGAAGAATGGCCGCCAGACCATGAAGCGGATGAAGCGCTGCACCGAGGCGCCGATCAGGAGACCGTCCACGTGCGACATGTGGTTGGCCACCAGCAGCGCGGGCCCGCGCAGCGGCACGTTTTCGTGACCCACGATGCGGATGCGGAAGATGGTGTGAGTCGCCATCCACAGCACGAAGCGAATCAGAAAATCCGGGACCACGGTCACCATGTAGGCGGTGGCGCCCACCGTGGCCAGACCGAAAATCAGGATCAGCTTATCGGGCGAGACATGCAGCCGGTCATGCATCAGCCACAGAGTTGCCGAAGCCAGCAGCAGGCCGACCGTATTGTAGAAGTTGTTGGTGGCGATCAGGCGGCCCTTTTCGCGGGCCTCCGATCGCTGCTGCAAATACGCGTTCAGCGGCACGATGAACAGACCGCTCGCAGCCCCCAGCAGCGCCAGCATGGCTGCCGACCGGGTGTACGATCCGCGCGCCGCATAAAGCAGGACCGAAAAGACCGCCATCAGGATCGATCCGAGCGGCACCAGCCCGAGTTCCACCTTGTCGCCCGAGAGTCTCCCCGCCAGCATGCTGCCCGCGCCGATCCCTACCGCCAGGCACGTCACCATCAGGCCAATCCGCAGGTCGCTCACGTGCAGGACCTCGCTGCCGAACAGCAGCAGGTCCATTTGAAACAGCGCACCCAGAAACCAGAAATACGAGATGGCCAGCACCGTCAGCCACAACGGGCGGTCCGCCAGCAGGTGTTTCGTCCCGGTGATGACTTCGGAAAACGGGTTCAGACGAAACCGCGAGGTGCCGCCCGCCGGGCGGACGCGCGCAATGCGCAGGCTGGCGGCCAGCCCCACGACGGCCACGGCCACCATCACCAACCCCATGTTCCACGGCCGGTGTTTCCAGGTAACGAAAAGGAAGGAGCCGATCGATGTGCCGAGAACGATCGCCACGAACGTGCTCATTTCGAGCAGCGCGTTGGCGCGGGAGAGATCCTCATCGTCCAGCATTTCGGGCACGATGCCGTACTTGGCCGGACTGAAAACGGTGGAGTGCAGCGCCATCAGGAACAGCACGCCGAGCATCAACTCGATGCGCGTGGAGAAAAAAGCCGCCAGGCCCAACAGCATGACCGCGATCTCGAAGACCTTCACCGAGATCAGCACCGTGCGCTTGCTGATCGAATCCGCCAGGTGGCCGGAGTAACCGGAGAACAGCAGGAACGGAATCACGAACACCGCCCCGGCCAGCGAGATGTACTCGCTGCCGGATCCCGTGGTCGCGGCCACGTGGACGGCTCGCATCGAAACGACGATCTTATAGACGTTGTCGTTGAACGCGCCCAGGAACTGCGTCCAGAGGAATGCCTGGAACCCGCGCTGCTTGAGAAGATTGCCGAAACTGCCCTCGGGCATCGTCCGTGCCATTGAATCACCAATCACGCGAATTGAGTAGTACACGCGGATCGCCGCTGCGACGCGCCCGTGATTGCAATGGCTTAGCCGTGTCCCGCATGCGCAGCAGGCGGCGCGATGTACATTCCATGCTGGTGGCTGTACAATGATTGCATATATGGCGTTCCTGTCGTCGCCGGAGCGGGCTTTTCTCCGCGCTGCTTCCAACCTGGCGTTCTGTAATCCGTTTCTGCCGGAGCGCATCCTGCATGAACGCGCCGCGCTCGGCGCCGAGTTCGCGGAGGACGAGCCGGTCTGGAGCTTTTCGGTCGACGAGCCGGACCGCCGCCGCTCGAATGTCTGGCGAATCGCCACCCGCCTGGAGGAACTCTGCCCGCAGCTGAGACAGAAGCTCGCAGGCGGAACCGCGGCCGACCAGCAGGACCTGATCCTGTACGAGGACGCGGTCCTGAACTTGCTGTACCAGCGCTACTATCCGCGTTTCTTCGAAGCGGGTTTCGGCGCGCAGCGAGAGGCGGGCCCGGCGCGGTGGCGATTCTACGCCGAGTTTCGGGCGGACTGGCGCCAGTTCCTCGAAGTCGATCGGGTGCCGCTGCCTTCGCGTTACGAGCCGGTGCACACGTTCGCTTGTTTCCGGCAGATCCAGTGCGCGTTCGAGCGCATCTTCCAGAACATCATCGGCAACTCGGTGCCAGCCGCAAGGCTGCGCGCCGCCGTATGGCAGTCGATCTTCACCCACGATATGCGCCGCTATCGGCGGACGCTTTTCGCAAGGATGAGCGAATTCGCCACGCTGATCACGGGCCCGTCGGGAACCGGCAAGGAACTGGTGGCACGCGCCATCGCCGAGTCGCGCTGTCTCCCGTTCGACGAACGCCGTTTGACATTCCCGGACGACGATGCGGCCCCGTTTTTTCCGATCAACATCTCGGCGCTGTCGCCGACTCTAGTCGAATCGGAACTTTTCGGCCACTGCCGCGGTTCGTTTACGGGAGCGGTGGCGGACCGGAAGGGGTGGCTCGAAACCTGTTCGGCGCTGGGATCTGTCTTTCTGGACGAACTGGGCGACATGGATCTCGGGATTCAGGTGAAGCTGCTGCGTGTGATCGAGACCCGCACCTTCCATCCGGTGGGCGATACCGGCAGCCGGCGGTTTCAGGGTAAGCTGATCGCCGCGACCAACCGGGACCTGGCGGCCGATATCCGGAAAGGCCGGTTTCGCGAAGACCTGTACTATCGTCTCTGCTCCGACCAGATTTCGACGCCCTCGCTGGCGGAACAGCTCGCGGACTCGCCGCAAATGCTGCGCGAACTGGTCATTTACATGGCCCGCAAGGTCGCCGGAGCGGAAGCGGA
>DASWZP010000345.1:0-1666 GCA_036404395.1 Bryobacteraceae bacterium | reverse complement strand
CGTGCGCCACGGCGCCACTCTTAGTGGCGGAAATGCCGCACGCCGGTGAAGACCATCGCGGCACCCAGGCGATCCGCGGCGGCGATCACTTCCTGATCGCGCACGCTCCCGCCGGGCTGAATGAAAGCCGTCGCGCCGTTCTTCGCGGCCTCTTCCACGCCATCGGCAAACGGAAAGAACGCGTCGGAGGCGACCACCGTTCCCGCCAGCGGCAGCACCGCTTTCATGGCGCCGATTTTGACCGAATCCACGCGGCTCATCTGCCCCGCCCCCACTCCCGCGGTTTGCCCGGCGCGCGCATAGACAATCGCGTTCGACTTCACGTGCTTGGCCACCACCCAGCCGAACTCCAGCGCGCGCCATTCTTCTTCGGTCGGCGCACGCTTGGTCTTCACCACCGCCGCCGCGCGGTCCATCGTGACGCGGTCCGCCCGCTGCACCAGAAAACCGCCGGTGATCGATTTCACCACGAAGCGGTCCAGCCCCGGCGCCACTTTCATCAGCCGCAGGTTTTTCCTGGCCGCCAGCACCGCCAGCGCTTCCGGCTCGTAATCCGGCGCAGCCACGGCCTCCACAAACAGCTTCGCTATTTCGCGCGCCGTCTCGACATCCACTATCCGGTTGATGCCCACCACGCCGCCATACGCCGATACCGGATCGCATTCGAGCGCCTTGCGCCACGCCTCCACCAGCGTCGCCTGCTCGGCGCATCCGCACGGATTGGTGTGTTTGATGATGGCCACGGCCGGCTCCGCGAATTCGAGCGCCAATTGCCACGCCGCGTCCAGATCCACCAGATTGTTGTACGACAGCTCCTTGCCCTGCAACTGCCTGGCGCCGGCAATTCCCTGCCCCGCTCGCCCGTAGAGCGCCGCCGTCTGGTGCGGGTTCTCGCCGTAGCGCAGGTCCATCACCTTCGGCGCACGCAGCGCCAGGTCTTCCGGCAGCTCGCCCGCCGCGTCTTCCTGTTCCAGGCGCGCGCTGATGGCGGCATCGTAGTCGGCCGTGGTGCGAAACGCCTTCTTGGCGAGGCGCCAATGCGTGGCCGGCGCCAACTCGCCGCCGCTCGCGCGCAGCTCGGCCGCAATCGCTTCGTAATCTTCGGCCGAAACCACTACGGCCACATCGTGATAATTCTTCGCCGCCGCGCGGATCATGCTGGGACCGCCGATATCGATGTTCTCGATTAGCTCCGCGCGCTCTACGCCGGCTTTGCGCGCCGCGTCTTCGAACCGATACAGATTCACCACCACCATATCGATCGGCAGGATGCCGTGTTCGGCGATCGCGCGCATGTGCGCCGGGTTGCCGCGAATTGCCAGGATGCCGCCCGCCACGTGCGGGTCGAGCGTCTTCACACGCCCGTCGAGCATCTCGGGAAACCCGGTCACTTCCGCGACGTCCTTCACCGGCACGCCGCCCTCGCGAATCAACCGGGCCGTTCCCCCGGTGGAAACGATCTCCGCTCCAATGGCATGGAGCGCCGCGGCGAACTCCAGAACCCCAGTCTTGTCGGTCACGCTCATCAAAACGCGCTGAATTCTAGCCATCCCTGCCACGATAACAGACTTGCGCGGTGAGATAATTGAACCATGCTCACTTCGTATCTCCGGGCAGCCATGCGCCGCGCCCGCTACGAGATTGTTGAGGATGACGGTTCGTTCTA
>DASWZP010000344.1:0-2736 GCA_036404395.1 Bryobacteraceae bacterium | reverse complement strand
TCGAGCAGCTCCAGCAGCTTCTCCTGCACGCTTTCCGCGGTCGGATTGTCGGGCGCGATCACCAGGATGGTGTCGTCGCCGGCGATGGTGCCCACCACTTCGGGCCAGCTCTCGCTATCCAGCGCGACCGCCACCGAGTTGGCGTGGCCGGGCGACGTTTTGAGCACCACCAGGTTCTGCGCGCGCAGCACGTCGTGGAGGAACTCGGCTGCCAGCAGCGAGAATTGCGGGCCCGGCTCCTCGTCGGCAATTTCCTTGTAGCCCTCGCGGGTCTTCACCAGCCGCAGGTCGCGAATGTCGCGCGACAGCGTCACCTGCGTGGCGGCGATGCCCTGGCTCTTCAACTCCTGCGCCAGCTCTTCCTGGGTGTTGATCCGCTTGCCGCGGACCAGCTTCAGAATCTGCCCTTGCCGGTATGTCTTGGTCATGATGCCATCTCTTTCAGCCGCTGGCTGGCCTCGGCCAACGCCGCGGCTACCGCCTTCGGTCCGGTGCCACCGGAAATCTCGCGCGTTTCGAGGCCGCGCCGCGGATCGAGGAGCGCCGCCATTTCGGCGCTGAACTCGGGCGCGAATGCGTGCATTTCTTCCGCCGTCCATGCGGAGGGTTGCTTCGACTGGCGTACGCTCTCGAGCACGAAGCGGCCGACGATCTGGTGCGCCTGGTGGAACGGCGTGCCGGCGCGCGCCAGCGCCTCCGCCAGGTCGGTGGCGACCACCCAGCTCTGCTCGGCCGCGGCCGCCGGCACGCACGGCTTCAGCACCGCCGATTCCACCACTGCGCGCGCCATCTCGAGCGAGCCCGCCACTTCATCGGCAGCCTGGAACAGCGGCAGCTTGTCTTCCTGCATGTCGCGATTGTAGGTCATCGGCAGCCCCTTCATGGTCACCAGCAGCGAAGTGAGGCAGCCCATCACGCGGCCGGCCTTGCCGCGAATCAGTTCCAGCGAATCGGGGTTCTTCTTCTGCGGCATCAGGCTGGAGCCGCTGGTGACGCCGTCGCCCAGTTCGAGCCAGCCGAATTCCTCGGACGAATACAGAATCCAGTCTTCGGCCAGCCGGCTCAGGTGAATCATGGTTACGGTGGCGGCGTATACGAAATCGAGTGCGAAATCGCGGTCGCCGGAAACGTCCATCGAATTGCGCGTGATAGAGTCGAAATCCAGATCGCGCGCCATGGCTTCGCGATCGAAGGGGAAACCGCTGCCGGCCAGCGCGCCGGAACCGAGCGGCAGCACGTTGGCGCGGCGGCGCGCTTCGCCGAAGCGCTCGAAATCGCGCGCGAACATTTCGAAATACGCTAGCAGATAATGCGGCCACAGCACCGCCTGCGCGCGGCGCATGTGCGTGTAACCCGGAATCACCGCGTCAGGGTAGCGGCCGGCCAGATCGAGCAGCGCGCGCAGCAGGCCGGCGAGCAGGCCGCGCGCGCGGTCGCACTCGTCGCGCAGCCAAAGGCGCGTGTCGAGCGAGACCTGTTCGTTGCGGCTGCGGCCGGTGTGGATCTTGTCCGCGACAGCGCCGGCCTTCTCTTTCAACTTGCGGATCACCAGCGTGTGGACGTCCTCGTCGGTGGCGCCCTCATAAAACGCGGGCTGCGCCGCCTCCGCGCGGATTTGATCGAAGGCGGCGGCGATCCGCGCGCGTTCATCCGCGGTGAGGATGCCGACCCGCTCCAGCGCCCGCGCGAAGGCCTGCGAGCCGCGGATATCGGCATCGATCAGCCGCCGGTCGAAATCGAGCGAGCCGGAAAAACGCTCGAAGACTTCCGAAGGCCCGGTCTCGAAACGCCCGCCCCAGAGCTTCATGCTCACTTCGCCTTCTTGGCCAGCGCCCGCACTTTGATCGGCAGGCCGGTCAGATTGATGAAGCCGAGCGCGTCCTTCTGGTCGTAGCTGTCGCCCATGGTGAAGCTGGCGATATCGAGCGAATAGAGCGAATTGGGCGAGCGCCGCGACATCGGTTCGAGGTTGCCCTTGTAGAGCCGCAGCTTGATCTCGCCGGTGGCACTCTCCGAGACCTTTTCGAAAAATGCGTCGAGCGCCTCGCGCAGCGGCGTGAACCACAGGCCGTTGTACACCATCTCGGCGTAGTCGAGCGCGAGCTTCTGCTTGTAGTGCAGAGTGTTCCGGTCGAGCGTCAGCGCCTCCAGTTCGCGCACCGCGAACATGATGAGCGTGCCGCCGGGAGTTTCGTAGCAGCCGCGCGATTTCATCCCCACGAAACGGTTCTCCACCAAATCGATGCGGCCGATCGCGTGCTCGGCGCCGATCGCGTTCAGCGTTTCGAGCAGTTCGAACGCCTTCATGCTTTTGCCATCCACCGAAACCGGCACGCCCTTTTCGAAGCCGATGGTCACCTCGCCGGGCGTGTCGGGTGCCTGGGCGGGGCTCTTGGTCAGCATCCAGATTTCGTCGGGAGCCGCATTAGCCGGGTCTTCGAGCGCGCCGCCTTCGTGCGAAATGTGCCAGATGTTGCGGTCGCGGCTGTAGATCTTGGTGGTGGAGGCCGAAATCGGCACGTTATGCGCGCGCGCGTATTCGATCGCATCCTCGCGCGAAACGATGGTCCACTCGCGCCACGGAGCGATCACCGGCAACTGCGGCGCCAGCGCCTTGTAGGTGAGCTCGAACCGCACCTGGTCGTTGCCCTTGCCGGTGCAGCCGTGGGCGAGCGCGTCGCAGCCGTGCGCCAGCGCCACTTCCACCTGCTTCTTGGCCAGCAGCGGCCGCGCGAT
>DASWZP010000343.1:0-11300 GCA_036404395.1 Bryobacteraceae bacterium | reverse complement strand
TGCTCGCCGTCCTTGTTGGTCCAAAGCACGAAATCGTCGGGGTCCACGGCGATTTCTTTACCGTACTTCGGCTCGACTTTGACCTCGGCGACGAAGAAGTGGCCCTCCAGGTCGGAACCGACCAGTTGCTTGATCTCCAGCGCGTCGATATACAGGGTCGCGGTGAGGATCAGATCCTCGTTCTCGCCCTTGACGGTCTCCGTGGTCTTCTTGGGAGCGGCCGCGAGCAGGAAAGCGGAAAGCGGCAACGCGGCGAAAATGCGACGCGTCATGAGGCACCTCTCGCTCCAATTATACGGCGCGGAAAACCTCTGAGAAGCGGGCCGCGCAAGCGGCACTACGGGTTGTTGGGGCTGCTACAATGAGCATTCACCCCATCCGAGGAGCGTCATCCATCATGGACGAAAAAGAGCGCGCCCGCGCCTTAGACACGGCTCTCAGCCAGATCGAGAAGCAGTTTGGCAAGGGCTCGATTCTGCGGCTGGGGTCGAAGGACGCGATCGTACCGGTCTCGGTGATTTCGACCGGTTCGATTTCGCTGGATTCGGCTTTGGGTGTCGGCGGCGTTCCGCGCGGCCGCATCTGCGAGATCTTCGGACCGGAGTCGTCGGGCAAAACCACCATCGCGTTGCAGATCGTCGCCGAGGCGCAGAAGAAGGGCGGCATCGCGGCTTTCATCGACGTCGAACACGCGCTCGACCCGGCCTATGCGAAGAAGCTCGGCGTGGATGTGGACAACCTGCTGGTCTCGCAGCCGGATTGGGGCGAACAGGCGCTGGAGATCACCTCGCACCTGGTCAGCTCCGGGCAGATCGACGTGCTGGTGGTGGATTCGGTGGCGGCGCTGGTGCCCAAGTCCGAGCTCGAAGGCGAGATGGGCGACAGCCACATGGGCGTGCAGGCGCGGCTGATGTCGCAGGCGCTGCGCAAGCTGACCGGCGCGGTGAGCAAGTCGCGCACCTGCCTGATCTTCATCAACCAGATCCGCGAAAAGATCGGCGTGATGTTCGGCAACCCGGAAACCACCACCGGCGGCAGGGCGCTGAAGTTTTACGCATCCATCCGGCTGGACATACGCCGCATCGCGGCCATCAAGGACGGCGATGCGGTGGTCGGCAACCGCACCAAGGTCAAGGTGGTGAAGAACAAAGTTGCCTCACCGTTCCGCGAAGCCGAATTCGACATCATTTACGGGGAAGGCGTCTCGAAGGAAGGCGACCTGCTGGACCTGGGCGTGGCGCAGAACGTGGTGGAAAAGAGCGGCTCCTGGTTCAGCTACAAGGGCGAGCGCATCGGCCAGGGGCGGGAAACCGCACGCCAGTTCCTGAAGGACAACACGGATATCCGGCTGGCGATCGATAGCGAACTGCGGACGCTGCTGGGGCTGGTGAAGGCGGAGGCGGCCGAGGGCTCGCCCTCGCCGACGCCCCAACCCGCGGGGCCGAAGCCCGTGCCCGCACGGAAGTAAACGCGCAGGCTGGCTCACTCCATTTCGAGCCACAGATGAACACCGATGAACATCGATAAGATTCCTGGTTTTTATCCGTGTTCATCTGTGTTCATCCGTGGCCGTGGTTCTTCCGATGACTGAGCGGGAGCGGCAGCGCGCGATACTTCACAAGCTCGCCCGGCTTGAGGATGGAGATCTGTTCCATCCTGCAACCATCATCCCCACCGGTTTGGCCGCGCTCGATGCTGCGCTCGGCACGGGCGGCCTGCCGCTGGGAGCCATCGCGGAAATCTTCGGATCGAGCGGAAGCGGCAAGACCACGCTGGCATTGCAGATGGTTCGCCGCGCGCAGTCGAGCGGCGCCGGCGCAGCCTGGATCGATGTCGACCGCACGTTCGATCCCGCTTACGCCGCGAGCTTGGGAGTGGCACTCGCGCCGCTGGTGGTGGTGATGCCGGAATCGGCCGAGGAAGCCTTCGAGATGGCGGCCAAGCTGGCCGCCTCGCAAGCGGTCAGCCTGCTGATTGTGGACCCGGCGGCGGCGCTGGTTCCGGCGGTCGAATTGGATGCGGCGATCGGGACCAGCGGACCGGGACTGCATGGCCGGGTGCTGGCCTCCGGGCTGCAGAAACTGGCCGTGGCCGTCGCCAGGAGCGGCGTCGCCCTGGTTTTCCTGAACCAGACGCGCTCCCGGATGGAAGCTGGTTCGGAAGCGGACACCAGCGCCGGCGGCGCTTCGTTGAAGCTTTACGCCTCGGTGCGCATCGCGCTGGAGCCAGCGGGAGTTGGGGCTGTGCGCTTTCGAGTACTGAAAAACAAGGCTGGCGAAGTCTTCGGGCGAGGCGAATTACGGTGGATTCCCGGCGCCGGCTTCGCCGAAACCGCGTAAAACGGGCCTTTGAGCGCTTTCACACGAAAAAAACCGCGAAAAAGCGAGGTTTTTAGCGCAATTCTCCTTTACATCGCCACGACGTTCCCTTATGATTGTTATCGATCCGGCTTGGCGTTCCAATAAAACGTCGGGCCACGGTAATGTTCGATGGAACGATGGGACGCTGCCCGGGAGCCGAAAGTCCGGCGCGCGGCACATCGGAAAAGAGAGACGCGAGAATCAAAGGAGAAATATGGCGACGACAAGATTGACCCAGACGCAACTGGTGAAGGCGCTCGCCGCGCACGGTCAGGTCACCAACAAGGTGGCGAAGGACATCCTGGAAGGACTGGCCTCCACGGCAATCAGCGAAGTAAAGAAGAACGGCGTTTTCGTGCTGCCCGGCATCGGCCGGTTGGTGCGCGTGGATCGCAAGGCCCGCTTGGGCCGCAACCCGGCGACGGGCGAAACCATCAAGATTCCGGCCAAGAAGGTCGTGAAGTTCCGCGTGGCGAAGGCCGCCAAGGACTCGATCGTTCCGCCGAAGAAGAAATAGGCAGCGAGTCCTGTTTGGAAAACTCAAAACCCCGCCGGCTCAGTTGAGCCCGCGGGGTTTTTTGTTGCGCGAAGCAAAGCTGGTGGAATGCGCCGCCCGAGCGTGCCGGCGGCCGCGGGGAAGCCGGAATACTACTTCGCCTCGATTTTGTCTGGCTCCTTGGGGGATTCGCCGTCCTTCGGTTTGTCGTCCTTCATGGCCGTCCTGAAGTTGCGAATGCCTTCGCCCAAGCCCTTGCCGAATTCCCCCACCTTCTTGCCGCCGAAGAGCAGAATGAAGATCCCGGCAAAGAGAAGAAGATGTTCAATTGAAATGCCCGCAGTCATTACCGGCTGCATCCGTGGCCTCCTTCGTTCCACTTAATTGTAGCGGATCGGGCAAGCGCGTTTCCTCCCTACACCCATGTCACTCCCGCCAATCTGCCCAGAACCGCCTCGTACGCGTCGGTTACGGCATCCCAGGAGTAGCGCTGGCGGACGCGGTCCATCGCGCGGGCGCGGTACTGCGCGCGTTCAGACTCGGTGAAAGTGAGAACCTGGGTCAGCTTGGACTCGAGTTGATCGGGTTCGAACGGGATGCCGGCATCGCCAGCCACTTCGGCGTTCTCCGGCGTGTTCCGGTACAGCACCAGCGCGCCGCGGCCCATGGCCTCGATCAGCGCGGGATGCGTGCCGCCGACTTCGGTGGCGTGAATGTAAGCGAAACAGTGCGATTCCAGCTCGCGGTATCCGCCGCCGTAGATGGCGCCCGGTATTGCGATGCGGGCATCGCGCGTATCGCGCACCTGCGCGATGTACTCTTGCGCATAAGGCGCATCGCCGACCAGCGCCAGATGGAACGGCGTGTCTACGCGCTCGAACGCCTGCCGCACTTCGAGCGGATGGTTCTCCGGCTCCATGCGGCTCACGTATAGAAAGTAGCGGCCGGGTTCGAGGCCCAAGCGCGCCAGCGTAGCGGCGCCGGCCACTTTGCCTACTTCGGCGCCGTAGGGGATGAATGTGCTCACCTTCCCGTAACGAGTGCGGTAGTAATCCTGAATGGTGCGTGCATCGGTGATGACTTCGGTGGGGCAGAAAGTGGCCAGCCACTCGGAAACCAGATACCAGGCTTTGGCCAGCTTGTTCCATTTCTTGCGCAGGCGCTCGATACCGTCCACGTTGAGCGCCACCGGCATTCCGCAGACGCGCGGCAGCCAGGTGAAGATGGCGTTGGCGCCGTTGCAATAGAGCGCCGCATCCACGCGGTGCGCCACCAGGTGGAACGTGGAGAGCAAAGTGTGCGCCAGCGTGTCGAAGTACTTATGGCGAATGGTGGGCAGGTACGTCAGGCGCACGCCGCGGTAGACCGGCTGCGGATAGCGCTCGCGGCAATAGACGGTCACCTGATGCCCGCGCGCGGCCAGGCGGGTGGAAAGCTCTTCGGCGAAAGTTTCGAAGCCGCCGTAGCTGGCCGGAATGCCGCGCGTACCGAGAAGAGCTATCCGCATTGCGCCGCTGAAGCAGTTACACGCCCAAGCCGGGCCGGGCATGCCCGGCCCCTACGGATCCCGTTCGCGACATTGCAGGGGCGAGGCATCGCTCGCCCGCGGGCGGTGCGACAAAACACGATTGTCATTGCGAAATGCCCGGCCTACGTCTTGGCGGTCTCGGAGCGCATCAGCATGCGAGCCAGCTTCTTGGGCGCGCGCTTGCTCACCGGCACGTAGTGGAACCAGCTCGCCATGTACTGGTCGTCCACGCGGCGGGCGCGTTGAATCAACTCGCGCTTGGCCCGGAAGCGGCTCCAATTCCGCAGCAGGAACCAGAACGCCTTGAGCGAAGTGTGCTCCCACAGCAGACAGCACATGACGACCATAATGTCGCGGCCAGTGATGGAGAACCAGTTGCGCCAATACAAGTCGCTCGAAATGTTCTTCAGGCGCATCAGGAAGCGGTTCTTCACCGAGTGCATGTTGATGGCGGCGGGCAGCGCGCTGCGGTTGCCGGGCAGCACCTTGCGCACGTGATAGCCGCGCGCGTAGGGCACGTACAGGCACTTCCATCCCATCAACTGGGCGCGCCATGCCACATCGGCGTCTTCGCGGTACACAAAAAAATCGGAATCGAAGAACTCGCCGTCGAGCGAAATATCCTCGATCATGGAGCGGCGGTACAGCGCGGCGGCGGCGGTGGCGCCGAAGACGTACTCGTAATGGAGATAGTGCCCGTTATCCACTTCCTGGCTGCCGCGGTCCAGGTGGCGCAGCATGGGGTTGAAGTAGATCCCGGTGGAATCCACCACCGGGCGCTCGGGAATCTCGAAGTGCGACGACATGGTCAGCAGCTTGCCGCACACGGCGCCGATCTTGGGATCGAACTGCCCGGCATCGAGCAGGGCCTGAATGAAATTCGGCAGCAGCAGCACGTCCGGGTTGAGGGTCAGCACCCAATCGCCGCCGGCCATCCGGATGGCCTGGTTCTGCGCCGCGGCGAAGCCGACGTTCTCTTCGTTGTAGTGGATCTGGCAGCGGTCGTCGAATTGTTCCAGGATGTCGACGGTGCCATCGTTGGAAGCATTGTCGATGACGATGACTTCCTTGAGGCGGTACCGCTGCGACAGCACGGACTCTAGGCAGCGCTTAATAAAGCGGCCGCTGTTGTAGGTCACTATCGTGACTGAGACGAAGTCGTTATGCCCCATGCACTAGAACTCGAAAAAGCGGTACTTCAACTTGAACCTGGGCCTAAGAAATAAAACCGGACATCACGGCCGCATCCTCCCAGCCGAAAAACAGGCAATGGCCGGCAAGCCGTACCACCTTGCCATAAGTCGCCAGGGGCGTCCAACTCCACTCCGTCAACGCTCCCGCAGCGCCGCGGAGAATCGAGCCCGCGACCACCGATAGGCACACCATCCGAAATGCGAACGGTCCAAAGTGCCTGGCTGAATACCTGATTAAACTACGATACCAATAAAAGCATCGGGCCTGCACGCCGATGCTCGCGATCGAGTGTCCTCCCGTGTGCCGCGCAACCGCCTCCGGTGTATAGAACAGAACATAGTTGCGCGCCGCCACGCGCCGGCAAAAATCCACGTCCTCGAACCAGAGCGGATAGTAGCCTTCGTCGAAGCCGCCCAGTTCCTGCCAGACCGCCCGGCGCACCATCAGAAACGCGCCGGCCGGCTGTTCCACGGCGGTTCGTAAAGAGTAATCCACCGTCGCGGCCCGGTAGCGGCGATTGACCGGATTGTTCGGCCAGATCCGATTCAGCACGAGAGCTTCCAAAATCAACGCCGCTGGAGTTGGAAAGGACCGCACCATGAAACCGGTCTGCGGCTTGTTCCGCGCGTCGACCAGGCAACCGCCTGCGCCGGCCGCGCGCTCCAGATCGCAAGCCTGGCGCATCGCGTCGAGACCGCCCAGAATCACGGCATCGGGGTTCAAGAGTAGAACATATGGCGAATGGAGCGCCGTAAACCCTTGGTTTACAGCGGCGGCGAATCCACGGTTGCCGGGGTTGGCCACCACCCGAACTCCGCGTTGCGCGACTTCGGCGAGTGTCCCGTCCCGCGAGCCGTTATCGACGACTACCACATCGGCGCGGGTGGCCAGGGCGGCATCCAGACACGGGCCGATTTCAGATTGCGAATTGTAGGTAACGATAACGATTCCAATTTCCGACATGTGTCACTTTGCCCCACCCCGTGTAAGGAGAAAGTACAAGCGCCAGTACAAGTCGCGCCCGTTGGCGGACTGCGCCACGCGTAAGGCGCGTTCGTGGGTCGCCAGCAGCGGTTCCAGAACTTTGAGGCCGCCAGGTGGCGCTTCGCGGCGGATGGCCGAAAATCCGCGCAGGCCCTGCCATTTTCCTTGCAGCCACGCGGTTCCCGCGCCGTGGCGCAGCGCCACCCCTCCCCACAGCAGTTGGCCGACCAGAATCGGCCAGGCCCACTTCCACAATAAGCGCCGGGGATAGTGCCGGGCCAGCAGAAACACCTGGTTGCGAGCGATCCGCCGCACCGTCTCCGGATGCCAGCGGCCCAGCGTGGCGCTGCCCTGGTGCCAGGCGATGGCGGTAGGGACGTACTCGCCCGCCAGCGAGTGCTCGGCGCAGCGCATGCCGAAATCCACGTCCTCCAGGTACGACTCGAACAGCTCGTCGAGCAGGCCCACCCGTTCGAACAGCGCGGCGCGGAACAGCGCCGCCGTCCAGGGGGCCGTCCAGATCGGTTGCGCCCGCGAGAATTCCGGCGCATCCAGCCGTCCGCTGCCGGCCCGCCAGGCCGCCCCGCTGCGGGAAACCAGGTCGAAGGTGCCGTCGATGCGTGCCGGATCGCGCGCGGAAAGGATCTTGCCGGTGGCGAACCAGCCGCCGGAATCCACCAGTTGCGCCAGGTAGTCCGGGGCCAGTACGACGTCGCTGTTGAGCACGGCGATCCAGTGCGAGCTTGCCGATTGGATGCCGCGATTCACCGCCGCCGCGAATCCGGCGTTGCGTCCCATCGGAATCACGCGGGCGCCGCTGCGCGCGGCCATTTCTGGCGCCCCATCCGTCGAGCCGTTATCCACCACCAGCACCTCGGCCACCGGCGTCGTCTGCGCTTGCAGGCTGTCCAGCAGGCGGCCCAGCGGCTCGCGCCCGTTCCACACCGGTATCACGGCGGCGATGCTCATCGCCAGAACCGCTTCTTGACGAGAAACGCCAGGTTCGAAAAGCCGTCGCGCCAAAGGTGAAGCTTGGTTTCGCCCAGCCGCGAGGTGTACATGATGGAGATCTCGCCGAACCGTATCCGCGAATCGCGCAGCGCCTCAATTTTGATTTCCTCGGAGAACGACATGCCGTCGGATTCGAGCTTCATATGCTCCAGGATCGCCCGCCGGAACACCCACATGCCGGACTGCGAATCGCGCACCCAACGAAAGAACAGAATCGACATCGCCAGCGAAAGAACCAGGTTCCCGAGCAGGTTGATGAAGCTCATCGAGCGCGCGTCGCGCACCGGGAAGCGCGAAGCATTCAGGAAATCGACATCGAAGTGGAGAAACGCCTCGATCAGGTAGGAGAGCGCATCCACCGGGTAACTGTGGTCGCCGTCCAGGGTCACGATCAGGTCGCCGATGGCCTCGCCGAAGCCGCGCTTGTAACTGCGGCCATAGCCGCGCACATCCTCGCGAATGACTTTCGCGCCGAGCCGCGCGGCGATCTCCGACGTGCCATCCGTGGACGCGTTGTCCACCACGATGACTTCGTCGACGAAGGCCGGCATCGCGCGCAGTATCCGCTCGATGCCCCGCTCCTCGTTGAGGCAGGGAATGATGACTGTGATGGACTGGTTCTTATACATGGCGGAGGCGGCCCGCGCGTGATTCACACATATGCGTGACGATACTCTTCCAGCGCTTCGAGGGCGAGCCGGCACACCTCGGCGTGCCGCGCCTTCTTGTCGTGCTTGAGCCGCAAACGCGCGGCCTCATCGAGCGCCGGCAACAGATCGAACGTGATATTGGCCGGCTGGTAATTCGCGGGATCGGCGCCCGCGATGTAATGGCACAGCGAGCCCAGCGCGGTCTGGCGCGGCAACCCGCGCGGCGCAACACCGGCGGCCAGCGCCGCCGCGTGCATGCCGGCCATCAGCCCGGTCGAGATAGCTTCCACGTAACCTTCCACGCCGGAAATCTGCCCGGCGAAAAAAACCCGCGGCGCCTCGCGCAACTGGAGAGTGGCGGAGAGCAGGACCGGCGCGTTGATATAAGTGTTGCGGTGGATCTGTCCGAAACGCAGGAACTCGGCCGTTTCGAGACCCGGAATCGTCCGCAGCACCCGCGCCTGGTCGCCGAACTTCATGTGGTTCTGGAAGCCAACCAGGTTGAAACTCCGCGCGCGCAGATTCTCCTGCCGCAACTGCACCACCGCGTACGGCCTTCCGCCGGTGCGCGGATCGCTCAGCCCCACCGGCTTCATGGGCCCGAAGCGCAGCGTATCCCGCCCGCGCCGGGCCAGTTCTTCGATCGGCAAACAGGCTTCGAAAAACGGTGTCCGGTCCGCTTCGATATGCGCGGTAACGGGTTGAGCATCGAGCAGCGCGTCGACGAAACGCTCGTATCGATCGCGGTCGAGCGGGCAATTCAGATAGTCGCCGGTTCCATCCACCGATTTGCCGTAACGCGAAGCCCAAAAAGCTACCGCCGTGTCCACCGAATCGGCGTCGACAATGGGGCTGATGGCATCGTAAAAGTACAGCCGTTCGGAGCCGGTCAGGCGCGCGATGTCTTGGGCCAATGCGTCGCTGGTCAGCGGGCCGGTAGCGACGATGACGATTGGCTCCGGCGGAATCGCCGTCACTTCTTCGCGCCGCACCTCGATCAGGGGCTCGCGCGCGATGGCCGCCGTCACTTCGCTCGCGAACGCTTCCCGGTCCACCGTGAGCGCCTGCCCGCCTGGAACGCGCGTCCGGGCCGCCGCTTCGAGCAGCAGAGAGCCGAGCCGCCGCAGTTCTTCCTTGAGCAGCCACGGCGCGGTGGACTCCGCCTCCGACTTGAGCGAGTTGCTGCACACCAGCTCCGCCAGCCGATCCGTCTGGTGCGCCGCCGTGGACCGCACCGGCCGCATCTCGTGCAACACGCACGCATACCCGCGGCGCGCAATCTGCCAGGCCGCCTCGCAACCCGCCAGGCCGGCGCCGATAATGTGGATGGGGTCGCCCACGCCGAACTTCCAGCATACAAGAGCCCCCCATCGTGGCGCGGGCAGTCCTGCCAGCTGTGTCGAGAGAGAGTCATCTCGACATTTCTTTGATTTCTTCTGACCGGTGGTGGCCTTTACCCGGCGTCCTCGGTGTTCCCCACTTTGAGCACGGCCAGGAAGGCTTCCTGCGGGATGTCGACGCGGCCGACGCGCTTCATGCGCTTCTTGCCTTCCTTTTGCTTTTCCAGCAGCTTGCGCTTGCGCGAGATGTCGCCGCCATAACACTTCGCCAGCACGTTCTTGCGCAGGGCCGAAATGTTCTCGCGCGCCACGATCTTGTTGCCGATGGCCGCCTGCAGAGCCACTTCGAACATCTGGCGCGGGATCAGCCGGCGCAGGCGCGAGATCAGCTCCTTGCCGCGCTCGAAGGCGAATTCTTTGTGGACGATGATGCAAAGCGCGTCTACCGGCTCGCCCGCCACCAGCACGTCCAGCTTTACCAGCGACGAAGCGCGATAGCCGGCCAGGTGGTAATCGAGCGAAGCATAGCCGCGCGACGCCGATTTCAGGCGGTCGTAAAAGTCCAGCACGATTTCGTTGAGCGGCAGCTCATACGTCAGCATCACCCGGCTGCCGCCGATGTATTCGAACTTCTTCTGCACGCCGCGCTTCTCTTCGAGCAGCTTGAGGATGCCGCCCAGGTACTCTTCGCGCGTGATCACGGTGGCATCGATGATCGGCTCTTCCACCTGTTTGATGCTCGAGGGGTCCGGGAACTTGGTGGGGTTGTCGACCTCGATCACTTCGTTCGTCGTCGTCGTGATGCGATAGCGGACGCCGGGAGCCGTGGTGATCAGGTCGATATTGAACTCGCGCTCCAGGCGCTCCTGCACGATCTCCAGGTGCAGCAGGCCGAGGAAGCCGCAGCGGAAGCCGAAGCCGAGGGCCACCGAGTTTTCCGGCTCGAAGCTGAAGGCGCTGTCGTTGAGGCGCAGTTTTTCGAGCGCGTCGCGCAGCAGGCCGTGCTCGTGCGATTCCACCGGGTACAAGCCGGCGAAGACCATCGGCTTGATCTCTTCGAAACCGGGCAGCGGTTCGTCGGCGGGAAACTCGTCGTCGAGAATGGTGTCGCCGATCTTGGCATCCGAGACGGTCTTGATGTTGGCGGACAGGAAACCCACTTCCCCGGCGCTCAGCTCGTCGCACGGGGTGGCTTTGGGCGACTGGTAGCCGACCGCCTCCACTTCATAGGCCTGCTGATTGGACCACAAGCGGATTTTCTGGCCCTTGCGGACGACGCCGTCGAACACGCGCACCAGGATGATAACTCCCCGATAGGAATCGAACCAGGAATCGAAGATCAGCGCCCGCAGCGGCGCCTCGGACGATCCTTTGGGCGGCGGCACCAGGTGCACGATGTGCTCGAGAATCTCGTGCACGCCGGTGCCCTGCTTGGCGCTGCACAGCACGGCGCCCGAGGCGTCCAGGCCGATCACGGTTTCGATCTGCTCGCGAATCCGCTCCGGCTCGGCGGCCGGCAGATCGATCTTGTTGATCACCGGAATGATCTCCAGGTTGTGGTGCAGCGCCAGGTAGGTGTTGGCCAGCGTCTGCGCCTCCACCCCCTGCGAAGCGTCCACCACCAGCAGGGCGCCCTCGCAGGCTTGCAGGCTGCGCGAAACCTCGTAGGAGAAATCCACGTGGCCCGGCGTATCGATCAGGTTGAGCTGATACTGGTTGCCGTCGTCGGCGCGGTAG
>DASWZP010000342.1:0-6818 GCA_036404395.1 Bryobacteraceae bacterium | reverse complement strand
CTCTACTTCCATATTAGAATACAAATCTTGTCCATCACGGCGCGCACGGCGGCGGCGCTCTGGTTTGAGTTGTTGACCAGAATGGAAAACGCCACCCAACTGCCATCGCGCCGCTGGATGTAACCGGAAAGCGCGTCCACGTGGGCCATGGTGCCGGTCTTGGCGTGGATGCGGCCGGCGGCGGGCGTGTCGTCGAAGCGAAGAGCCAGCGTGCCATCCCTGCCGCCTACGGGGAGAAAGGAAATCCAGGCGTCGCGCGACGACGAGTTGTACATATACCGCAGCAACTTCACCACCGCCGCCGGAGTCACCAAGTTGGGGCGCGAGAGGCCGGAGCCGTCTTCGATGTTGTAGGACGTATCGCCGACGCCGGTTTCTGTCAGGAACGCGCGCAGTTCTTCGAGGCCCGCGGCACGGCTCCCTACGCCGCGGCGCACCCGCCCCACCGCCCGCAGCGCCATTTCGGCATGCAGGTTCTGGCTGGCTTTGTCGATGATGCGCAGATCTTCGACCAGCGGGGCGGAAACATGCCTCGCCAGCACAAAGCCGTCACTCGCCTCCACGCGCGCATCGGCCCCGTCGCCAGGCAGCAAATGCCGCGCCACCGCTCCGCCGTTCACCGTGATGCCGCGCTCTTCCAGCAATTGCCGCAGCGCCAGCGCCGCATATTTCGCCGGATCTTCGATGCCGAGCGCCAGAAGCCGGTCGGGCGCGCCGAGCGAAATCGTCCCCGATAATTCCAGCTCCAGGCTGCCGGACGCGCGGTGCACATGGATGGGGCGTTCCCCGGCCGCGCCGCCCGCGGCCACGGTGCGAATGCGGTTGTCGATGGCGTAGTATTCCACCGCGGGTTCGAGCGTTAGCGCCGCCGGATCGCCCTCGCGTGCACCGGGCGAAACGCTCACGGTAAGGGCGTTGTCGTTGATCGCAATCGCGGAAACCGCGGCGCCGTATTCGTAAGTCGGATCGTCGATGCTCCAATCCTCGGCGTAAGGCTCCCAGACGTACCAGGTGTCGTCGCCGACGATGTCGCCATCGATGCACTTCACGCCTTTGGCGGCGATTTGGCCGGCCAACTCCGCCAGCGCTGCCAAGGCGTAACCCGGCGCCGGCGCTGCCCTGGCCGGCTCGGGCTGGTAAGGAACCGCGCGCGCCGAAAGGTTCGGATCGCCGCCGCCCACCAGGCGCAGCGCGCCGCGAATGCACCCGTCCGCATCCGGCGGCCGGTCGGCCGTCACGCGCGTCTCAAACGTGAATTGCGGACCGAGGCGCATCAAAGCCAGCGCGGTCGTAAACAGCTTGATGTTGGACGCCGGGACGAACAGCCGGTCGCGATTGAGCTGATAGATCGTGCGGCCGGTTTCGAGATCGGTGACCTGGATTCCCCAAAAAGCCCCGCGCGCGGCGGGAGACGATTCGATCAAACGGTCGATGGCGAGCACCGGGCCGGCAGCCTGGATGGGAACCGCCAGGCACAGCGCCAAAACCAAGCGCGCGGCTTTCATCGGCCGGTGACCTTCGATTCGAGCCAGATCAGCACCAGCAGCGCGATCACCATGAACGTGCCGAGCAGCGGAATTCCCACCACCACTCCCACGCCCCAGGATTCGGCCGCATAGCCCAGCGTGGCCGGCGCCAGCAACCCGCCGAACAGTGCGATGGAGAAAATGCCGTTGAAGAAACCGGGATGGTAATAAGGAAAGCGGCGGCCAATCAACTCGAGCACCAGGGGATAAACACTCGCGTAACCCGCGCCGATGAAAAAGACGCCGCAGATGGCGCCGAAGGTTTTATCTGTGAAGAACAGCACCACACACCCGAACAACGCCAGCCCTCCACTCACCAGCGACAGCTTGCGATGGCGCACGCGCGGCAGAAGTGGCACCGCCAGCACTCGCCCCGCCATCAAAAAGAACCAATAGAAGGCCAGCAACAGAAGTGCGTGCGGCGGGCTCACGCCAAGCCGCCGGTACAAGAAAATAGGCAGCCAGCCGGCGATCGAGTATTCGTTGCCGAACTGAAAAAAAAGCAACAGGGCGAACAGCACCGCGCCGGGGCTGCGGAAATCGTTGAGGGCTTGGCGCAGGCTGGGATGCGCGCGCTCCTCCGCGCTGGGAAGGCTGGCCCTGGCGTAAAGAACCGCAAACAGGGCCGGCACCGCCGCCATCAACAGCAGGATGGTCTCGACCGAGTACGCATAGAAGGCGCCGAAGACCAGCAGGGTTGCCGCCAGGCAGCCCAGGCCATACCAGATGCCGCCGCGAATCACGGTGGACGAGCCGTCCCGGCGATAGCTCGTTGAAATGGCCTGAAACAACGCGCGGTTCAGCGCGCCGGCGCACGCGCCCAGGAAGAGCAGCCCGGCGAAGCGGCACCAATTCGAAATCGGCGGAGACACGGTCGCCAGATAGACCAGCGTCACCGACGACGCCGCACAGGCGTTAATCATCACCACGCGCAGGCCGCGCCGCGCGATCAACCGGCTCCCCAGCCGCGCAGCGATCATCACGCCAACCGCGACGCTCAGAAAGCAGTTGCCTACTGCGTTGAAGTCCGCCGGGTCGCGGTGATAGCCCCACGCCGGCAGAATCGCGCCCAGCAAAGCCAGCAGAAAACCGCTGAGGAAGAAACCGGCCAGCGCACGGCCGCTGTGGGTTTCGGATAGCGCTGTTTCCTCCCTCATTTTCACTGGGTTAGCGCTCACGCGTTTGATTGTACCGCGCGTCCGCCGCGGCCTGGGATGCTGTGCCGGTTGTGGGAATCCATAGCCGGCCGCTCCCGATTCCGGTAGGAGCGCGGGTCGCCGTTCTGTAGGATCAAGAGCTTATGCGTGGCAACCCATTTGCATAACAAAATGGCAATTGATCCGCGGTTCTTCGCTTTGGTGCGTTGCCTCCTGACGGAGGTTTTTTCAGGCCCCGCGCCGGTCCCATCCACCGGACGGGGCTTTTTTGTAGTGGGGAGGAGCCGTGCGCTATTCTCAAAGTGAGGACCTCTATGCCGTATCTGCCCTCAGCGGAAGCCAAGCATGAAATCAATGCTGCGGTTTCGGAAGTTGTTAGACTGTTGAGCCCGGATGTGGTGCACATTCGGTACGACATCGGGCGGGATTGGAGTGGTGATCGGGCTATTTTCTTCCGCGTCCTGCTATCGGATGAAGCCAGCAGGACGCGGCTTCGCGACGTGACAACGCAGGTCGTATGGCACCTGGCCGAGCGCTTAGACTTCCCGTCAATGGGCCTCTTTCCCTACCACAATTTTCGTAGCGTGTCCGAACAGGGTGTACTGCAAGAAGAGGCGTGGGCGTAGCCGGTGCCATTTCCAGATGACCTGCTCGAACAGGCATACGATCTCGCACACAAGGAACCTACAGACCCAAAGCAAGCCAGCCTTCGACGCGCCGTCTCCACGGCATACTACGCTCTCTTCCACCTCCTGATAGATGAAGCAGTCAGCAAATGGGCGGTGGAACGACAGCGGAGCATCCTCGCCAGGACTTTTGAACATGGCAAGATGAAGGCAATTTGCGACGACGTGCTGAAAACCGTTAAGAGTGGCGGCCCCGTTCTGCCTGAGCTGAACACGGTCGCGCACAATTTCATTCAGTTGCAACAGCACCGCCATGTGGCGGACTACGACAATTCAAAACAGTGGTCCCGCACCGATGTCGTGAACGTGCTGGCGCTGGCCACGGATGCCTTTTACTGCGTGGAGGGCGATCAGGACGCAGGATGCGGCTCAGGACTATTTGTTGCAGTTGTTCCTGCCAAGGCTGCCAAAGCAGTAGGGCAGCCCCTACAGCCCCGCCCGCTTCCACAGCTCGTCCACTTTCTTCTTCACGCCGGCGGACATTTCGATCAGCCCGGGCCAGGGGCGCGTGAAGCCCTCGGTGGGCCACTTGCGGGTGGCGTCGATTCCCATCTTCGAACCGTAGTCGGGCAAGCGGCTCGAATGATCGAGCGAATCCACCGGCCCCATCACGAATTCGATATCGCGCTCGGGATCGATGTTGTTGAGCGCCTTCCAGGCGACCTCGCTCGAGTTCTGCACGTCGACGTCCTCATCCACCACCACGATAACTTTCGAAAACATGGCCTGGCCGGTGCCCCAGATGGAGTGCATCACTTTGCGCGCGTGGCCAGGATACGACTTGCGGATGGACACCAGAATCAGGTTGTGGAAGATGCCTTCGGCGGGCATTGCGAAATCCCGAATTTCCGGAAGTTGCACCCGCATCAGCGGCAGGAAAATGCGCTCGATGGCCTTGCCCATGTAATAGTCCTCCATGGGCGGCGGCCCCACGATGGTGGTCGCGTAAATCGGTTTCTCGCGGTGCGTGATGGCGGTGAGGTGGAAGACCGGGTACTGGTCCTCCAGCGAATAAAAACCGGTGTGATCGCCAAACGGCCCTTCGGTGCGCAGTTCGCCCAACTCGACGTATCCTTCGAGCACGATTTCGGCCTGCGCGGGAACCTCGAGGTCGCAGGTCTGGCACTTCACCATCTCGACCGGGCTCTGGCGCAGGAAGCCGGCGATCATCATTTCATCCAGATCCGGCGGCAGCGGCAGGATCGCGGAGTACATGCTGGCCGGGTCGGCGCCGATCGCCACCGCGACATCCATGCGCGTCTGCCCGTGAGCGCGCAGGCGGCGGTAGTGTTCGGCGCCCTGCTTGTGGGTCTGCCAGTGCATGCCGGCGGTGACATCGTCGTAAACCTGCATGCGATACATGCCGCAGTTGCGCTTGCCGGTGTCGGGATTGCGCGAGAACACCATCGGCAGGGTGATGAAGCGGCCGCCGTCTTCGGGCCAGCATTGGAGAATCGGGAACTGGGCCAGCGACATTCCCGACGTCTGCACCACTTCCTGGCACGGGCCTTTGGAAACGATCTTGGGAAAGAACGCGCCCATCTCGGCCAGCTTCGGCAGCATTTTGAGCTTGCCGATGAGGCCTTCCGGCATGCGCATCTCGAGGAACTCGACGATGCGCGCGGCGATCTCTTCCACCGAGTCCACTTCCAGCGCGATTTCCATCTTGCGCGGCGAAGCGTAAGCGTTGATGAGCACCGGCACATCCGAGCCGGTGGGCTTTTCGAACAGCAGCGCCGGCCCGCCCCGCTTCACCGCGCGGTCGGCGAATTCGGTGATCTCGAGCACCGGGTCGACTTCGAAGGGAATGCGCTTCAGCTCGCTATTGCGCTCGAGCGCCGCAATGAACTCGCGCAGATCTTTGTAAGCCATGGTTTCAAGATTGAGTGTAGCGTGTAAGACAGGTCCCCGACCTGCCAACCCAGGCGAAGCCCGGCGCGAGTTCGCCCCGATCACAACCACCCCGCCAGCCGCAGCGCCTTCTTAGCAGTTGTGCTCAGCGGAATGCCAGCAGTTGTACTCAGCGGAATGCCGGCGGCCTCGCGCGGTTCCAGCCAGCGGAAGAGCGAGCCGGCAGGAAGCCGCTTGGGCGCGCGCGCGGTTTTCACCGTGAACGTGTAGTGATGATGCGTGATGGTGTGACGAAAGATGCCGATGGCCGCGCCAACGCCTGCGCCAGGCAGGTGCTCCGGCGCGGGCAAGTCCCAGAAGCCCGGCATGCGGCGCTCGGTAGCTGGACGTTGGCGCAACAGAATGCGGCGGCCGCGGCGCACCAGCAGCAGCACGGCGTCGATGCGCTCCGGCCGCACAGCCCCAAGCTTCACCGGCAACTGGTCCACGGTTCCCTGTTGAAGCGCCTGGCAGCGGCCGCGCAGCGGGCACTCGATGCACAGCGGACGCCGCGGCAGGCAAACCGTAGCTCCCAGTTCCATCAGCGCCTGGTTGAACGCTCCCGGCTGTTTCGGGTCGAGCCAGCTTTCGGCCACCTCGCGAAAACGCTCGCGGGTCTTGGATGACCGGATGTCTCCGGCATCGTTTTCCATGCGGGCGACCACGCGCAGCACGTTGCCGTCCAGCACGGCGCGGGGCGAGCCGAAGGCGATGCTCGCCACCGCAGCGGCCGTGTA
This sequence comes from Bryobacteraceae bacterium, assembly GCA_036404395.1. Lineage (GTDB taxonomy): Bacteria > Acidobacteriota > Terriglobia > Bryobacterales > Bryobacteraceae > Bog-375. Next base: position 822 of record DASWZP010000342.1, on the reverse strand, counting down.
GTCGCCGACGCCCGCCAACTGGCGCAGCTCGTCGTACTGGCGCGGGAATGCGCCGCGGGCGGCAATCTCGCGTGCGGCTCGCAACAGGTTGCGCGCGCGCGAATAGTAGCCGAGACCGCTCCACAGCGCCAGCACTTCCGGCTCGCTCGCGCTGGCCAACGCCTCCACGGTGGGGAAGCGCTCGAGGAAACGACGGTAATAAGGGACCACCGCCGCGGCGCGGGTTTGCTGCAGCATGATCTCGGAAACCCAGATGCGGTACGGATCCGCGGTGCGCCGCCAGGGCAGATCGCGGTGCCCCTGGGCGTACCACCGCGCGAGCAGGCTCGAGACGCGGCGTTTCACTCGATGACGCGCAGCCACTCGGCAACCACGGCGAAATCCTCGGGGCCTGCGTCCCAGGCTTCAAATTCCGGATTGAGCGGTTCCAGGCGGATCTGTTCGTGCCGCCATTGGTCCTCTCCGGTCTCGACTTTCTGGCTGGTGTATTTCTTGACCGTGTAACGGGCCGTATCGTCGAGCGCGCCGAAGCGCTGAATCAGCAGTATCTTGTTCTGCCGCGAACCCACCGGCTGCAGCCGGAACAGGTTGAGGCTGCCATCGGGGATGCGCGGCTCCATCGACCGGCCGACGACATGGGCCACGAACAGATCCGGCGTGAGCCGCACATCGGCCGGCGCTGGAACCCAGTCTTCTTCCACCGACTCCATTTCCTCGCCCAGCCGGCCGGCCGCGGCGCGTAGGCTGTAAAGCGGCAGGTGGGTAGAGAACCGATCAATGGCGACCGGCTCGACGTGTTCGCCGTACAGCCGTTCAATCACG
>DASWZP010000341.1:0-6800 GCA_036404395.1 Bryobacteraceae bacterium | reverse complement strand
CCAGAGCCAGACGCTCAAGAAACTCGACACGCTGCGCGGCAAGATGATCGTCAACCTCTTTTATGAGGCCTCGACGCGCACGCGCACCAGTTTTGAGATCGCCGCCAAGCGGCTGGGCGGCGATGCGGTGTCGATCACGGCCGCCGGCTCCAGCGTCTCCAAGGGCGAATCGCTGGTCGACACGCTGAATACGCTGGCCGCCATGCGGCCGGACGCCATCGTGATGCGGCACGCGGCCTCCGGCGCGCCGCACTTTCTGGCCCGCCACCTGCCGACGCCCATCATCAACGCCGGCGACGGCGCGCACGAGCATCCCACCCAGGCGCTGCTCGACGCGCGCACCATTCTCGACCGCCGCCCGTCGCTCGAAGGCCTCAAGGTGGCCATCATCGGCGACATCGCCCACTCGCGCGTGGCCCGCTCCAACGTTCACCTGCTGGCCAAGTTCGGTTCGCGCATCGTGCTCTGCGGCCCGGCTTCCCTGCTGCCGGTGGAGCTGGCGCAGCTCGCCCCCGGCGTCTCCCTGACCACCGATATTCGCGAGGCCATTCGCGATGCCGACGTCATCATGATGCTGCGCGTGCAACTGGAACGGCAGCACGAAGCATCGTTCCCCGCCAGCGAATACTTCCGGTTTTATGGCCTGCAACTGGAGCACCTGGATCTGGCCCGCCCGGACGCCATCGTGATGCACCCCGGCCCCATCAACCGCGGGCGCGAGCTTTCCTCCGAGGTTGCCGATTTCCAGCGCTCGGTCATCCTCAACCAGGTGGAAAACGGCATCGCCGTCCGCATGGCGGTGCTGGAAAGGGTGATTGGATAGCCCATGCCCCTCGTCATCCGCAATGGCCGTGTGATCGACCCGGCCTCGCAAACCGACTGCATCGCCGACGTGCTGATCTCCGAGGGCCGCATTGTGGCCGTGGCGCCGAATCTCGCCGCTCCTGCGGGCGAGGTCTTCGATGCCACCGGCCTGGTGGTGGCCCCCGGCTTCATCGACATGCATGTCCACCTGCGCGAACCGGGCTTCGAGCACGCCGAGACTATCGAAAGCGGCGCGCGCGCGGCGGCGGCCGGCGGGTTCACTTCCGTCTGCGCCATGCCCAACACCAAGCCGGTGAACGACAGCGCCACCGTCACCAGTTACATCGTGGAACGCGCGCGGCGTCTGGCGCCGGTCAACGTGTTCCCCATCGGCGCCATCACCAAGGGAAGCGCCGGCGAAGAGCTGGCCGCCATCGGCGCCATGAAGGCCGCCGGTGCGGTAGCCATTTCCGACGATGGCCTGCCGGTGATGAACGCCCGCGTCATGCGCCGCGCCATGGAATTCGCCCGCTCCTACGATCTGCCCATCATCCAGCACTGCGAGGACGTGAACCTGGCCGCCGGCGGCGACATGCACGAAGGCGCCCGCTCGGTGCGGTGGGGATTGCGCGGCATCCCCGCCGCCTCCGAAGACGTCATGGTGGCCCGCGACCTGGTGCTGGCACAGTTGACCGGCGCGCGCTACCACGTAGCCCACATCTCGACGCGCAACGCGGTGGCCATGGTGGATTACGCGCGCCGCCACGGCCTGCCGGTCACCTGCGAAGCCACCCCGCACCATTTCTCGCTCACCGACGAAGACATGGCGGCCTATGACAGCGATTACAAAATGAAGCCGCCGCTGCGCTCGGTGTGCGATCGCGCCGCCTTAGTGGAGGGCATCGCCGCCGGCGCCGTGACCGCCATTGCCACCGATCACGCTCCGCACCCGGGCAGCGAAAAAATGCAGGAATTCGAGCGCTGCCCGTTCGGCATCATCGGTCTCGAAACCGCACTGGGCCTCGCGCTCGACCAGCTTGTTCATGCGGGCAAAATCAACGTGGCTCGCCTGGTGGAACTGTTCACCACCGGTCCGGAATCCATCTTGCGTCTGGGCCGCGGCACGCTCGCGCCCGGCGCGCCCGCCGACGTCACCATCTTCAGCACCGAGACGAGCTGGACCTACGACGTCAACCAGTCGTTTTCCCGCAGCCGCAACTCCCCGTTCCACGGACGAACATTTCGTGGCGGCCCGGTAGCCACCATTGTCAACGGCGAGTTCGCCTGGCGCCGGGCGTAGTGAAGCGGCTGGCCATGTGTAAACCGATTGCGCTTGCGAACCTGACCTGGCTGGCGTGCTGCGCTGCGTTCGGCCAGAACGCCCCCGCCGTCACCGCCCCGCCTGAGTTCGAAGTGGCGACGGTGAAGCCGACGCCGCCGTCCAAGGATGGGTCCATGCATCTGGGCGTGGTCCCCGACCCCGCATTCCTGCGCATCACCGGCATGTCGCTGGAGAACCTCATCGAGTGGGCATATGACCTCAGGCCGTTTCAACTCTTGGGGCCCGACTGGATGAAGTACGAACGCTACGACGTCGTCGCCAAGATGCCCGCCGGCGCAACACAGGATCAGGTCCCAGCCATGCTGCAAACGCTGCTGGAGCGGCGCTTCCAGTTGAAGTTCCATCACGAATCCAAAGTGGCGCCTGTCTATGCGCTGGTGGTATCGAGCGGCGGGCTCAAGATCCACCCATCCAGATCCGCGCAAGGCGGAAAGTCGGAATGGCAAGGCGGCCACATGGAAGCGCACGCGTATTCGCTGGCCGAGCTGGCGGCTTCGCTCCAGGGATGGGTGGACCGGCCAGTGGTGGACGAAACCGGCGTGCAGGACGTTTTCGATTTCACGCTCGATTGGGCGGTCGACGAGGAACACGAAGCCGCCGGCCTCCCGTCGATGCGCGTGGCGTTAATGGAAACGCTGGGACTGAAGCTGGAACCGCGCAAGCTGCCGGTCCAGATCCTAGTCATCGATCATACAGAAAAGAAGCCCAGCGAAAACTGATCGCTGGGCCGATTCAGGAGGTTTGGATTATGTGGCAGAAGCTTATTGGGACCAGCAACAGTATTCCGCTGGCGATCGTCCGGCTAATGTTGGGCCTGGTGATGTTTCCGCATGGCGCGCAGAAGATGCTCGGCTGGTTTGGCGGCCATGGCTTCAGCGGGACGATGGGATTCTTCACGCACCAGGGAATCCCGGCGCCGCTTGCTTTTCTGGCAATCGCCGCCGAGTTCTTTGGCGGCCTGGGGCTGATTGTCGGGTTTCTCAGCCGCATCGCGGCGTTCGGCGTGCTGTGCAATATGGCAGTCGCCGTGCTCACCGTGCATTTCCACAACGGCTTCTTCATGAACTGGGCTGGCACAAACAAGGGCGAGGGTTTCGAATACCACTTGCTGGCGATTGCCATGGCCCTGGCCGTGATGATTGGCGGCGCGGGCGCACCGTCCGTGGACCGGGCGTTGCGCGTGCGCCGTTCGCCGGCAGACCGAACTCTGCCATAAGCAGCGCTCGGCGCTCTCGCTCTCACCTCAGCCGATCAGCCCTTCCAGGTAGCGCTTCGCCGCCAGGATATCCGCCGTCTGCTGCGGGCCGGAGATCTCCCGTTCAATCGTGATCGGGCCGCTGTATCCAACTTCCTTGAGGCGCGCCAGGAAACGAGGAAAATCCACTCGTCCCTGCCCGATCGGCGTTTCCACTCCCAGCTTTTCCGGATCGGTCGGGTAGCGGCCATCCTTGGCATGCACGCCCATCACCAGCGGCCCCAGCGTATCCAGCGCGTCCACCGGGTTCCCCTTGCCATAGAGAATCAGGTTGGCGGCATCCAGGTTCACGCCGATGTTGGGGAACCCGGCCGCGCTAATCACGCGCAGCAGCGCGATCGGAGTTTCCTGCCCTGTCTCGCAGCGGAAGGTTTGGCCGTTGTGCTTGCAATAGTCCGCCACGTGCCACAACGCATCCACGCACTGGTTGAACACCGGATCGTCCGGATCCTCGGGCAGGAAACCGAAATGGCGCTGCACGGCGGGAATGCCGGCCGCCTTGGCGAAATCGGAGGCCTTGCGCAGGGCCGTCATCCGTTCCGCGCGGGTTTTCGGCGGCACCAGGCCAACGGTGTGCGGCCCATCGCGAAACGTGTAAACCTCCGGCCCGGGCCCGGTCACAATCAGCGAAGTGCCCTCGATGCCGTAACGGTCCAGAGCCGCCCGCAGGCTCTTCGCGGTAGCCCCATCGTACGATGTCACGGTGACTTGGCAGGTGGGGAAACCAAGTTCCTTTACGCGACGGATTCCCGCGTCCGGGTTTTCGCAGTTCGCGACCACACCCAAGCGTAACGGCTTGGCAGCCTGCTGAGCGCGCGCGGCAACAACGGCCGCCGCCGCCAATTGCAAGAACTTCCTGCGTCCGGGAGCAACCACCGGAAAACCGCGCCCGGTTTCTCCGCCTGTTACCATAAGTTTCATCTCCCCCGAATCAGTACTATTATGTCTGAAAAGCCGTACGATCATCGAGAAATCGAACTGAAATGGTACCAGCGTTGGCAGAACGCCGATTTCTACCGCGCGGAAGAAAACTCCGCCAAGCCTAAGTTCTACGTCCTGGAAATGCTGCCATATCCTAGCGGTACGTTGCACATAGGCCACATTCGCAACTACTCGATCGGCGATGCCCTGGCGCGGTACAAATGGATGCGCGGTTTCAACGTGCTGCATCCCATGGGTTGGGATGCTTTCGGATTGCCCGCCGAAAACGCCGCCATCGCCAATAAGCTCCCGCCGCGCCAATGGACGCTCCAGAATATCGAGGCGATGAAGAAGACTCACCGCCGCTTCGCCTTCAGCTATGATTGGAGCCGCGAAATCTCCACCTGCGAGCCCGAATACTATCGCTGGAATCAGTGGTTTTTCCTCAAGATGCTGGAACGCGGCCTGGCCTACCGCAAGAAAGCCCTGGTCAACTGGTGCCCGAAGTGCGCCACCGTGCTGGCCAATGAACAGGTGGTGGAGGGCTGCTGCTGGCGTCACGAAGACACGCCCGTCGAGCAGCGCGCGCTCGAGCAGTGGTTCCTCAAGATCACCGATTATGCCGACCAGTTGCTGGCTGACATGCGCCAGCTTGAAGACGGTTGGCCGGAGCGCGTGCTCATCATGCAGCGCAACTGGATCGGCCGCTCCGAAGGCGCCGAGATCGATTTCACCCTCGCCGGCACGAACGAGAAGATTCGCGTCTTCACCACCCGCGTCGACACCATCTACGGCGCCACCTGCGTGATCCTGGCGCCCGAGCATCCGCTCAACACGCAACTGCTCGATGCCGCCGGTCAGGCCCGCGCCAAAGCCATGGTGGATGCGCGCGCCGGACGTGATCCCGGCGATATCGAAAAGGAAGGCTTCTTCAGCGGCAGCTACGCAGTGAATCCGTATAGCGACGAAAACGTGCCGATCTGGATCGGCAACTTCGTTCTTATGGGTTATGGCACCGGCGCCATCATGGCCGTGCCCGCGCATGACGAGCGCGATTTCGAATTCTGCCGCAAGTACGGTATCGCCATCCGCCCGGTCATCCGTCCCGTGGATGGCGAGCTGGGCGTCGAGCCGGGTCTGACCGCCGCCTTCACCGAGGATGGCATCGTCGAACACACCGGCGACTGGTCCGGCCTTTCGAGCCAAGAGGCCCGCGACAAAATGGCCGCTCACGCCCGGGAGAATGGCTTCGGCGACGCCGCCGTTACCTTCCGCATCAAGGACTGGGGCATCTCGCGCCAGCGCTATTGGGGCACACCCATCCCTGTGATCTACTGCCCCGCCTGCGGCGTGGTTGGGGTGCCCGAAGACCAGCTTCCCGTGCGCTTGCCCGATCGCGTCGAAATCACCGGCACCGGCCGCTCCCCGCTCGAAAACGTGCCCGAGTTCGTCAACGTCGCCTGCCCGAAATGCGGCGGCGCCGCGCGGCGCGAGACCGATACCATGGACACCTTCATCGATTCGTCCTGGTATTTCTATCGCTACTGCGATCCGCACAACGATAAGGCTCCGTTCGATCCGGCCAAAATCGCCTACTGGTTTGAGATCGATCAATACATCGGCGGCATCGAGCACGCCATCTTGCATCTGATCTACTCGCGCTTCTTCACCAAGGTAATGCGCGATATCGGCCTCATCCGCAACAGCGAGCCCGTCCGCCGCATGTTCAACCAGGGCATGGTGATCGCCGAAGGCGCCAAAATGTCGAAGTCCAGAGGCAACGTGGTGGGCGCCGACATGCTCGCCGAAAAATACGGCGCCGATACCGCGCGCATGTTCGTCCTCTTTGCCGCTCCGCCCGAAAAGGAAGTCGATTGGCGCTGGGAAGGCGCCGACGGCATTTACCGCTTCCTCGGCCGCGTCTACCGCTTCGTCACGAGAACAGCGGTCGCTGGCTGGGAATTCACGCCGCCCGGTGCAGGCGATCGGAAAGTCCTGCGCAAGCTCCACCAGTGCCTGCGCAAGATCACCGAAGATTTCGAGTCGCGCTGGCACTTCAACACCTGCATCGCCAGCATCATGGAACTCGTGAACTTGCTCTACGCCGAAGAGGCCAACCTGAGCGCCAAGGCGCTCGGTGAGGTCAATGAGAAGCTGGCGCTGATGCTCGCCCCGTTCGCGCCGTACCTCGCCCAGGAGATCTGGGAGGAACTTGGCCACGACGGTCCGGTCTTCCGCCAGCCCTGGCCCGCCTACGATCGCGAGCTCGCCAAACCCGAAGAAGCCGAGATCGTTGTCCAGGTCAACGGCAAGCTCCGCAGCCGCGTCTACGCCCCTTTTGGCACACCAAAAGACGAGCTAGAAAAACTCGCCCTGGCCGACCCGAAAGTGCAGCAGTCCATCGCCGGCAAACCGATCGTCCGCATCATCGTCGTCCCCGACAAGCTGGTCAACATCGTCGTCAGGTAAGCCCGAATC
>DASWZP010000340.1:0-4794 GCA_036404395.1 Bryobacteraceae bacterium | reverse complement strand
GCCGAGCGCGGTCTGCTGGCGGCGCTGGGCGGCGGCTGCCAGGTGCCGATCGGCGCGCACGCCATGGTGGAAGACGGACGGCTGCACTTGATCGCCATTGTCGCCTCGCCCGATGGGAGCGAGCTGATCCGCGGCGAAGCGGACGGGGCAGTGCGTGATGCGGAAGCGGTCGGACGACGGCTGGGCGCGGATCTGCTGGGGCGCGGGGCGAAGGAGATTCTGGATGCGGTGTACGGGTGACCGGTGTTTGGCGCGCGATTTCTCAGTCGCAGTAGTATTGTGCCCGATGCGCGGGCCGGGCATGCCCGGCCCCTACGACGATCCCGCCAAATCCTGTAGGGGCCGGGCACGCCCGGCCCGGCGCGGCGACACGTTACCACTGCTCGGCTGGTGTTCCCGGTGACACCCGCTAAGGTCTACCTCATCGGCGCGGGGCCGGGCGATCCGGAACTGATTACCGTCAAGGGACGCCGCATCCTGGAACGCGCCGATGCCATCCTCTACGACCACCTGGCGCCCGATGCGCTGTTGGGTCTCGCGCCCGCGCACGCCGAGCGGGTCTATGTGGGCAAGAAGAAATCGGCGCACGCGTTTTCGCAGGAAGAGATCTGCGGCATGCTGATCGACCGCGCGCGCCGCGGGCTTACCGTGGCGCGGCTCAAGGGCGGCGACCCGTTTCTGTTCGGGCGCGGCGGCGAAGAGGCCGAAGCGCTCGCCGCGGCCGGCATTCCTTTCGAGGTTGTTCCCGGCGTCACCACACCGCTTGGGCTAGCCGCCTATTCCGGGGTTCCGCTCACCCACCGCGAGCACGCCTCGGCGGTCACCTTCGTCACCGGCCACGCCGTTGCCGCGATCGATTGGAACAAGCTGGGGCAGGCCGAAACGCTCATCATTTTCATGGGCCTCACCACGTTCGCGGAAATCGCGCGTGCGCTGATTGGGAGCGGCCGCGCACCGGATACGCCGGCCATGGCGGTGCGCTGGGCCACGCGGCCGGACCAGGAGACCGTCACCGGGACGCTCGAGACGCTGCCCGCGCTGATTGCCGCGCGCGGCATGAAACCGCCCGCCACCATCGTGGTCGGCGAAGTGGTGCGGCTGCGCGAGAAGCTGAACTGGTATGAAAGCCTGCCGCTGTTTGGCCAGCGCATCGTGGTGACGCGCGCCCGCGAGCAGGCCGATGCCCTGGCGGCGCGCCTGGAGGCATTGGGCGCCCACGCCATCGAGCTGCCGACTATCGAAATCCGGCCCGCCGCCGACCCGGCGCCGCTCGACCGGGCTATCGCGAATCTGGCTAACTACGACTGGCTGATCTTCACCAGCGCGACCGGCGTGCGATGCTTCGTCGAGCGGCTCGATCGATCCGCGTTTGACTGGCGCTCGCTCGGCGCGCGCATTTGCGCCATCGGCCCGGCCACGCGCGCCGCGATCGAAGCGCTGCATTTGAAAGTGGACCTGATGGGCGCCGAGTATGTCGCCGAGGGATTGCTGGCCGCTTTCGCGGGTCACGACCTGGCCGGCAAGAAGATTCTGCTCCCTCGCGCTGCCGTGGCGCGCGACCTGGTTCCCGTCGAGCTGACGAAGCGCGGCGCGCAGGTGGATGTGGTCGAAGCCTACCGCACCGCGATGCCCGACGACGCGCCCGCTCGCGCCGCCGAGGTCTTCGCCCGCAAGCCCGATTGGATCACCTTCTCCAGCTCGTCGACCGTGCAGAACTTCGTGGCCGCCGCGGGCGCGGGAGCGCTAGAGGGAGTCAAGGTAGCGTCCATCGGCCCAGTTACTAGTAAGACCGCCCGCGCGTTAGGAATCGAAGTCACAGCGGAGGCGGCGAAGTTCACTGTCGATGGGTTGGTCGAAGCGATACTGCAAATAATTTGATCGCTGGCCGATTCAGGGAATCAGGTGAAGCTTCCTGCCGCGGTTGAGACGGAGCACACCAAAATCACGCCGGTCCAGAGTGAACATGGTTTCAATACCTTCACGATTGGCAAGGTGCACCAACGACGCGTCGGCAAGTTGTATCCCCAACCCTTTATATCGGGCGAGGATCGCCGCAATTCCGGAAAGGTCCGCTTCACCCAAAGGAACGAGCTCAAACGGCGCGCCATGGAAAGAGGATAGGAGCCTAGCGATTGCGAGCGGATAGGCCCGTAGTAGCCAAGCCGCTTCGGTGATCACGGGCCAGCACGTCAGGAGCGGGCCCCTGATGCGCCGGAGCTCCCCGACGCACGCCTGGTGATGTTCATCGGATTCCGACAGGATCGCCACGATCGGGCCAGTATCCACCAGTACCTGGCCGCTCACAAACTGCCAAATCCATCAAGATGCGCTGGATTTGTGCTGAGGTCCCGGCTCGCCCCCCGCACCGCTCCGATCAAGCCGGCCTTCTTCGCACGTTCGTATGCGGTGAGTATATCGTCGTCGGCCGCGAGTTGCCGCTCAACGGCTCCGCGAACCAGGTCGGACTCACGGGTTCCTCTGCGAAGAGCGGCAGCCCTCAGCCGCTGGCGCAGTCCGGCAGGGAACCGTACGGTAATGCGATAGTCGTTCATCTGGCTGTCTGACATCTTATCAGATTTGTCCGACACACGGCAAGTTTCGACCTGCTTCCGGTAATGCGGACCGCCGAGTTTGGGGTCTCGTAGCCTGTCCCCAATCTGCGCCCCAATCTGCCCTGTCCCCAATCTGCCCGCCAATCTGCCCGCGCCACAAGCTCGGCAGGATAATCAAGCGGATGCACGGCGGTGGCCGCCGCTAATGTGAGCGAAGAAAAGGAGAATGCGGTATAATCAGGTCAACCTATGCCCATTCAAGAAAGGCGCGCTTCCCGATACGCGGCGCTCCCCTTGTTGCTGGCCGTGTTCACGGCTCGAGCCCCCGCCGCGCTCAATATCAACACGGAGGTCGTTCAAAGTTCCGTGGTGTTCCTGTACGGTCCCGACGACGCCGGAAAGGCTGATCCTCAGAAGGAGGTTGGTACCGGCTTTCTTGTGCGCGTACCGCTCACCTCGGACGCCAAGAAGTCTTTCATCCTACTGGTGACCGCACGGCATATCGTTGATCCTCAATGGGCAAAGTGCACCGAACCGAACCCGTCGTTGGTCTATGCTCGGCTGAATAAGTCGGGTCACACGACTGGGGCGTCCGGCCAAGGGACGGTTTTTGTACCGCTGCTGTTGGTGCACGGCGCACAGCCACTGTGGAAGCACCCGTCCGAGGACATGGCAGACGCGGCGGTTATGGTGGTGCAATCGCCGGACACAGCTCTCCAGGAGGCCGACGCAGGGACTATTCCGATCTCTGATTTTCCAACCGATGATGAGATGAAGGGAATCGGCGTTGGAGATCAGATCCTTTCGGCCGGTCTCGTGCCGGGATTTTCCGGGGGCAACCGAAATCGGCCGTTTTTCAAATTCGGCTTCATATCTAGCACTTCTAGCGAAGATATCGAAGTGCGGTGTGCCCCGGCGACGGCCCCATATAACATTCGGGGATGGTTCCTCGCTGCGAACCTTGTGCCGGGGAACAGTGGATCTCCGGTGTTCTTCGTCCCTCCCGGGGGGGGCGGGCGTCGTGTTCGGCTCGCCTGTACGCCGCCCCGTGTTGCTAGGAATCCAGTCGTCCAGCCTCCTCCCAGCTGACCTCGCCGTTATGACCCAGAGTAGCTATCTATATGAAGCCATCCAGCTACTGCGACTACCAGACGCCGATCTTCAGAGAGGTCAGCCTAGCTCACCGCCGCGAAAATGAGACGGCTGTCGCCTGCGTGACGTCGGAGATTATTCGGGGACAGGCTACGCGCCGCGCCGCTGTGGTGAGACACGATAATCAGGGATATTCAGTCAGTGGCTACGAAACTCCGAAATAGACTTCCGCCGAGTTTGGAGTTTTCGTAGGCTGTCCCCAATCGGACACCCCAATCGGACACCGGCGGCAAAGACCGCCGGCGTTACCGGACCTCCCACGAAAATGTGGAAGCCTCAGCGGGCCGGGCGTGCCCGGCCCCTACGGCGCAAATCGGCCAACGCCAGCCGCTACAGGAAAATATTGAGCGTGTTGGTCGCGTCGTCGACGTAATAGATGCCGCGGTCGCTCACGGCCAATCCGAATAGGGCGCCGGAGCCGGGCGGGGTGCCGCTGGAATCGAGAAGGGCTGCACCGAGCGAATCGCCCCTGGCGGTGGTGATGACCAGCAATCCATTGTTGCCGTTGACGGTCAGGATGTCGCCGAAGAAGTCAATCGCGAGTCCCAGCGGATCGTTGAGGAAGCGGCCCTCCTTGATCGTGGTGCCCGTTCCGGCCGAGGACTGGGTCCGCAGCGCGTCGGGTATCGCCGCGATCCGATTGTTCAGGCTGTCGGCCACGTAGAGAGTCCCATCGAGCGACAGGCCGAGGCCGGTGGGTCCGATCACCAAAGCGTTGGGATCGGTGCGTTCCGCAAAGCCACTGCCGATGGTCACCATCGATTGCACGGTGGGCGGTGCGTCCGAATGCAGCTCCAACCCGATGCGGACCACCGTCCCTTCATTCACCACGCTGCCGCCGCCGGCCAGCGTGCCGTTAAGCACGTTGGTGACAAACAAGAACGCATCGTCGCCCAACTGGATCGCGGTCATATCCCAGGGTCCGTTGATTGACGAATTTGCTATGGTTTCCACGACGTTGCCCTTGGCGTCCAGCACCAGCAGGCAGCCGGCCTCGGCCGTGGCCGACGTTCCATCCGTGGTCGGCAGACTGCCCACCACCACCCAACCAGAGGGCAAGACGGCCAGCGCGGTGGTGAGTCCGATGCCG
>DASWZP010000339.1:0-6913 GCA_036404395.1 Bryobacteraceae bacterium | reverse complement strand
ATGGTGGAAGTGCCCGCGCCTTCGATTTTGGCGCCCATCTTGCTCAATAGTTCGGCGAGGTCCACCACCTCGGGCTCGCGCGCCGCGTTGCGCAGCACGGTTTCGCCCTTGGCCAGCACGGCCGCCATCATCAGGTCCTCGGTGCCGGTGACGGTGATGCGGTCGAAATGCACGGTAGCGCCGCGCAGTCCATCGGGCGCAACAGCTTCAATATATCCGTGCGATTGGTTGATGGTCGCGCCGAGTTGTTCCAAGCCGAAGATGTGCAGGTTGATCGGCCGCGCGCCGATGGCGCAGCCGCCGGGCAGCGACACACGAGCCCGCCCCGCGCGCGCCACCAGCGGACCGAGCACCAGGCTGGACGCGCGCATGGTCTTGACCAGCTCATACGGCGCTTCCGGCGAGACGATCTTCGATGCCTCCAGGCGCACCACGCCATCTTCGATATCCGCGCGGGCGCCGACGTCCACCAGCAGCCGCTGCATGGTGCGTATGTCGCGCACGTGCGGTATGCGCCGCAGCGTGACCGGCTCCGCGGTGAGCAGTGCCGCCGCCAGCGCGGGCAGCGCCGAATTCTTCGAACCATTGACCGGGATCTCGCCCCGCAGCGCGTTCCCGCCGGTAATTACGAATTTATCCATGCGATTTCTTTCGGTACATCAACCGCTCCCTATGGTCGCGGCTCCGATGCGTTCTTTTTCATCCAGCCAGCGCCTTCGACACGCGCCCGCCGGCTTCCGCCAGCAGCCGTTCGGCCTCGTTGCGCGCACAACCTTTCCGGCTCATCACGATGGCCATGGCGACCTGTCCACCGCTTGCTTCCAGCAGCTCGCCGGCGCGCTCCTGGCTCACTTCGGCAGCCGCGGCGATGATCCGCCGCGCCCGGTCCGCCAGCTTGCTGTTCGTGGGCTGCACGTTCACCATCAGGTTGCCGTAAACGTAGCCCAGCCGGATGCACACTGCCGTGGAGAGCATGTTGAGGACCAACTTCTGCGCCGTGCCCGCCTTCAGGCGCGTCGAGCCGGCAATCACCTCCGGCCCCGCCAGCGGCGTGATGGCGATATCGGCCGCGCGCGCCAGTTCCGAATCGGACGTGCAACTGACGCCCACTGTCACCGCGCCCAGCCGCCGCGCTTCGGCGATCGCGCCCAGCACGTAAGGCGTGCGGCCGCTGGCGGCCAGGCCCACCAGAACGTCGCGCGCGGTGAATCCATGCGTCGTCAAATCGCGCGCGCCGGCGGCCGGATCGTCTTCGCTGGCTTCGGTCGCGCGGCTTACGGCCGCTTCGCCGCCGGCGATGATGCCTGTGACCAGTTCCGGTGACGCTCCGAACGTGGGCGGAATCTCAGCCGCGTCCTGCAAGCCCAGCCGCCCGCTGGTTCCGGCGCCGATATAAAACAGCCGGCCGCCGCGTTCGATCGCGTCCGCAATGGCGTCGACCGCACGCGCAATCGCCGGTATCTCGCGTTCCACCGCTTCCGCCACTTTGGCGTCCTCGCGGTTGATGATCCGCAGGGCCGCTTCCGTGCCGGCGGCATCAATGGCCGCCGAAGCCGGGTTCACTTGTTCGGTGAGAAGGTGTTCCAGCATGGCTTGGTTACGCCATTTCGCAATTACGAAAACACTTTGTCTCGCGACCCGAGGGCGAGGCATGCCTCGCCCCTACAACGGTCCTGCGGGAATCCGTAGGGGCCGGGCACGCCCGGCCCGGCGTACCAACACCAGCCTAACACCCGCGCTATATTCGGAACAGTGCGTTACGTGCTCAGCGGCCGCCTTCCCGAAGCCTCTTCCATCCTGTTGGTGGAGAGCGGCTCGCGCGGCATCCTGGAAAAGGTGATCGCCGGATTGCGCCGCTCCTGGGGCGCGGACGTTCCCATAGACCTGGTCTCCTGTTTCGCCAACCTGCCGCTCGGCCTGGATGCCCGCACCACCCGCATATTCCGCGTTTCGGACTATCGCGGCCGGCAGGGGCGCGCGCAACTGTACCGCGAATTGCGCGCGCGGAATTACCCGATGATGGGCATCGTCTGCTCCGAAGAGCCGCTCATGATGAAGTGGAAATGGGCGCTCGCGCTGCGCGTGCCGGCCAAGGTTTTCATCATCAACGAAAACGCGGACTACTTCTGGCTGGACCGCAAGCACCTCAAGATCATCCGCGAGTTTGCGTTCGCTCGCGCAGGTTTGGCCGGCTCCGGCGCCGTGCGCACGCTGGCCCGCGTGTTCTCGTTCCCGTTTGCGTTATGCTATTTGCTGCTTTATGCGGCGGTTGTGCACGCTCGACGGGGGCTGCGCCTGATGTTCCGGCGCATCGGCGCTGCGGCATGAGGGCGCGATCGAAGTCAGACATGAGTACCATGAGCGCAGGATTCGGCGCTTTTGCGAGACCGCTCCCTCCGGTCGCGGCTCCGATAGCATCCGGACTCATTCGGAGCCGCGACCGAAGGGAGCGGTACGGCAGCATAAGGTACGGCATCGCAAGCTTGCGGTAAAAGCTAGGGGAGATAAGTCGAATCATGAAAGCCATTCAAGTCAAAGAAGCCGGTGGCCCGGAAAAACTGGAATTGGTGGACATTCCCATTCCGCGACCCGCCGCCAACCAGGCCCTGGTGCGCATCGCCGCCAGCGGCGTCAATTTCATCGATATTTATTTCCGCACCGGGCACTACAAAGCCGATTTTCCGATGACGCTCGGTCAGGAGGCTGCCGGCACAGTCGAATCCGTGGGCTCGGAAGTCACCGAGGTCGCTCCCGGCGACCGCGTGGCGTATTGCACAACCCGCGGTTCTTATGCCGAATACGCCACTGTCCCCGCGGCGCAGCTCGTCAAGATCCCGGATCATGTGGACCTGGCAACGGCCGCCGCGGCCATGCTGCAAGGCATGACCGCGCATTACCTCACGCACTCCACTTTTCCGTTGAAGAGCGGCGACACCTGCCTGGTGCACGCGGCGGCGGGCGGCGCCGGCGGGCTCATCGCGCAGATGGCGAAGATGCTGGGCGCGCGCGTTTTCGGCACCGTATCCACCGAGGAGAAAGCTCGCATCGCCCGCGAAAACGGCTGCGACGAAGCCATCCTTTATACCCAGCGGGATTTCGCAGCCGAGGTCAAGCGCCTCACCAACGGCCGCGGCGTGGACGTAGTCTACGATTCGGTGGCGCGCACCACCTTCGAGCAAAGCCTCAATTCGCTCCGCCCGCGCGGTCTGCTCGCGCTGTTCGGCCAATCGAGCGGTCCGATTCCGCCCTTCGATCCTGCCATCCTCGGCGCCAAGGGCTCGCTCTTCCTCACCCGGCCCGGGCTGCCGTATTACCTGGCGACCCGCGACGAACTGGTCTGGCGCGCCGGCGACGTGCTCGGCTGGATTGCCGCCGGTAAGCTGCGCCTGCGCATCGGCGCGACCTATCCGCTCGCCCAGGCCTCGCAAGCTCACCGCGACCTGGAAGGCCGCCAGACCACCGGCAAGCTCGTGCTCACCGTGCCGTGACGCATCCATGAACCTGAAGGCCCGGCTGACTCTATCGTTCGTTCTGCTGGCCGTTCTGCTGGCCGGCACCATCTCGTGCGTCGATCTCGCCGGCGAGATCAACCAGCAATTCGCCGCCACGCTCGAGCGCGCCGAAAACCTGCGCACGCTGGCTTCGGACCTGGTGGGGCTTTCCTTGAATCGCCCACCCACCAAGCCGCTGGGCGAGGCCGTGCGCGACCCCGAAGTTTCGACCCTGCTGCGCGACACCATGCTGGCTTCGCACGCCATCGTCGAAATCGCTGTAGTGAGCCCCGAAAACGAGATTCTCGCCGATTCCATTCCCGACGAGATCGGCAAAGTTCTGCTCCCCTACGACGATTTCCGCCCGGTGGTCACCGACAACGGCTGGTACGGCAAATGGCGCATGCTGCGGGTGAAAAAATACTACCAGTTGCAGCAGGCTTTGGGACCGCGCAACGGGCCGCCGATTCTGTTTGTGCGCGTGGTGGTGGCCCCCGAGCTCATCAGCGCCGAGATGATGCCGCGGCTCAAGGAGAACGGCATCGTGGCCTTGTTCTCCGTGCTGGGCGCGGCGTTGGTCACCATGCTGGTTTCGGCCGTCGCCTTCCGCCCCTTAGGCCGTTTGCGCCGGCAAGTCGAGTCGATGACCAGCGGCGAGAATCCACCCGAAGCCACGGTGGCCAAGGCCGCCACCGACGACCTGTCCGTCATTTCTTCCCGCGTCGCCCAACTCGGCCTCCAGTTGCGGGGCGCGCAGTTCGAAGTTTCCGACCTGCGCGGCAATCTCGGCAGGCTGCTGCGCGATTTGGAAGACGCCGTTTTCCTGTTCAATCGCGAAGGCAGGCTGGTCTTCGCTTCCGGCACGGTCGAGAAATTCACCGGTCTCGATGCCGCCGCGCTCACCGGCAAGACCATCGCCCAGATCTTCTCCCCGGAGACGCTGTTGGGCCAGGTGATTGCGCAGGCCACCGCAGCCGGACTGTCGATCGGCAAGCGTAGGGTTGAGGTTGGCCCGGGCGATTCGTCCTCCAGCGTCGCCTCCGCGCTGCTTTCGGTGGATCCGCTCACGGCCCCAGGCGGCGCCGGCTCGGGCACGCTCATCCGCCTGCGAGACCCAGAAGCCCAGCGCAAGCTCGGCCGCGAGTTGCAGACCGCCGACCGGCTGGCCGCTCTCAGCCGCGTCTCCGGCGGCGTGGCCCACGAAGTCAAGAACCCGCTCAATGCGATTCTCCTGCACGTGGAGGTGGCGCGCGCCAAGCTCGCCCACGGCGACACCGCGCTCGAGCCGCAGATGGACATCATCTCGAGCGAAATCCTGCGCCTGGACCGCGTGGTGAAAACCTTCCTCGATTTCACGCGGCCGGTGGAGTTGAACCTGGCCAACGTGCCGCTCGACGAATTCGTGCGCGACCTGGTCGATCTGGCTCGCCCGCAAGCGGACGCCTCCCGCATCAGCGTGGTGGACGAGCGGAAGGCCGGGGGCGTCGAGGTGCGCATCGATCGCGATCTTTTGAAACAGGCCGTGCTCAACATCGTGGTCAACGCGATCGAGGCCATGCCCGCCGGCGGCGAATTGCGCCTGGAGTCCTCGGCCTCCGGCGACACCGCCGAAATCCGCGTGTCCGATACCGGACCGGGCATCCCGCCCGATCTGCGCGAGAAGATATTCCGCCTCTACTTCACTACCAAGCAGAAAGGCTCCGGCATCGGCCTGGCGATGGCTTTCCGGATCGTGCAACTCCACGATGGTACAATCGATTTCACCAGCGAACCCGGCAAAGGCACGGCATTTTTCATCCGCCTGCCGATAGCGGCCTGAGTGCCGATGTTCTTCAAATGACAGCGACGTATCCGAGCCCACGAGGTGGGGCAGGTTTCAACCTGCCAACGCCCGCTTGCGGGCGCGTTGCTTCGCGCCTTCTTAGGCGGTCCATGCGCAAGGCGGCATTCGCTCTGGTCCCGGCTCTGGCGGTCCTGCTGGCCGGCTGCGTCCTGCAAGGTAAGAAGCCGGTGGCGCCGGCCACTCCGGCAGCTCCGGCGCCCACCGCCAAATCGGCTGCTCCGCCGCAACCGCTGTCCACTCCGCAAACTCAGGTGGAGCTGCCACCGCCGCAGCCGGTTTCGGAGGAATCACTAGCCGCGGGCGAGGTATCCCAGGATACGCCGGAGCCGGCTGCTCCGCCGCGGCCCGTGCGGCGCAATCCGGGACCTCCCGCCGCCAGCCCGGCTCGTCCCGAGTCACCCGCGCCCCCCGCCGCCGCCGAAGAGCCGGCACGCGCTCCCATTCAGCAAGTGCTCTCCGCCGAAGAGAGCAAACGCTTGCAGGAATCAGCCGCCCAATGCAAGCGCGACATCCGCCACCTGGTGGAACAAGCGCGCCTCCGCCGCTTGAACGCTCACGAGCTCAGCGCCGTCGCACGCATCGAAGGCATGGTCAAGTTGTCCGACGACGCCGAAGCGAAAGGCGACATGCGCGAGGCCGATGCGCTGGCCGAGCGCGCCCTGGTGCTCGCTAAGGACCTCAACAGTGAACACTAGAGAGGTAGGGCAGGCGCTTACGCCTGCCAACCCTCGCTCAACTGCCGTCGCGGTTGGCAGGCGGAAACGCCTGCCCCACGAAGCTACCGAGTTCCACCTCCGCCGCCAGCGGCTGGCGGGCGCCCTAGCCGCGCGCGGAGCCGGCGCGCTGTTGGTTTCGGGCGCGCCCAACGTGCGCTATCTCTCCGGCTTCACCGGCGACAACGCCGCCCTGTTGGTGCTCCCCGGCAAGACTGTCCTCTTCACCGATCCGCGTTATGCCATCCAGGCCGCGCAGCAGGTCTCCTGCCAGGTGAAGATCTGCAAGGGCCCGCTGATGGATGGCGTGGCCGCCGCGCTGCGCAAGCTGGGCGCCGGGCGCATCGGCTACGATTCTGGCCGCATGACCTGCGCCGCGTTCCAGGCGCTCCAGTCGCACTTGCCGATGAAAGCTTCGCTCGAGCCGCTCCCTGGCATGGTGGAAGAGCTGCGCATGATCAAGTCGGCGGGCGAGCTCGAGCTGATCCGCCGCTCCGTCGAACTCAACTCGCGCGCCTTCGAGCTCGCCGTCCGGCATGTGCGCGCCGGCATGACCGAGCGCGACCTGGCGGCGGAAATCGAATACCGCATGCGCCGTCTCGGAGCCGAGAAACCCAGCTTTGAAACTATCGTCGCTGGCGGCCGCCGTTCCGCCCTTCCCCACGCCGAGCCCACCGCCGCCCGCCTCCGTCACGGCGATCTGGTGGTGGTGGATATGGGCGCGTTTTGCGAGGGCTATGCGAGCGACATGACGCGCATGTTGTTCCTGGGCACGCCAGGCGCCCGCATCAAACGCGTCTACCGCGCCGTGCTCGAAGCGCAACTGGCCGGGATCGATGCGGTGCGCGCCGGTGTGGCCGCTTTCC
>DASWZP010000338.1:0-7219 GCA_036404395.1 Bryobacteraceae bacterium | reverse complement strand
CGATCACGCGGAAGGCGCTTCATCGAAGGTCCTTTTTGCGCGGCTTGGGCGCGGCGGTTGGACTGCCTTTTCTGGACGCCATGATTCCGGCGATGGCCCTCGCACGGCCCGCCAAGCCGCCGCTGCGCATGGTATTCGCCTACGTGCCCAACGGCATCATCATGGACGAATGGAACCCCGCCTACGAGGGCAAGCTGGGCGAGTTGCCGCGCATCCTGAAGGCCATGGAGCCGCATCGCGACGACATCCTCATGTTGGGCAACCTGACCCACAACACCGGCCGCGCGTTGCTCGATGGCGCGGGTGATCATGGCCGCTGCTCCGGGTCGTACCTCACCGGCATCCAGGTCAAGAAGACCACGGTGGATATTCGAGCCGGTGTTTCCTGCGACCAGATTGTGGCGCGGCACGTGGCCGACCAGGCGCGGTTCCCTTCGCTCGAAGTGGGCATGGAAGACGCGCGGCAGGCTGGCGACTGCGATTCCGGCTACTCCTGCGCCTACACCAATAACCTGGCCTGGAAGAGCGAAACCCAGCCGCTGCCGCCGATTCTCAATCCGCGGGCGCTGTTTGAGCGGCTGTTCGGCAACGGCGCGATCCTCAGCCCGGAGACTCGCGCGCGGCAGGCGGACTATCGCCGCAGCATTCTCGATTTTGTCGGCGAGGACACGCGCCAGCTCGAAGCCACTCTCGGTCCCACGGACCGCCGCAAGCTGGACGAGTATCTCTCCTCCATCCGCGAGGTGGAGCGCCAGATTGAGCGCGCCGAGAAGACCAACGCGCAGTTCGATCCGCACATGGAAAAGCCCTACGGCGTGCCAGCCGATTTCGCCGAGCACTTCAAGCTGATGACCGACATGATCACGATCGCGTTCCAGGCGGACCTGACACGCGTAGTCACCTTCCTGATGACGCGCGAAGGCACGTCGCGGCCCTATCGCGAGCTAGGCATCGCCGACGGCCACCACCCTTGCACGCACCACCAGGGCAAGCCGGAGCTGATCGAGAAGGTCACCCAAATCAATACCTATCACGCGACCCAGATGGCGGCGTGGGTGGCCAAGTTGAAGTCGATCCGGGAAGGCGAGGGCCGGCTGCTGGATAACATGATGCTGGTGTACGGCGCCGGGCTTTCCGACGGCAACCGGCACCTGCACGAGGATCTGCCGACGATGCTGATCGGCAACGGCGGAGGCACCGTCAAGACCGGCCGGCGAATCGTGTATCGCAGGGAAACGCCGATGTGCAATCTGCACCTGGCGATGATGGAACGGATGGGCGTCCACATGGAGCACTTCGGCGACGCGACCGGACAACTCCGCTTCGCGGATCTCGCGTAGCCGCCATGCCGTTTCCAGTACAAGCGAAGCCGGCGGTTGGGATCGTGTTCGATTCCGATTTGGGCAATGGGGTGGATGCGGCGCTGGCGCTCGCGCTGCTCTATGGCCTCGAAGGCAAGGGCGAAGCGCGGCTGGTTTCGAACAGCACCACGTGGTCGAATCTGAGCTCGGCGGCGTTCGCCGACGTGCTGGCGAGATTCTATTCCGGCCCTCCGCCGCCTGCCGGCGCGCGCGGCTTTCAGCGGCCGCTGCCTCCCATCGGCATGGCCGAGAATAGCAACCTGCGTGGCGACACCTCCGTTCTGGATGCGGTGCTGGAGAAGCAGACGGCCGACGGTTTGCCCGTTTACCCGCACGGGATCCATAAGCTGAACGACACCGCCGACCCGGCGGTGCTGATTCGCAATGCCCTCACAGCACAATACGATGCGAACTGCGTGGTGGTGCTGGCCGGGCCCGCCACGAACCTGGTGAAGGTGATGGATCTGGATGGTGCCCTTGACCTGATCAGGCACAAGGTGAAGTTGCTGGTGATGGCGGCGGGCGCTTACCCGGATGGGAGCGCCGAGTTCCGCGTGAAGACGGATGTGGCCGCGGCCAAACGGCTGCTGGCTGAGTGGCCTACTCCGATGGTGGCCGTGGGCTCGGAAGTGGGCGATGGCTTGCCGTTTCCGGGATCGAGCATCGAGGAGGATTTCGCCTGGGCGCCGGCCCATCCCATCGTCGACGCCTACCGCGCGTTCGAGCCCATGCCGTACGACGCCGCGGTTCCGTCCATGGCGGCGGTGCTTTACGCGGTCCGTCCGGATGGTTACTTCAAGCTCTCCGCGCCAGGCACGATCGGCGTGCAGGAAGACGGGAGCACGCGCTTCACGCCGGCGGCGGATGGCCGGCACAGGTACCTGGCGATCGACCCGGCGCAAAAAGAAAAAGTCGTTCGGACCTACGCCGAACTGGCCAGTGCCAAGCCAGTCCCGCGCCAGTTCGGGCGTGGCCCCAACCAAAAGAAGAACGACGAGCCCCCGGAACCGGTCAAGAAGCCGTAGCGGGGAAGTTCGCGATCTCCGCGGACAAGCACGTCGTGCACCGGATGGTCGCCTGTACCGAGTTTCCGGTTGCGAAGCGGCAGCCCTTGAGACGCGGATACAATAGATCTGAAGCCGAACCGGCATCGAATGCCACCCAGCCATTCAGTACGCCGTGCTGCCCTGGTCCTGGTGCGCGGCGTTGTGTTGATCGCCGCCGTCACCGCGGTCTGTTATCGAATCCACCTGAATTCGGCGTCCGCGGCTTTACTGTTCCTGATCGCGGTTGTTCTGCAATCCCTGGATAGCAGGTTTTGGGAGGCCGCTATCGTCTGTGTGCTGGCCACCGCAAGCCTGGACTGGTTCTTCATCGACCCGCTCTTCACCTTCACGGTGACCGATCCGCTGGATGCGGTCACCTTGCTCTGCCTGCTGATCGTCTCGCTGGTAGTGACCGAAACTCAGGCCCGCAGCCGGTCGCAAGCGCGCGAAGCGAAACGGCAGCGGGAGAATATGGAAAAGCTCTACCGGCTTGGCGCGGAGCTGTTCGCCCAGGCGCCGTCCGCCCCACTGGGACCGCCGCTGCTCGAGCCCTTCCGGACGCGTTTCGAACTGGACGCGGTCTGCCTGTTTGACCAGGCCTCGCAGGAGCTGCACGAGATCGGAACGTCCCGCGGCGATCTGGCCGCGAAGACCCGCGATGGATACATCTCGGGCCGCAACGCGGCGTATCCGGAACTCGGGATTTCGGTTCGCAGCCTGCGGGAGCGGGGCACGCTGCTGGGCGCGATCGGCTTCGAAGGATTGCGCAACCCGGAGCTATTGGCGCCGGCGTTGGCCGGCCTGGCGGCGTCCGCGCTCGAGAGGCGGCGAGCCTTTCGCCTGGCTTCGACCGCGGCCGCCAATGCTCGGGCCGAGACGCTGCGCTCCGCGATCCTGGACGCCCTGGCTCACGAATTCAAGACTCCGCTAGCCACCATTGTGACTGCGGCGGGCGGCCTCGAAGCCACCGGACCGATGTCGCCGGACCAACGGGAGCTGGCCGGGATGATCGAGAGCGAGGCCGCGCGCCTGGGTGACCTGACCTCACGCCTGCTTCGGCTGGCGCGCCTGGACCGCGAAGCAGTCAAACCGCGCCTGGAACCGGCCGACCCGGCCGAGATCGCCCAGGGCTCGGCCCGCCGGTATGCGAAGCTCTGGCCCGACCGCCAGATTTCGTTCCACGCGAACGGCGAGCCGGGCGAAGTACGGGTGGATCCCGAACTGATGAGCCTGGCGCTCAGCCAGCTTCTGGAAAACGCCTGCAAATATTCGCCGCCGGATGCACGCATCCTGGTCGAGCTCTCGGCCGGCGAGAAAGCCGCCGCGATCGACGTCCGGAATGACGGCGACCCCATTCCGCCCAACGAGCGGAGCCACATCTTCGACCGGTTTTACCGGGGTACCAATGCCAAGCAAACCGCCGCGGGCTCGGGCCTCGGGCTATATGTCGCGCGCAAGATCGCATTGGCCCATGGAGGCGACCTGGCGTTGTTGGACACCGTACAGGACGGCGTGGCTTTCCGTCTGACTCTGCCGCTTTCGAAAAGTGAGGCGTCCGTTGCCGAGTGATAACTGCAAGGTGCTGATTGTCGACGACGATCCCGCGTTCCGGCGGGCACTCCTGACATCGCTTGCCGCAAGCGGATTCGATGTCGCGGAAGCGCGTACGGGCGAGGAGGCGCTCCTCGTGCTGCGCGATAGGCCCTGCGATATCGTGTTGCTGGACATCAATATGCCGGGGATGGGCGGCATCGAGACGTGCCGCAGGATCAGGAACCTCTCGCCGCGAATTGGCATCCTGATGGTGACCGTGCGGGATGCCGAGGAAGATAAGGTGCAAGCCCTCGAAGCGGGAGCCGACGACTTCGTCACCAAGCCGTACCGCCTGCGGGAGATGATCGCGCGCCTGCACGCGGTCAGGCGCCGGCTAAGTCCGCCCGACGAAGCTTCTGCAACCGTGCTGCGCGCCGGAGCTCTGACGCTCGATTCGGAGCGGCGCCTGGTGACCAAGGACGGCGCAGAGATCCATCTTTCGCCCAAAGAGTACGACCTGCTGTCGTATTTGTTCAAACATCAGGGAGCGTTGATCACCCATTCCAAGCTGCTGCAGGGCGTGTGGGGGGCTGAGTACGGCGGTGAACTGGAGTATCTCCGGTCGTATGTGAGAATGCTGCGCAAGAAGATCGAAGACGACCCGTCGCAGCCGGAATACATTCTCACTGAACCCTGGGTGGGCTATCGCTTCCGCAACCCCGCCGACGCGGAGTCGCCGGTATCCGACCTGTAACATTGCGAGCGGGTGCGGGACATAAAGATGCGGGGGACCGACAGCACTGTCCACGCGGCGCAAAAACGGCGCCTTGGGACCGTGGAGTCTGTCCCCCTACCCTTTGGGGGGGCTTGACAAGTGGGCGCGGGCGGTTAGAATATTTCTCATCTGCCCCTACCTATGCAACCCGCTTGCGAGCACACCCGGACCCAGGTCCTGGCCCGAAGAGACGGCGTGGACTACGTGGAATGTCTGGATTGCCGCCAGATTTTCGAGGCCGAAGATCTGGAACCCGCCAAGACCGAGGAAGAAGAGGAATAGCTCTCCCTGCCTGCGCTAGCATGGAGGGAAATGCTCGATCTCGGATACGTCCGGAACAATCTCGATGCGGTTGCGGCCCGCCTAGCCACGCGCGGCGGGAGCGCCGGCCTGGAACAATTCCGGGAGTTGGACCGCAAACGGCGGGCGGCCATCACGGAATCGGAGCAGCTCAAGGCGCAGGGCAACGCGCAAAGCCAGAAGATCGGGCGGATGCGCCGGGAGGGTCTGGACACCACCGCCGAACAAGAGGCCGTGCGGGCTTCCAAGGCGCGCGAGGCCGCGCTCGACGAAGAGCTGAAGGCTTTCGAGGACGGATTTCGCGAGCTGCTGGCCGGCATTCCCAACCTGCCGCATGAATCGGTGCCGGTGGGCAAGAGCGAAACCGACAACCTCGAGGTGCGGCGCGTGGGCGAGCCGCGGCAATTCGATTTCGCTCCCAAGGCGCACTGGGACCTGGGGCCGGAGCTGGGCATCCTGGACCTGGAGCGCGCCGCCAAGATCACCGGCGCGCGGTTCGCCCTCTACTGGGACATGGGCGCCAAGCTGGAGCGGGCGCTGATCAACTTCATGCTTGACGTCCACACGCGCGAGCACGGCTACACCGAGGTGCTGCCGCCGTTTATGGTGAATTCGCGCAGCCTGTTCGGCACCGGCCAGTTGCCCAAGTTCCAGGAAGACCTCTTCAAGTGCGAAGGGCAGGACCTCTGGTTGATTCCCACGGCGGAAGTGCCGGTGACCAATATCTATGCCGGCGAAACGCTGGAGGCCGACGCGCTGCCGGTGAAGCTGTGCGCTTACACGCCGTGTTTCCGCAGCGAGGCGGGCTCTTACGGCCGCGACGTGCGCGGCATCATCCGCGTCCACCAGTTCCAGAAGGTGGAGATGGTGAAGTTCACGCGCCCGGAGACAAGCTATGACGAACTGGAGAAGCTGACCGCGGATGCCGAGGACATCCTGCGGCGTCTCGATCTGCCGTTTCGAACGGTGGTGCTTTCGACCGGCGACATGGGATTTTCCTCCGCCAAGACTTATGACATCGAAGTCTGGCTGCCGGGGCAGAACGGGTACAAGGAGATTTCTTCCTGCTCCAATTTCGAGGCGTTCCAGGCGCGCCGCGCGGGCATTCGCTTTCGCGGCGGCAAGAAGGCCGAATTCGTTCACACGCTCAATGGAAGCGGCCTGGCGGTGGGCCGCACCTGGGTCGCCATTATCGAGAACTACCAGCAGCGGGACGGCACCGTGGTGATTCCGGCGGCGCTGCGGCCGTATCTGAATGAAGAAGTGATCCGGCCGCGGAAATGAGGGTAACCCATTTTGGGCCACGCATGAACACGGATGAACACAGATAGGACTTTGGATTTCAGTTCTTAGGTTCTATCTGGGTTGACCTGTGTTCATCCGTGGCCATGATTCTTTTCTTTTAGATCGACCTTACTGGCATGGCTACTATATCGTCGATTCGCATGGCTTCTTTGACTACGAAGGGTTCGCCGTATCGCACGCCGATCAGGTTGCCGTAGAAGCGGGCGATCGCGCCCAGGCGCTCGCGGATCTCCGGTTCATCGGGGAACAGGCCGGCGGCTTGATCCGCCGCGCCGTATTGCGAACGGTAACTCAGCAGCGCTTCCATGCGGCGCTCGAATTGAGCGCTGATATCGACGATGAATGACGGCTTCACATCGGCGTAGAGACTCGAATAGAGGATCTTCTGCGGGCGGTGGGGCTCGGAGTATTCCTCGAGCTTCTTCAAGCCGGCCAGAAAGCAGGCTTCGAAACCGATTTCGCTCGCGCGGTAATGGTCGGGATGTCGCGCTTCCCAATACGGCAGAATCACCACGCGCGGCTTCAGCTCGCGGATTCGCACCGCCAGCGTCATGCGCGCGGTGAGCGTGTTTTCCAGGCGCGCGTCGGGCATGAGCTGATTGCCGCGCCAGGCCAGCAACAGGTGACGGGCGGCGGCTTGCGATTCGGCGATGCGATCCTCGGGCGTGCCGCGCGAGCCCATATCGCCGGCGGTGAGATCGAGCACGCCGGTGCGGTAACCCATTTCCGCCATGCGGATGAGCGTGCCGCCGCAGGTTTGTTCCACGTCGTCGGGATGGGCCGCGATGGCCAGCACGTCCAGGCTCACGCGCGCGCCGCTGGTTTCATCGGGAATGGGGCACCTCCGTGATACTCAGTCGATGCCCGAGCCGGGCCGGGCATGCCCGGCCCCTACGGGT
>DASWZP010000337.1:0-1755 GCA_036404395.1 Bryobacteraceae bacterium | reverse complement strand
GTACGGATCGAAAGCCACCATCGCCAGCCGCGCCGCGTGCAGGAGGACAATCATCATCAGCGCGGCGGCGAGAAATGCAGCCGTGTCTTTCCCGATTCGGCCGAAGCGCCCGAGCGCCGGCGCGAGCAACGCGCCCAGCAGAAATGCCACTCCCGCCAGCACCAGCGGCAGCCGCAGATAGGCCAGCGATGAAAGCGTGAGGTCTTCCATGTGGCCGAGCGACAATTTGTAGGCCCCCGGATTCTGCGACAGCGCCACCGAGATATCGCCCGGCGTGGGTGTGTTGCGCACCAACCAGGCCAGCACCAGCGCCAGCGCGCCGGCCGCTCCGGCCAGCACCTGGAGCACGCGCGTTCCCCGTTTGACCCATGCGCCGCCATCGGCCATCCCGGCGCCCAGCAACAACGCCAGCGCCGGATAGCACGGCATCGAGTAATACTCCTGGGTGGTCGAGAAACTGAAGAAGACCAGTACGAAGCCGATCCAGCAGAGCGCCAGCAGGCGCGCCCGCCCGGCACGATCCACCGGCCGCGGTAGGTAACGCCGGCGGTCTTGCCGCCGGTGATCTGCCGGAATTCCTGGAGCTTCGGGCCGATTTTTCGACGCTGTCATTTTCACCACCGCCGGAAAATACACGCTCCACGGAAACAGCCAGAGCAGATGAAACAGCCAGAAGTATACGAGCGGCACCGTGTCGTAATCGCGTGGATAGCGCAGGTTCAGAAATCGCAGCACCTGCTCATTCATGAAATAAAACCACAGGAAGCCGTGGTATTGGCCGGGAAGACTGCGCAGCGTGAAATCGAAATACGGGGGATTGCGCAGCGTGGCCAGCACGTGCCACGGGGCGGCGATGACGAGCGCCACCGCGGCGCCGGAGAACGGGTGCAGCCGTTTCCACACGGCGCGCGAGAACAATTGCCCGGTGAGCCCCAGATAAATCAAAGCCGCCGCCACCGGAAACAGCACGCCTACCGTGCTCTTGAGCAGCATCCCCACGCCCAGGCTGGCGGCCAGCGCCATGGCCCAGCGGCGGGGATGCGGCTCCTGCTCGTCCAAGGCGCGCAGAAACGCCCACATCGCGAACGCGATGGCCGCGGTCAGCATCACGTCCGGAATCAGGATGCGGGTGAACAGGAACATGCCCGCGCATGTGGCGATCACCACGCCCGCCAGGGTTCCGGCGCGGCGGCCGAACGCCCACCCGCCGAACGCGGCCGTCAGCCAGCAAAGCAGCACCGCGGCGAGCGCTACCGGAATCCGCGCCACCCAATCGTACGCGCCGAAAAGCTTGAAGCAGCCGCCGATCAGCCAGTAAATCAGCGGCGCCTTTTCGAGATATGGGATGCCGTCCAGCCGCGCCGTCACCCAGTCGCCCGACCGCAGCATGTTGCGTGCGATCTGCGCCTGCACCGCGTCCACATCGTCCATCAACGAGGGCGGCGAAATCATGGTGCCGCAATAGACCGCAACCGCCGCCAGCAGAACGATCAGATAGATTGAAGCGCGATTGCCCGGCATGCGCCCGCCGTTGCTCGAAGGCTCCATCTTCTTATCCACGGAAAAGCATAGTCAGACCAAGCAAGATGGTAACTGGTATTCACTCGGCTTTCTGGCGGTGCGGCTTGGCGACTTTCACCCTACCGCTTCGCCGTGCCTTCTATCCAGCGCGGCGGCCAAGCCCTCCAGGCCGCGGCGGATCTGGCGTTCGTCGAACGCGGCGAAGCCCAGCAACAAGCCGTGAACATCCTTGCG
>DASWZP010000336.1:0-8777 GCA_036404395.1 Bryobacteraceae bacterium | reverse complement strand
TTGCCATGGCTCCAGGTGGCGGGCAAGACGCCGTTAAACGCCTCCATGGTTTCCTGGGAAAGCTCGGCCAGCTCGCCGCCGCCCATGATCAGCGCGTCGGTGGCGAGCACGCCCGGACCGCCGGCGTTGGTGACGATGGTCAGCCGGGGACCCTGCGGCCGCGGCTGCTTGGATAGCACTTCGGCCATGTAAAAGAGATCGGCGATATTGGCGACGCGCAACACGCCGCAGCGGCGGAAGGCAGCCTCCAGCACCTCGTCGGATCCGGTGAGCGCGCCGGTGTGGGAAGCCGCTGCCTTGGCCGCGGCCGCGCTGCGCCCCGGCTTGATGATGATGATGGGCTTGTTCAGCGCCACTTCGCGGGCAGCGG
Source organism: Bryobacteraceae bacterium (assembly GCA_036404395.1). Classification (GTDB taxonomy): domain Bacteria; phylum Acidobacteriota; class Terriglobia; order Bryobacterales; family Bryobacteraceae; genus Bog-375. Next base: position 8,407 of record DASWZP010000336.1, on the reverse strand, counting down.
AAAGGAAGGAGCGGGCGTTGCCGATCGATTCCATGTAGCAAACGATGGACTTAGTTTTCGGATCGTTGCCCAGGTGATAGATCAGGTCGCCCCAGCCGACATCCACCATGGAGCCGACCGAAACGAACACGCTGAAGCCCACCATTTCCTTGAGGCTCCAATCGAGCACCGCCGTGCACAGGGCGCCGCTCTGGCTGATGAAGCCGACCGAGCCGGGGCGCGCGATGGTGGTGGCGAAGGTGGCATTCATGCCGGTGAGCGGGGCCATCACACCCAGGCAGTTGGGACCGATGACGCGGATGCCGGCCGCCTGCGCCGCGGCCAGAAGCTGCTGCTCGAGCGCCGCGCCTTCGGGGCCAATTTCCTTGAAACCGGCCGAGATCACAATCGCGCCGCGCACGCCGTTTTCGCCGCACTCCGTGATCAAGCCAGGAATCGAAGGCGGCGGCGTCACGATCACGGCGAGGTCAACATCCTCCGGGATCTCCGAGACGGACTTGTAGGCCTTGACGCCCAACACGCTGGGCCGCTTCGGATTCACCGGGTAAACCGTTCCGCCGAAGGGCGACGTAACCAGGTTCCACAACAGCGTCCGGCCCACGGAATTCGCCGTCTCGGTGGCGCCAATCACGGCCACCGTCTTGGGGGAGAAAAACACCTCCAGCGGCTGGTGCACCGGGCTCTGTTTCTTCTTGCGCGGGATCTTATTGGTGGCTTGCATGTTCGTCGCTCTCCGCCTGCGACCCGAAGGCGGCGCGGTTGAGCGCGTCCACCACGTCGGGAATGTGCAGGCCGTTCTTGCGCGCCACCGTCTCGATGGCGCAGTCGTCGCAACTGTCGCGGAAATGGAGGTTATCGAAGACGGGGCTAGTTGCCGGGTGGCGTTGTTTCACGTCACGGATGATCATGTCGCGGCGGATCAGTTGATCGAATCGGAACATAGGCGTGCGGATGACTGATTGTACTGCACCCCTGCTACCAAAGGAAACCCCTCCCGTGTCAACAAATTATGAAGCCTCGGAAAGGCGAAGTGGGTGAAATGCCCCAGCGGAAAGCCGATGGTCGATGCCCAGCGCGAGAGCAGCGGCGCAGGGATACCGTTCACGACGGATCAACGCTGGCTGAACTGCCGGCGGAGATTGTTAAGACGTTGCCGAGGCGGCGGCTGCGGCCAGTTGGGAGTTGGTGGTGGTCCAGATGCTTTTGATGTTGTGGCCCGCGATAATGAAAAGCGAGGCCGAAGCAAGCGCCACAAACGCCAGGAGCAGCGTGTACTCGATCAGATCCTGACCGGCGTCCTCCGATAAGAACGTCTGAATCGGATTCACCATAGAACTAAAGTACCGCCCTGCCACCGCGAATACAATCCTACACCAGTACTGTCTTGGGCAGTACCGGTACTGAGCTGTTTTGCTCGATATTCCTTGCTTTGTGCGGCTTGCCGGATCGGTGCGCAGTGGTGCGCTATCAGCGCGGCTCACCCGTCAGCCGCTTCGCCACGTCCTCGCGAAAGCGTTCGATGAAAGAGAGCACGTAGGCGGCGATGGGGAGGGTGGGATCGTCAACCAGGGGGGTGAGATCCATGGCGAAGCTGAGCGCGGATTCCTGGTCGGTGGAGTGGGAGGCGAAGTAAGTGGCGTGGGCCAGGCGGCGGCCGGCGGTGGCGAGGTCATAGCGCTTGCCGCCGGAAACCTGGGAATCGAAAACGCCCACGAGGGCGGCGGCGATGTTGGAGCGGGCGGAAACCGGGAGCGGACGCTTGTCCTGGTCGGGCAGCCAATCGAGATCGCGCCACACTTCGCAGCCATAGACCACGCGCGGGCGGGTTTCCTCGCGCACCGCGCGCAGGGCGGCGATGGCGCGCAAGGCGGTGACGACATGGGTGTCGTGCTTGTCGGCCAGGTTGTGGAGGTACACCACCTGCGGCCGCGCGGCGCGCAGGATGGCGCACAGATCGCCGGTCACCGCGGTAGCCGGATCCTTGACCTGGGCGCTCGAATAGCCGAGTTGGATCTGGCAGGCGTACTCGCCGACGAAGGCCGCTTTGCGCTGCTCCTGGATGCGCACGCGCCGCATTTCCTCATCGCTACAGGCGGCGTAGATGCCGGAGCGGGGACTGCCGGCGCCGTTGGTCGCCACTACGCCGGTGAACCAACGGTCGGCGATCCCGAAACATTCGGCGATGCCGTGGTAGGCCATGATTTCGATATCGTCCTGGTGCGCGGCAATCGCCAGGTGGGTGGTGCGGGCGAGGGCCTCGGCGGGCGGCAGACGATCGGGAACGAACACGTCAACGCGAGGATTGTCAGGGAACATTCGGAACCTCCTTGGGTGCGATGGCGGGAAGGCTGGCGGCGGCGATGGCATGGCCGTGGCGCTTCTCCTGCTCGCCGGGTAAGTGGAAGCGGATGCGCTCGGCAAAGGCCGGGAAAATCGGCTGCCAGCACGCGGCGGGCGACGCGCCTTCGGCCTGGCCGACTTGGGCGCGGTAAGCGCGGTTCCATAACGCCGCGGGGACGAACCCGGGGTCGAGAGGCGGATGGAATCCGGGCGCAATGGCAAGCGACGGGGCCAAACTACATGGTGCGACGGGCCGCGGTGCTCTGTCCAGCGGCTGTGTCACATTGAAGGCCTCGACGCTCAGGTGTCCTCCGAAGACAATTATTGACGCGGTGACTGGCACTTCACTGACATGCGACAAACGAACTGGCTGATCGTGCAGGCCGCTGGGGTACCTGTCGAGACGCTCAGCCGGTTGTTTCATAAATGCGGTCTCTCATTCTGGCGGCAGGGAAGCTCGTGGAGGTCCGGGCCGGGCATGGCCGGCCCCTACGGCGGCTGCGCAGGAATAGGCATCGCATCTGCGAAATGATGCTCTAAGCCAGTCTCGGGATCGACGGGTTCACGCCGGTGGCGCCGACACGACGTTCCAGTCCCGGCAGGCTGGGAGGGTTGCCAGTGCAGCGTCCAGCGCCGCCGTTTGAATCGGTTTGGAAATATACGAGTCCAACCCGGCCTGCAAGCATTTTTCGCGATCTCCCTTCATGGCATGGGCGGTCAACGCGATGATCGGGATGCGCGGTCCATTGGCCGACTCGCGAGCCCTGATGCGGCGGGTGGCCTCGTATCCGTCCATCTCCGGCATTTGGATGTCCATCAGAATGCAGTCGAAGCGGTCCTGGCGCCAAGCCGCCAGCACGGCGCCTCCATTCCCAACTATGGTCACGCGATGCCCGCGCTTCTCGAGAAGGATCCGAATGAGACGTTGGTTGACCAAGTTATCTTCCGCGACCAGTATAGAAAGGGGTTGGCGCGGCGACTGCTCGGCTGGCGACTGGCCAGCAGCGGCGAGGTCGGGTTCCTCGCCTTCGGGCGGGGCCTGGCCCGGCGGAAGCGAAACGGTGAAGAAGAAGGTGCTGCCCTGTCCCTCGGCGCTTTCCAGCCACATTCTTCCTCCCATCATGGTGACCAGCTTGCGAGAGATGGCCAAGCCGAGGCCGGTGCCTCCAAAACGCCGGGTGAACGACCCATCAGCCTGCCGGAAAGGTTGAAAGATCAGTTCCCGTTGTGACTCGGGGATGCCAATGCCGGTGTCGGAAACCGCAAACTGGATCTGCCGCGGCGCCCCGGCGCCATGGGAGCCAGCCGCGGCGGCGTCCTGTTCCGGGGCCAGCGACACGCGCACCGCGATACCGCCGGCGGCGGTAAACTTCACGGCATTGCCCAAGAGATTGAGAAGGACCTGGCGCAGCCGGTGTGGGTCGCCGCAGACCCAGTCCGGTACCTCATCGTCGAACTGAACCGAGATCGCAAGGTTCTTTTCAGCAGCCAGCGATTGGACGGAACCGAGAGCGGCCTCGACGCACTTGCGAACCGAGAAATCCAACGATTCCAGTTCGAGCCGGCCCGCTTCCACGCGGGAGAAGTCCAGGATATCGTTGATGACAACCAGCAGGTTCTCCGCCGACGAGCGCACGGCTTCGTTGTGTTCCCGCTGGAGGCCAGTAAGCCCGCTTTCCGCCATCAACCCGGCGAAGCCCAGGATACCGTTCAGGGGCGTTCGGATCTCATGACTCATGTTGGCCAGGAATTCGCTCTTGGCCCGGCTGGCCTGCTCCGCGGCGTGCTTGAGCAGTTCTTCCTGCTGTAGCTTCTTGCTGATCACGGCGGTCTGCAACACGACCTTGTGCCGCAGTACGCCCACCCAGGACAGAACGGCAAGCAACACAGCCGCCATGGAGCCGAGCACGGCCAGCAGGCGGCCGGGAGTCCACCAGGGCGCGGCCCGGACCACGGCGATGTCACCGGCGCTGCGCAGTACGAGGCTGAACGACTTTGGGATGCGGTAGGCGAGATTGCTTTCGGCTGCGATGGAGCAGACACCAGTCACACGAACGATGCAACCCCGGTCCAGCGGCGGCACCCGCCCGTGATCCAAAGTGGCGTTGAACAACTTACCGCCCACCTGTAACATCACAGTGTTGCCTCTGGGCTGGTCCACGACGACGGCATCTATGGTGACCAACCTGGAATCGTAGGTGCCTTCCAGGGCTTCATCCACGGTTATGGACGGCGGCGGCGGCGCGGGTCCCCGATCGACGAGCGAGATCTGCGCGTCCCGCATTTCCGGGCTGAAGGAGCCGGAGTGGCCGAAGCCGAGAACGTCGACCACATCGCCGGGACGGAGAACCATGCGCGCGTGATTGACGATCTTGACACCGGCTCCGCTATCTTCGACGTACGACGGGCCGGAGGGGCTGGCCAGAGTGACGACACCCCGAATTCGCGAGCGGTGCCCCGGCGAATCGGAGAACGAGAAGCGGAGGAGCTCATCGATCGGGCGCGGGCGCAGCGCGGCCGGATCCGGACCGGGCTCCAACACGCGCACGAAATCAGGCGAAGGCACATAGATCTGAATGCCGACGATCTGCCGCCTGGCGTTGAACAACGACCCGCAAACACCCTGGGCCTGGACGCGGCTATCCGGCGGCGGGAGGGGGCGTGCGTTTGGATTGTAGACGTACAAACGGTACAGGTGATCGCCCCACTGGACCGAGACTTCGTCCACCAACGAGGTGCGATGGGGTTCGACGCTTTGCACGATGCCTTCGGTTTGCACCCAGGCGCTGTCCATTTTTCCGGAAAGCAGATCATCGAAGGCGGCTGGCGACGGCGGCGGCATGGAAGATGAGGAGACGCGCTCCGCCCAAGCCCCGGAAATGATCGGCGCGAACTGACCTGGCGAAGTGACGCCAGTCACATCCACCAGATCGCCCGCGTGCACATTGAACTCGCGGATCCGCGCAGCGCCCACGTAAGTGGCCCCGGTCTGATCCTGCACAAAAAGAATTGCACTTTTGGGATCGATATAGGTCGCCGTGGCCCGGACGTGAACGGGAACACGCCTGCCGGCGTCTTCCGGGCTGAGGGCATGAATTTCAGCCACGGAAGTGATGATCCGGTCCATATCGGCGGGATGGGGCGGAGGATTTGCCTGCACCAGTCTGGCGTCGGTGATTTTGAGCTCGCCATGATCGAGTTCGGCAAAGCCGGACACATTGACTAGCCCGCCGATTGGCAACACGGCGCTAGAGGACTGAAGGATGCCAATGGAGCCGCTGCCATCCTCGAATCGCAATCCCTCGTGCACGCCATCGGATACAACGCTGCCACGGAAGTGGAGCATGCGCTCAGCCAGCGAATTCCGGGGCAGCGAGGCCAAACCGCGAATGGTCTGAACCGGAATACTCCGGGGAGCTGGCGCGAGGACTTCGAAGTCCGTACTCCGCGGCACCCAAACCTGCACACGGGCCGTGCGGCCGTAAACATCACGGCTCAGATTGGCCACGGCGCGCACCCGGATGCGAGCGCCGATTGTGCCGTTGAGATTTGGCAGATCGGTTGAGCCGATGTAAGCCTCGAACACCGTCGCTCCGGAGCCGATCCTGATTACGACGTCGCCCGAGCGGTCCTGGCGCGAGGAGCGAAGTGCGCCTTCCACGGCGATATAGCGGAAGCCCGTGCGGCCGGCGGTGAGGTCCGCGACCTGGATGGGGAGTGCGCGGGGTTCGCGGGTACCTTCCAAGAGTTGGACTTCACTGGCGACAATCGTGGGCGCGGAACCGCCTTCGGTCACTTCACCCATCACCTCCACCAGGTTGCCCGGCCTGGGGTCAAGGTGAAGGAAGGGGAGGGTCACACGGGCAGCGCCGGTGCCGTCTTCCAGGAACATCAGGTTGGTGGTGGGATCGGAAAGAGTGACCCAGCCCTTCAGGTGCACCGGCACGCGGTGGTCCGCGACCTGAAAGGGCAAGGCCGCGACTTGCCCGATGCGTTCGAGGGGCGCGGCGGCGTGGCGGCCGGTGCAGGAGCCGGTGGCGAGCATGGCAACCGCGGCAAGACCGGCGCGGAAGCGCTTTGTTCGTTCCGACATGAACCGATCCATCACTCATGGCACTTATCGACGGCATTGGTCGGCGACTTTAGGTTGCGGGGGCGAGAGCAAACCGGCGCAAATCCGAGCTCTCCGCAATTGGTCGAAAGACCCTTGGGGCGCGCGGCCGATTGTCAACGCTCACCACGGGCGCCGGTTCCGCTGTAGATTAAGACTATGGGTATGCGAGCGGCAGGGATGCTGGCCGCGCTGGGCTGGGTTTCGGGTTGGTGCGCACCGGCGCCGCAGGCCTGGGTTCCGATGCGGTGGCCATGGCAGGACGCGCGGTCGCTCGAGCTGCTGGCCGGCACGCCCATCAATTGCCTCCTGCTGGAAACCTATTCACCGGAGCTGGTGGCCGCCGCGGAGAAGCGTGGCCTGGTAACGCTCGAGCGGATCGCTCCGGGCGGCGATACGATGGCGGCGGCGCGCGCGGCGCTCGGCCGCGGCGTGAGCGGAATCGTGCTGGAAGGCTCATTCACGGAAGGAACTGCGGCCGCGGTGCGGGCGGAAGCTGGCACGCGGCTGGTGGTCGAGATCACCGCGCGCAACCGCCTGGCGCTGGGTTCGGCGGCGCCGGTGCTGGGCACATGGCAAGGGGTTTGGCCGGGCATTCCCGCGCAAGATCACGGCAGCAGCAGAATGGCGGGTCCGAGCGGCTCGGCTTGGATCGACACCAACACCGGCTTCCTCCGCGCGGTGCGGGCGTGGGGCGACGCGGCAGTATGGCTCGCCAACATGCCACCGGCGGGCGAGGTGGTCACAACCGTTCGGTACCTGCAGGCGATCGCCGACGCCGCCATCTCGGGCGGGCGGTGGGTGGTGGCGCTGGACGGCGGCTTCGCGGCGCGGCTGGCCGCCGGGGATGAAAGCGCGCGGGTGAGCTGGCGGCGCATGGGCGCCCTGCTCGATTATTTTGAGCGCCATCCGGAGTGGCGCGCCATGCGCGAAGCGGGCAAACTGGCGCTGGTGCAGGACCCGGCGAAAGGCGGCCTGCTCTCGGGCGGCATCCTCGACATGATCGCGGTCAAGCACACGCCGGTAACGCCGGTGCCGCCGCAGCGGCTGACGCCGGAATCGCTGGCCGGCACTGCCGTCGCGGTGGATGTGGATGCCGGCGCGCTGACGGCCCCCGAAGAAGCGGTGCTGCGCGACTTCGCGCGCTCCGGCGGCACGGTGCTGACCAGCCCCGCCGGATTCAAAGACGAGCGGCCGCCGGGCGACAGCATCACCCTCAGCAAGGCCGAGTTGGACCGCTTCAACGACATTTGGCGCGACGTGGATTCGCTGGTGGGCCGGCAGAACCTGGGCGTCCGCCTGTTCAACGTGTCCACCATGTTGTCGAACGTGCTGGCTTCGGCGGATGGCAAGACGGAGATCGTGCACCTGGTGAACTACTCCGATTATCCGGTCGAAAACGTGACCGTGCAGTTCCTAGGCGCCTACCGCCGCGCCACGCTGCTGACCCCCGACGGCGCGGAGAAGACATTGGAAGTCTACGCGGCCGACGAAGGCTCCGGCGTGGACATCGACAAGGTGGCGGTGTGCGCCACTCTCAGACTGGAGTTATAGCCGATGATCACTCGCAGAGAATGGATCGCCATGATGTACGCTGCGCCAGGAGCGGCGCTGCTGGTGCGGAGCGCGGCCGGGGCTGTGGCTCCGGCATCGCCGGTGGCGATCGCCCGCTGCGCTTCTTACGACGAGGACGTGACCGGCCGCCTGGGCGCCATGTTCGACCAATTAGGCGGCCTGGAGCGGCTGGTGCGCGCGAAGACGGTGACCATCAAAGTCAACATGACGGGCAGCCCGGGAATGCGCGTGCGCGGCAGAGCTCCCGCGCTGACGCATTACACGCACCCGAAAGTGCTGGGCGCCACGGCTTACCTGATGGGGCGTGCGGGCGCGCGGCGCATCCGGTTCGTCGAAAGCGCCTGGGCTTCGGCCGGGCCGCTGGAAGAAATGATGCTCGAC
>DASWZP010000335.1:0-2668 GCA_036404395.1 Bryobacteraceae bacterium | reverse complement strand
GCGTCGAGCGACGCGCGCGAAATCATGGCCGGCGTGGTGGAGCGCACGGCGCGGAAAGTGTTTATCCCGCTGGCGGTGGGCGGCGGCATACGCTCCGTGGCGGATGCGCGGCGCATTCTCATGGCGGGCGCCGACAAAGTCTCCGTGAATACGGCGGCGGTGCGGCGGCCGGAACTGATCACCGAATTGAGCCTGGAATTCGGCGCGCAGGCGGTGGTGCTGGCGATCGACGCGCGGCGGCACGCGCCCGGCGAATGGCACGTCTACACGCGCGGCGGGCGCGACGATGAAGGCATCGACGCGATCGAATGGGCGGCGCGCGGCGAAGCCTTGGGCGCGGGCGAAATCCTGCTCACTTCCATGGATACCGACGGCGTGCAGGACGGCTTCGATTGCGCGCTGACCCGCGCGGTTTCCTCGGCCACGCGAATTCCCATCATCGCTTCCGGCGGCGCCGGCAAGCCGGAGCATTTCGTGCGCGTGCTGACGGAAGGCTGCGCGGACGCGGCGCTGGCGGCTTCCATTTTCCATTACGGGACTTACACTGTGAACCAATTGAAGGAAGAGCTGGACCGGCACGGCATTCCGATGAGGATGAGTGGATGATTTTTCCTTGCATCGATCTGATGGATGGCAAGGTGGTGCAACTGGTGCAGGGCCGCGAGAAGGCGCTCGAAGGCGATGCGCCGGAAGAGATGCTGCGCCGGTTCGCCGCGTTTCCGGAGATTCAGGTGATCGATCTGGACGCCGCGATGGGCCGCGGTTCGAATGAGGAACTGGTGCGAATGCTGGCCGCGCGGGCGGTGACGCGCGTAGGCGGCGGCGTGCGCACGGTGGAGCGGGCTCGGGCGCTGATTGAACAGGGCGCGCACAAAGTGATTGTGGGCACTGCGGCTTTCACGCCGCAAGGAATCGACACGGCGTTCCTGAGCGAACTCGGGCGCGCCATTGGCCGCGAACGGCTGCTGATCGCGGTTGATTCGAAAGACGGCCGCATCGTTGTGAAAGGCTGGCAGGAGGCCACGGAGTTCACCGCCGAACGGATGCTGGGCTTGCTCGAACCTTACTGCGGTGGATACCTAGCCACCTGGGTGGATCGGGAAGGCATGATGCAGGGCACCGATCTCGAATGGTTTCGCCGTTTGCGCGCGGCCACCACGCTCGAACTCACCGCGGCCGGCGGCATCACCACGCTGGACGAAGTGCGCGCGCTGCTCGGGATGAATGTGAACGCGGCGCTCGGCATGGCGATTTACACCGGCCGCTTGAGCCTGGACGAACTGGCGAAGCTGGGCGCGTAGATCGAGACGGACAAGCCCGATTATACTGGAGATCAGCCTAATGAACACCTCCCTTCAAATCGTGGTCTGCGGCAGCATTGTGCCCGACCCGTTGCAAACCCTCGAGCCGGTAACCAGCCCTGGTGGCCCCGCTCTCAAGAACGAAATGATGTTGCCGGCGGTGCTGGACCCGTGGGCGGCGCACGCGCTTTACGAAGCCGCGAATCTGGCGAAGGCGCAACCGGGCCGCAAGGTCTGGCTGGTCAGCATGGGGCCCAAGGCCAAGCTGCAACAAGTGATGATGACGGTGGCGCAGAAGGTGCCGTTCGAGCTGGTGGCACTGGATGGCTCGGCCTCGGGTTTCACCGATTCCTTCGCCACGGCGGCGGCGCTGGCCGGCGCCATCGAAGCCATTCCGGGGCTCGACAAATCGCGGTTGCTGCTGTTCGGCGGCTGGGAATCGGCTTCGCGCGGCTCGGGTTCCACCATCCAAATGACGGCCGAGCGGCTCGGCATCACCGAACAGTTTCAGGGCGTGGACCGGATCACAGTGCGCGAGGATGGCAGCTTCGAGGTGCTGGAGCGGATCGAAGGCGGCCGACACCAGGTTTCGGTGTGCGCCGGGCCGCCCGCCGCGTTGGGCTGGGCCACCGGTTTTCTGCCCGAGCCGCGTAACAATCCGCAAGTTGGTATGGCCAATATGAAGACCATTATGCCGGCGTTGCAGCGGGCCAAGGCCGCCCAGGCGGTGGATCCCAGCCTGAGCTTCGTTTCGGTCAGCCTTCCCAAGCAGCAGCGCGAGACGCGCATCGAAAAGAACATGACGCCGGAAGAGATCGCGCGCGAAATCGCGGCGTGGATCGGGGAGGAATAACATGGAATCGATTTTGCTCTTGGTCCATACCGAAGCCGATGGCACGCTGGCCACGCCGGCGCTGGAGGCGCTGACTGCCGCACTCGATCTGGGCGGCGAATTGAGCGTGGGACTGGTCGGCGGCGCGGTGGAATCCGCGGCCAACTTGGCCGCTGCCGCGGGAGCGCGGCGGATCCTGGCGGTTACCGGCGAGCCGTTCACCCAGCCGCGCTATGCGACCGATGCCGCCGCAGCCGAGGCGATTGTCCGCGCAGCCGGCGCTGCCATTGTGCTGGCGCCCGCCACCGCACGCTGGGCGCGTGCGCTTCCCGGCGTTGCCTACCGATTGGGCGGCCGCATCGATACGCACGCCACGGGTCTCGCCGTGCGCGATGGCGCGCCGGCCGTTAACCGCTGGTTCTACCGGCAGCGCATGGAAGCGGTTTTGACGCGTACCGCGCGGCCGTGGCTGGTGCTGCTCGATGCCGGTTGCTTCGCGCCGTGGAGCGAAGCGACACCTCAAGCAACGCCGGGG
>DASWZP010000334.1:0-9048 GCA_036404395.1 Bryobacteraceae bacterium | reverse complement strand
GACTTTGTCGGCGCCCGCCATGAGAATGCGCCGCGCATCCGCCACGGAGCGTATGCCGCCGCCCACCGCCAGCGGGATAAACACTTTCCGCGCCGTGCGCTCCACCACGCCGGCCATGATTTCGCGCGCGTCGCTCGACGCGGTGATATCGAGAAACACCAGCTCGTCGGCGCCGTCGCGGTTGTACCGGTCCGCCAGTTCCACCGGGTCGCCCGCATCGCGCAGGTTGACGAAGTTGACGCCCTTCACCACGCGGCCGCCAGTGACATCGAGACAGGGAATGATCCGTTTCGCCAGCACTCACATCTCCACAAAAGTCCGTACGATCTTCAACCCGACCGGCCCGGATTTTTCCGGATGGAACTGCACGCCGAAGACATTGTCCGCTTCGAGCGCCGCCGTGTACGGGACGGCGTAAGTGCAGATCGCCGCCGCGCGCGCGTCCACCGGCACGTAGTAGCTGTGCGCGAAATACACGAACGGCCGCCCGGGTAAATCCCGCACCAGTTTCGAATCCGGTTTCACTTCCAGCTCATTCCAGCCCATGTGCGGCACGCGTGCATCGTTCGAAAACCGGCGCACCGTTCCCGCGAACAGTCCCAGCCCGCGCACGTCCGGCGCCTCTTCGCTGGCCTCGAACAGCGCCTGCAAGCCGAGGCAGATCCCCAGAAACGGCACACCGGCGCGGATGCGCTCCACCAGCGCCGCGCGCACATCCAGCTCGTCCAGCGCCCGCATCATCTGGCCGAAATGCCCCACGCCGGGAAGCAGAATCTTGTCCGCGCGCCGCAAGCCGTCACTGTCCCGCACCAGTGCGTAGTCGCAGCCCAGTTCCGCCAGCGTGTTTTCGACCGACCGCAAATTGCCGGCCCCGTAATCGAAAATGGTGATCATGAGATATCTCGCGTGGCGCGGGCAGTCCTGCCTGCTGTGTCGGCAGTCGTGCCGACATTTCTTGAGGTTCGCTGATTGAAGAAATGTCGAGACGAATCTCGACACGGCAGGCATGAATGCCCGCGCCACGGCTGCGGCTTCATAGCAACCCCTTCGTCGAAGGCAGCTGCCCTTTCAGCCGCGCATCTTTCGAGCAGGCATACTGCATCGCCCTGGCCCAGCATTTGAAAATCGCCTCGACCTTGTGATGGCTCGACCGCCCGTACATCACCTTGGCATGCAAATTGGCGCCCGCGTGATTGACGAAGCCGCCGAAGAAATCTTCCAGCAATTCGGCCTGCAAATCTCCCACCAGCCGCACGCGCACCAGGTCTTTGTAAACCAGGGCCGGCCGGCCGCCCAGATCCACCGCCACCACCGCCAGCGTTTCATCCATCGGCAGCACAAAATACCCCGCGCGGTTGATGCCCCTGTGGTCGCCCAGCGCCTGCGCGAAAAGCTGGCCCAGCACGATCCCCACGTCCTCCACCGTGTGGTGCTGATCGATATCCAAATCGCCCTCGGCGTGCAGTTTCAAGTCGAAGCCCCCGTGCTTGGTGAACAGCTCCAGCATGTGATCGAGAAAACGAATGCCAGTCGAGATCTCATAGCGGCCCCGGCCTTCGATCTTCAAGCGGCCCGCGATGCGCGTCTCCCTGGTGTCGCGGCGAATAGCGGCCTGTCTCATCCTGCGAATACCTCTTCGAGATAATTGATGTCGTCGACAATGGCGTACGCGCCCTGCTCCTGAAACAGAAATACCAGGTCGATGTAAAGCGGGTTGGCTGGCGCTGCGATCCCGATAAACGGCGTGCCGGCCGCGCGCGCGCATCGCGCGTCATCCACCGTGTCGCCCACGTAATAAGCTTGCGCGCCGGGATTCGCATCGAGTATTTGCAGCAAGCCCTCCGGATCCGGCTTCTGCCGCCGCACTTCATCCATGCCGACGATGGGCGAAAACTCGATCTCCGGCGCGAACCGCCGCAGCGTCAGCTCGGCTTCCCACTTCGGCCGTCCCGTGAAGAGCGCGAATCGAAATTGCCGGTTGAGCTTTTCGAGCGTCCCCGGCCGCGCCACCCACTGCTCGCGCAGCATCAGGCCATCCGTTCCGTTGCCATGGAAAATGGATTGGAAATGCGCCTTCACTTCTTCAAATGGCGCAGCGACGCCCGCCGTGCTGACGATGTGGTGCGACAATTTCCAATCGTCGTTCCAACCGCCCTGGTTTTTGAACTGCTGGATTTCGGCGGGCGCCAGGCGCCGGCCGGTGAAATGCTCCACCGTGCGCGCGATGGTCGCGCGATAGGATTCCGTGACGTCCACCAGCACGCCATCCATATCGAAAATCAGGATCGGTTGACTCATCGTTGCCAGATTCCTTCGAGCGCTTCCAGCAAACGCCGCGTTTGTTCGCGCGTGCCCACCGTGATGCGAACGCACCCCGGCGCTTCGTAGCTGCGGTCGCGCACCAGGATGGCCTGCGCGCCCAGTGCCCGGCACACCTCCTGCGCGCGCGCGCCAAAGCTCCCCAAAACGAAATTCGCCGAGCTGGGAACGTAGCGGACGCCCAGCTTTTCGAGGCCATAGCACAGCAGCTCGCGCGCGGCCAGCACTTCGGCCACATAAGTCCGGATGTAGTCCGCGTCCGCCACCGCCGCTTGCGCCGCGATCACCGCCAGCGAGTTCACGCTGTACGGCGATTGCGCTTTGTGCAGCAAGCGAATATTGGCCTCATGCGAAAACAGGCAGCCCAGCCGCATGCCCGCCATGCCGAATACTTTCGAGAACGTGCGGCTCACGAACAGGTTGGGCACGCGCTCGATCTCGCCCAGCGCAGTCACGCCGCTGAACTCGAAGTATGCTTCGTCCACCAGCACCGCGGCCTTGCGCGCGCGGTGCAGAATGCGCTCGATTCCCAATAGTGAAACGCCGGTTCCGGTCGGGTTGTTCGGATTCGCGATCAGGATGGCGCGCGTTTCCGGCGTGACGCCCGCCAGCAGCGCCTCGAGCGGAAACTCCATCCCCGGCAGCGGATATTCCACTTCGCGAATCCGCGCGCCCGCCACTTCCGCGTAGAAGCGGTACATGGCGTAAGCCGGCTTCAGCAGCAGCACTTCCTGGTGGTCGTCCACGTAGGTGTTGATGAACACCTGGATCGCTTCGTCGGTGCCGTTGGTAAAGACGAACTGCTCCGGCTGCACGCCGAAATAGGTCGCGATGGTCTGCTTGGCCTCGCCGTATTCCGGATACACCGCCAGGCTGGCCGCATCGAGCGCTTGAGCGAGCGCCGCGATCACGCGCGGCGAACACCCCACCGTATTTTCGTTGAAGTCCAGCCGCAGCTTGCCCGCGCGCCCCGCCGTCGGCGGCGAATAGGGCGCCATCGCCAGCACCGCCGGCCGCGGCTGTATGGCGCCGCGCGGCAGCTTGAGCGGTTTACCGGCCATTGGTCCGCACCTCCACCGATCGCGCGTGCGCTTCCAGGCCCTCGGCGCGCGCCAGGGTGACGATCGCCGGCTTGAGCCGCGCCAATCCCGGCGCGCTCAATTGCTGCACCGAAATCACCTTCACGAAATCCGTCACCGCCAGGCCGCCCCGTATGCGCGCCGCTCCGCTGGTGGGCAGCACGTGATTCGGTCCCGAAGCGTAATCGCCTGCCGCTTCGGGGCTGTACGGCCCTATGAAAACGCTGCCCGCATGTTCGATCCCGGGCAGCAGCTTCGCGTCCGGAATGCTCAGGTGTTCCGGCGCAAAGCGATTGGAGATTTCGACCGCTTCCTCGATCGATCGCACCAGCACGATAGCGGAATTGCGCGCGATCGATTGCGCCGCCACGCCCGCCGTCGGCAGCGTGGCAAGCTGCCGCTCCACTTCTTTCTCGACCGCCGCGGCCAGCCGCCGCGAAGTGGTCAGCAGCACCGCCGTTGCGTCCACATCGTGCTCCGCCTGCGCCAGCAGATCGGCGGCCAAATAGCGCGGCTCGCCCTCCGCCGCGATAATGAGAATCTCCGTCGGCCCGGCCACGAAGTCGATGCCCACTTCCCCCGCCAGCAGCTTTTTCGCCGCCGCCACGTAGATGTTGCCCGGCCCCACGATGCGGTCCGCCTTGGGCACTGTGCGCGTGCCATACGCAAATGCCGCGATGGCCTGCGCGCCGCCCATTTCAAAAACGCGCGTCAGGCCCAGCATCGCCGCCGTTCCCCACACCTGGTCCACCGGTTTTGGCGAGGCCACGCAGATGTTCGCGACCCCTGCCACCTGCGCCGGCACCGCCGTCATCAGAATCGTCGAAGGCAACGGATAGCGTCCGGCCGGAACATACGCGGCCACCGTGCCGAGCGGACGCACCACCTGCCCCACGCGCACGCCGCCCGATTGCCGCATCCATGCCCGCGGCATTTGCCGCCGCGCGAAATCGCGTATGTTGGCGGCCGCGGCGCGCACCGCGCGCCGGAACTCCGGGTTCAGCCGCCGCCGCGCCGCCCCGAGTTCCTCTTCGGAAACGCGCACCGTGCGCCGCGCGAATCCGTCGAACTTGCGCGCGTATTCGACCAGCGCCCGGTCGCCGCGCTTGCGGACGGCTTCGAGGATCGGCCGCACCACCGCCTCCGCCGCCTCCATCCGCGCCGCTCGCCGCGCAAACAGCGCGCCCGCTTCGTCACTCTTGATAATGCGAATCACAGCACGATCTTGTTGAGCGGGTATTCCACGATTCCTTGCCCGCCCGCTTGTTTGAGCCGCGGAATGATGTCGCGCACCGTCGATTCATCGAGGATGGTGTTCACCGCCAGCCATTCCTCATCGCTCAATTGTGAAATGGTGGGCCGCTTCAGCGCCGGCAGCACCGCCAGCACGCCTTTGAGGCTGTCCTTGTGCACGTTCAGCATCAGCCCCACTTTGCCCAGCGCGTTGATGGCGCCTTGCAGCAGCATCGTCATGTCTTCCAGCTTGCGCCGCTTGGCCGGGTCTTCCCACGAATCCCGATTGGCGATCAACTGCGTGTTCGATTCCATCACCGTGTCGATAATTTTGAGCTTGTTGGCGCGCAGCGACGAGCCGGTTTCCGTCACCTCGACGATGGCGTCGGCCAGCACCGGCGGCTTCACCTCCGTGGCGCCCCAACTGAATTCCACTTTCGCCGCGACGCCGTGGCCGGCCAGGTAGCGCCGCGTGGTCTCGACCAGCTCGGTCGCGATAATCTTGCCCTCCAGGTCCTTCGCGCTCAGGAACGGCGAGGCCTCCGGCACCGCCAGTACCCACCGCACTTTGCCGAAGCTCTGTTTGGCATAGATCAAATCGGCGACGGCCACCACTTGCGCGCCATTTTCTTCGATCCAATCGCGCCCGGTCAGGCCCGCGTCGAGAATGCCATCCTCCACGTAGCGCGCCATTTCCTGCGCCCGGATCAGCATGCATTCGATCTCCGGATCGTCGATGCCCGGAAAATACGACCGGCTGCTGGTGGTGATGACATACCCGGCGCGCCGGAACAGATCCACCGTGGCGTTTTCCAAACTGCCCTTAGGGATGCCGAGCTTCAGTTTCACGCCTTGCCTCCGTAGACCGCTTGTGGGTCGTAAGTCCGCTGGTCCGTCACTTTCCAAACGCCCGAATCCAGGCGCCGGAAGAAACAGCTCTCGTAACCTTCGTGGCAGACGCCGGGACCTTGCGCTTCCACCTTGATGAGCACCGCGTCGCGGTCGCAATCGACGGCGATTTCTTTTACGACCAGCCGGTGGCCCGAGCTTTCGCCCTTCAGCCACAGCTTCTGCCGCGAGCGGCTCCAAAAGGTCGCGAACCCGCTCTCCACCGTCTTGCGAAAGGCCTCCTCATTCATGAAGCCCACCATCAGCACGCGGCCGCTCGAATGGTCCTGGATGACGGCGGTAACGAGCCCGCCGGATTTTTCGAAATCGAGATTCATCGTGAAACAAAAAAAGCCCGCCGTTTTCGCGGCGGGCGTCCTTTCCATTTGTTTAGTGGAAATTATTGCAGCGCCCGTCGCGTGGAACTGTGGTGATGATGCCGCGCGAGGGTGACGCTTGCCATAAGAAAGTAGTGTAGCACAGAGGGGGGCAAGTGCATCGACGTTGGGGGAACAGGTCGGCGTGCCGCACGCACTTCTGCGTCCACCACGTTACCCTCCGAATACACATACGTAGGTTTCCGGGATGCGCAGTGGCTCCAATACAACCAGCAAGTATCCCCCAGCGAAGTCGGCCGCGGTTGGGATCTGGGATTCACTTCCCAGATGCCGCGCGGCTTGCGCTGCTTCGAAGCGTCCCCGCCAGGCGATCCACCGCCCAATCCAATCGCCCACCGAAAGCGTCAAGCCATTGGAGATTTCCCAGAAAATACAGAAGCTCCTTTGACGGTTGCACATCCTCAAGGCGGAGGATGATGATTGGAATGTTCTGCCGATCGGCCAATTCGGCCTCACGCGAGATCTGCTTGGCTTCACAAGAATGGGATGACAATAGCAATACAAAGTTCTTGCTTCGCTGAAGTCCTTCCACAATCGCTGCCGCCCACACTTGCCCTGGAGGAATATCGCGTGGGGCTATCCAACACGAAATGCGTTGACCCTCCAAAGCTGCACACACACGTTCGGCAGCATGAACATCCTCCATTTTGTAGCTGATAAACACATCGCGATCCGCATTTGTCTTGGCAGGTGAAAGGATCTGTTCTTCTCGTTCCTTCCGTACACGGAATTTGGCGATTCTCCAGTAGAGGAACGCCAGACCGAGAGCCAAGGCGGCACAGGCATACAGAACAGGTCGCAGACGACGGAGTAACGAAGGCTGGCTCGTCATGGAAAGCTGGATTTGCTCGGCTTTTTGGGCCGGACCCTCGCCCTCCAAGTAGTCAGACAAAGTGAACACGATCCCAGAAAAGCCGGCGCCGTCCACAGTCACTTCAACGTCTGACGAGCGGGCGAGGGTGAACTCCTCCTGAGGCGCAAGTTTGGACGCGAGATCCCCATCGTCCATTCGCGTATAAGAATAGGTATCTTTGTGATCTATGTCATCTTTATGGTGATTAAGGAAGTGTCCGGCGTCAGCGGGCGTAACCTCCGCAAGCACTTCCACGCCCTCGTTGTTCTTCAGTGGCCTGTTGGTCCCGGCGGCCAACGGGTACTTAAAGTTGACTGTGAAGTTGACCGTGATCTTCCGCGGGGTTTGCGCGACGAGGTAGCGAGGACAGTGGCAGTCAACCGTAAACACTCCCACCCATCCGAAGAGCCTGATCAGACGTTCTTCATGCCGGGGAACAGCCGGCGGCTCATCCTGGCTCCGCGCATACCAACTCAACGCTCCAGTACACAAAGCGAGGAGGACCGACAAAATAAGCAAGATATATTTGTTTGAGGCGGTCGGGTCAGACGCCTTCGATAGATAGCCCATCACAGGCAATCATCTTTCCTGACGGCCGGCCGTGCGAGTGGGCGAACATAGTGCATGCCGGGTGGCGCCTAACTCTCGCATGTGGTCGACTCCTCTGACTCTCTCTTAGCTCGCGCGCTTCGAGCCACCTGTGATGATACCGCTTCACGCTGCCGCTAGGGGCCAGCGGCGACCAGGCTATGGGCCCCGGAACTGCCAGGCCAGCTACCGTACGGTCTGCCGCTCGGAGACTGGCCCTCGGCGCTCCACTCACTCCCCACGCAGCAGCGCCATTCCGACTTCTGACTTCTGTCTTCTGTCTTCCGCATCCCGCAGGGATGCCGACGGCGCAGCCCTCGCCTAGACCGTCTCACCGCGCATCAGGTCGACATACGTCTCGCGCTCGCGAATCACCCGGTAGCCGGCGCCTTCCACCAGCACTTCCGGCGCGCGCGGCCGCGAGTTATAATTCGACGACTGCACGAACCCGTAAGCGCCCGCCGCGCACACCGCCAGGTAATCGCCTGGCATGGCGTTGGCCATCAGGCGATCGCGCGCCAGAAAATCGCCGCTCTCGCAGATCGGGCCCACCACGTCCGCCGTAACCGGCGGCAGCCCGTTGTTGCGCAGCGGCACAATCTCATGGTGCGCGTGATAAAGCGCCGGGCGGATCAAATCGTTCATCGCCGCATCCACCACGATGAATTCCTTCTCGCCGTTCTGCTTGCGATAGAGCACGCGCGTGAGCAACACGCCCGCCGCACCCACGATGGAACGGCCCGGTTCCACCATCACTTCAAGCCCGGTATCACGGAGCTTGGCATGCAGCCCCTCGACGAACTGGGCGACCGCCGGCGCCTCTTCGCCGGGCCGGTAAGCGATGCCCAGCCCGCCGCCCAAATCCAGATGACGAACGGGGCAGCCCTCCGCGCGGAGCTGCCGGGCGAACTCCACCAGCATGTCCACCGCTTCCAGAATCGGGCTGGCGTCCAGGATCTGCGATCCGATGTGGCAGCTCACGCCCTCGGCCGACAGATTGGCGTAGCCGCGTGCCCTTTCATAGACCGCGTGCGCCCGCTCGATGGCAATCCCGAACTTGTGCTGGCCGAGACCGGTGGCGATGTAGGGATGGGTGACGGCGTCCACATCCGGGTTGACGCGAATCGAAAACCCCGCCTTCACGCCGCGCCGCGCCGCCATGGCGTCGAGCAGCGCCAGCTCCGGTTCGGATTCGCAGTTGAAACTGTGGATACCGTGGCCGAGCGCGTACTCCACTTCCGCGGCGGTTTTGCCCACGCCAGAAAACACCACTCGGGATGGGTCTCCGCCGGCGGCCAGCACGCGCGCCAGTTCGCCGCCCGAGACGATGTCGAATCCGGCCCCCGCTTTGGCCAGTAGCGCCAGAACGGCCAGCGACGAGTTCGCCTTCACCGCGTAGCAGACCGTGTGCGGCAGCGCGCCGAAAGCCTCGTCATAGGCGCGGTAATTGGTCAGAATCGTCTGGCTGGAATAAACGTAAGCGGGCGTGCCTACCCGCGCCGCCACATCGGCCAGCGCCACTTGCTCGCAGTAAAGATCGTTGCCGGAATAAGAGAACATCGGAATCTAAGTGGGGCGGACGCCCTCGTCCGCGCGCGACCCCCTGGTCGCGCCCCGGCGCCGATCGTCAGCTCCCGCAGCCCGCGCCACGCTAGCGCAGTTCCTTGCTTTGCGCCGTAGCCGGCTCGGG
>DASWZP010000333.1:0-3537 GCA_036404395.1 Bryobacteraceae bacterium | reverse complement strand
CTCGATCCAAGCCAGCGCGCGGTCGAGCGCCGGGTCGCGTCCTTCCAGCAGCTCGCGGCGCGACGGCCCGGCGATTTCGTCCGGAATCACCCCGGCGCCTTCCAGTTGCTTGCCGCCTTCGGAAATATAATTGGCGATGGCGTATTGGAAACCATCGCCGTTGGGCAGCCGTTCGAACATGGACGGTAACGCGGCGCCGGCGCTCCGCATTCCGAAGACGCGCGCCCGCTTCAGATCTTGCATGCCCCCGGCGAAGATTTCCGACGTCGAGGCCGAGCAGCCGTCCACCAAAATCGCCAGCGGCCCGCGAAACACGGTTGGCCGCGGAAACACCACGAATTTCAATTTGGTGGTGCGCAGCAGCATATCGCCCAGCCGCAGCCCCGGCGTATCCAGAAACCACCCCGCCACACCCGGCGCCAACCCGCCGATCCCGCCCAGGTTGCCGCGCAAGTCCACTACAAAACCGCGGCAGGTTGCGCAGTCCTTGACCGCGTTTTCGACAGCCTTGTTCAATGTCTCCGGCGCGAAGAAAAGGTTGAACCTGATGTACCCGACATCCGGGCGCGCCTTTCGCGCCTCCACCCAGAAATACAGCGGCGGCAGGTTGCCAAACGAAAATTCCGCGCCGCGCGGGCGTGCGCGTTCCATTTCGATCGTCGTGTTCCGGCCCTGCGCCTCGCGCAAGCTCACCTTCACCCGGCTTCCCTCGCTGCCCGCCAGGCGCGTCAACACGGCCTGTTCCAGCATCAGGTCGTGAAGCGTCGAGTCGCGGAAGTTCCGGTCGATCTTGCGCAGTCCGGGATCGAGCGGCTTGCCGTCCACACGCTCGATTTCCCAACCGGGTTTCACGCCGCTCTTCGCCGCCGGCGAATCCGGCTCCGTCGAAACCACCAGCGCGCGGCCTTCCACCACCCGCACTTCGATGCCGGTCCTGCCTTCACCCTTGCCGCCGCCGTCCATTTCCTCGTAAACCGCGGCTGGCACAATGTCGAAATGCGTCTGTTTGAGCCGCGACAACATGTCCTCCATCGCCTCCCGCGCCTGTTCCATGGTGGCCGCGCGTTCGAGGCGCGGGCGCAGCTCGTCGTGCACCCCCTGCCAGTCGAGCCCCCCCAGCTTGGGGTCCCAGTGTTTGTCGCGCACTGTACTCCATACGTGTTCGAAGGACTCAATGTTCAAGCGTTGTTGCTCCGGAGTAAGGCGGTCCGCTCCGCCGGCGCCAGCGGCCCACACCACCGCCAGCGCCAATATTGCCGCTCGTGGAAGCATTCCTTCCGACTATAGCCGATTGCGCCGTCGCCGCTGGTATCGCTGTGCCGACCGCTCCCAAACAAATGAAACCGAACACCGTGGCGCGGGCTGTCAAGCCAGCTGAGTCGAGAGTCGTCTCGACTCTTCTTCCGAGCGGTTGCGTTTCAGCGCCCCGCCGCCACGCAGCCGTCGCCGTCGATTGCACTGCCAGGGCTATATGATGGAGGGGTGCCCGGAACCCGCCGTCTGCCGATGGCGTTGATGGTCTGCGGGGCTGCGATCTCGGCGCAATCCTACACGGCGCCCGCCGGCGACCGCCCCGCTTTGCGCCGCAGCGGGCCGTCGATTCTGCCCGGCGGGAGAATCGTCGCGCCGCTCGGCGAAGAGTATTCGACCGGGCCGGGCGCGTTCGCGATCGCCGTCAGCGCCTCGGGCAAAACCGTGGTCACCGCCGATGGCGGCCCGTTCCACTACTCTTTCACCGTCCTCGAGCGCGCCTCGCGCGATGCCCGCTGGCAGGTGTCGCAAGCCGTGGCGCCGCCGCTCGGCCAATCGAGCCCGCCCACTTGGCGCGGCGTTTCAACCGGCATCGCGCTCGCCGGCGACCACGCCATCTACCTGGCGGAAGGCGAAAGCGGCCGCGTGATTCTATTCGACTCCACCGCCGAGCCGCGGCGCGTCTTCGATCTCAATCAGGCAGGCTTCACCGACAGCTTCACCGGCGACCTGGCCCTCGATGTGGCGCGCGGAATCCTCTATGTCGCCGACCAGGCGAATTTTCGCATCGCCGCCATCGATGTAAGGTCCCACCCGATGTTGGGTCCCATGCGCTCGCGCTACGTGGTGGGTTCGGTGCGTGTGGGGCGGCTGCCGTTCTCCATCGCGCTGGCGCCGGACGCGCACAAGCTCTACGTCGCCAACTGTGGCATGTTCGAATACCGCGCGCTCGCCGGAGCGCCCGAAACCGGCCTTTCGTTTCCGGCATTCGGCTTCCCCAGCGCGGAAGCCGTGCGCGGCGTCAAGCTGGACGGTATCGAAGCGCCCGGTTTGGGCGACTCCAACGCGCGCGAGGCCAATTCAGTGGCCGTGGTCGATGTGACCAATCCAGCCGCGATGAAGGTGGATGCATTCGTCCGCACCGGCCTGGATTTCGGCGGCGCGGTGCGCGGCGCGAGCGGTCCGGCGGGTATTCTCGCCGCGGCTGGCCGCGTGTTCGTTTCGAACGCGAACGACGATTCCATCACCATCCTCGACCCGGCCACCAACCGCATCGAGACGGAGATCCCGATTCGCATTCCCGGCCTCGACGGGCTGCGCGGCGTGATCCCCATCGGCCTGGCCTATCACGAAGCCTCCGGCTGGCTGCTGGTGGCGGAGGCGGGCATCAACGCCGTGGGCGTGATCGACGTGCGCGAGCGCCGCGTCATCGGGCACCTGCCGGCGGCATGGTTCCCTACGCGGGTGGCGCTCGATGGCGATACCGTGCTCGTCGCCAATGCCCGCGGCCATGGCGTGGGCCCGAACGCACCGGGTATGGGCGTGGGCGGCCTGCTGCCCGGCCGCTTGTACCAGGGGACGATTTCGGTCTTCCACCTGCCGGCCCGCGATCAACTGCCGGCCCACACCGATGCGGTGATGGAGATGAATGGCTTCCGGCCGCGGATGGAAACCGCGCCGCCGCTCGCGTCCATCCGCCACGTTGTCCTCATCGTGAAAGAAAGCCTCAGTTACGACGAAGTGCTGGGCGATATCGCCGCCGCCCGCAATGGACCGGTGAGGGGCGCGCCCCAACTGGCGCGTTTGGGCATCCGCGGTTTCGCCGACGGCCAGCGCCGGCGCCTCAGCATCAAGGAGGTGAACCTCACGCCCAACCACCACGCGCTGGCCAACCGCTGGGCCTCCAGCGACAACTTCTATGCCGATGGCGAAGCCAGCGTGGAAGGGCACCACTGGCTGGCGGGCGTTTATCCGAATCCGTGGGTGGCAAGTTCCGCAGCGGCGGCCTACGGCGGGCAAAAGAGTTTTCAATTGGGCGACGCTCCCGGGCGGCTCGGCTTTGCCGGCATGTCGGCGTCGGTTGCGCCGGAAGACATCGGCGAAGCCGGCACGCTCTGGGATCACCTGGCGGCCCACGCGGTTTCATTCCTCAACTTCGGCGAAGGATTCGAATTGGCCGGAGCGCGCGAAGGCCCCGGCCTGGGGCCCACCGGCGTGCGCCTGCTGACCAACATTCCCATGCCCGATGCGCTCTTCCGCAATACCACGCGCGAGTATCCTGGCTTC
>DASWZP010000332.1:0-25556 GCA_036404395.1 Bryobacteraceae bacterium | reverse complement strand
GTCCAGCCTGTATCGCGACCCCGCCAGCCTGTACAGCGGGCGCCACACCAGGCGGTTGACGCATACCACCAGCATCGCCATCACAATCGTGGAGACCAGCAGCAGTTGGCTGTTGCCGGAATCGGTGGCGGCGCTGATCTGCGCGCCCAGCCCCAGCGTGCTCATGGTCTTGCCCTGGAAGTGAAAATATTCCGCCACGATGCTGGCATTCCAGGCGCCGCCCGAGGCGGTCACCAGGCCGGTCACCAGATAGGGAAAGATGCCCGGCAGAATCAGCGTCCGCCAGCGCTGCCAGCGCGTGAAACGGAAAACCGAAGCCGCTTCGCGCAACTCGGTGGGGATGGCCATGGCGCCAGCGATCACGTTGAACAGGATGTACCACTGCGTGCCGAGCAGCATGAGGATGATGGAGCCCACGCCCAACCCGCCGCCCAGCCGCACCAGGCCTAGCAGAACCACCGGGAATAGCGCGGTGGCGGGAACCGAGGCCGCAATCTGAGCCAGCGGCTGCGCCACTTTCGACAACCGCGGGTTGAAGCCGATGGCGACGCCCGCTGGAATGGCCCAGAGCGAGGCAATCGCGAGCGACGCGGCCACGCGTCCGAAGCTCGCCGCTGCCGCCTCGAGAGTCGCCAGCAACTCCGCGCTGGGTAGGCCCTTCAGCAGCAGCGCGGCTTTCACCAGCAGATACGGCACAGCCACCGCCAACGCCAGCAGCAGCGCGGCGCCAACCATGCGGCCGCCGTTTTTCTTCCGAACGGCCGACACCGGAGCCACGCGCGGAGGGCTGGTGGTCAGCCGTTCCCACAACGGTTCCACGGCCCGCTTCTCGATCCAGCGTGAGACATCCGAGTTGCGCAACAGATGCAGAATGGGCGAAGTGACTTCCGAGGCGCTCTCCACCTGCTCCATCTTGAACTTATCCGACCATGCGATAGCGGGCCGCCACACCAGTTGATCGATCAGCACAATCACCGCGATCATGGCGGTGAGCCCCCACAGGATTCCGGCGGTATCGCCGGTGCTCGCCGCCGTCTGTAGATACGAGCCCAGGCCCGGCAGGCGGAAATCGTGGTTGCCCAGCACGAACATTTCGCATGCCATCAGGAAGAACCACCCGCCGGCCACGGAGACGATCGAGTTCCATACCAGGCCGATGGTTCCGAACGGCAGCTCCAGTTCCACGAAGCGTTGGGTGGCGCTGAAACGGTTGATGAGCGCGGCCTCGCGCAGCTCGCGCGGGATGGACTTGAGCGAGGAATAGAAGCTGAACGCCATGTTCCAAACCTGGCCGGTGAAGATGAGCACGATCGAACCCAGCTCCACGCCCAACTGCCGGGTGGGAAACAGCGCCACCATGGACAGCATGACGCTGGGGAGAAAGCTCAGCACCGGGATGGATTGCAGGATATCCAGCACCGCGATCATCACCATTTCCACGCGCCGGTTGTTGGCGGCGATGTAACCGTAGCCGACCGCAAATACCAGGCTCAGCACGTATGCGACCGCCATCCGCACCAGCGAGTAGAAAGCATAGGCGGGCAGCGCCGCGGGCGACCGCGAGATGTGGGCGGCCGGCGTCACCACGCCCATCCAGTACCGCACCGTGGTGAGCACGGCATAGATGCCCGCCAGGATCGCGGCGAACACCAGCAGGTCCACCAGCACGGACCAACTGCGCTCGCGAATCAGCGAGCGGGAGAGTTGTGGAAAGGCCATCAGTGGCCGCCGGCCTCATCGCCCACCGGCTGCGGCGTTTCCTCGGGAATGAAGAAGCGGCCGGAGGAATCGCGGTCGAACAGCTCGGCGTAGCGGCCCCAGGTGACGGCGGTATCGAGTTGCAGCTCGGTTTCCTCGTCGCTGAAATGCTCGTCCAGCAAGTCGTGGAAGAAATCGCTGGGCATGGAGTGGTCGGCCTTGTTGGCCAGCGCGCGATTGATCTGGCGGATCAGCGGAACGCGCTCGGCGGCCACGCGGAAGAGCTCCTTGCGGCGCAGGATGCCGGCGTCGGCGAAGCGCTTTCCCTCGGGCGTGAGCTCCGCGTTGCCTTCCTTCACACTGATATAACCCAGCAGGGAGGCGGCTTCGACGATGGGCAGCAGGTCATCGATCTCGAAGGCCAGATCGTCCGCCAAGTGGTGGATTTCGTCGCGGCCGTCGCGGTCGCTCAACAGCTCCAGCAGGCCGGCGATTCCGCCGGGGCGGGCATGCGGCATCATCGGATACTTGGCGCGCGCCGTGCCAACCGCCGCCGGAGCGGCTTCCGGCTCGGGCTGCGCCGTGGGCACCAGGTCGGGCTGCGTGAGCACGCGGTAGATGTAATTCACGGCTTCCAGGAAGGGAGGATCCTGATGCTCGCGCGGCCGCGGCATGGCGATCCGGAAATCGGTGCGGACGTGTCCGGGATTCTTCCCCAGCACCACCACGCGGTCGGCCAGCGTCACCGCTTCTTCAATGTTGTGGGTGACGATGAAGACGGCGCGCGTGGGCATCTTCTTGCCGTCCCACAACTCCAGCAGCTCCGAGCGCAGGTTCTCGGCGGTGAGCACGTCGAGGGCGGAAAAAGGCTCGTCCATGAACAGCACTTCCGGCTCCACGACCAGCGCGCGAGCGAAGCCGACGCGCTGCTTCATGCCGCCGGAAAGCTCCTTGGGATACGCCTGCTCGAAGCCGTCCAGTCCCACCGAATCGAGAATGCGCAGGGCGCGTTTCATGCGCTCCGTCGCCGCGATGCCGCGCGCCTTGAGCGGCGCTTCCACATTGTCGAGCACGGTCAGCCAGGGGAACAGCGCGAAGCTCTGGAAAACGATGGAGACGTTCTCGCACGGTCCAACCACCGGCTGGCCGTGCCACAGCACCTGTCCCGAGGAGGGCGGCGCGAGGCCGGAGAGCATCCGCAGCATGGTCGATTTGCCCGAGCCGGATGGCCCGAGCAGCGCCAGAATCTCGCCGGGATAAATGGCCAGGTCGGTGGCTGCCAGCACCTGGATGCGGGCCTCGGGAGGCCCATAGAACTTTTCGATCGCGCGGGCCTGGATGATCGGCTCTTCGGTTGGTATCACTCGCTTCTCGCTTGCCGCTGGATTGGGATGAAGAGTCCCTCATCCTTTATACCGTTGTTCGGCGGCGCCCAGGGTTACAGGACCGTGAACCTGGGCGCAGCAACGCGTGCAAACGTGATACGCTCGGGGTATCGGTGGAGGGTCACGTGAGAAAGCTCGCCGGTATCTCGCTCGCCGGAGTTGCTGCCGCTGTTTCGGTCTTTCTGCTGGAAGGATACGGACCGCAGTCACCGTCCGCGGATCAATCGGCTGCCGCGAATTCATTGGCGGCCATCACGGTCGACTACCCGGCCGAAGGCTCCCTCTTTCCGCCCGATATCACACCTCCCACATTTCTGTGGCGCGATGCCGCCGCCAGCGCGACCTCATGGGCCATCGACGTCACCTTCGCGGACAATCGCCCCGCGGTTCGCGTCAGGGTGCCCGGCGCGCCGATGCGCGTGGGCGAGATCGACGACAGTTACAACGGCTACGTACCGCCCGTGCTCACGCCCGAGCAGGCCGCGGCGCATACCTGGAAACCGGACGCCGCGACTTGGGCGGCCATCAAAACGCGCTCCGGCCGGCATCCGGCAAGAGTGGTCATCAACGGATTCCGGGACGAAAACGCCAGCGTCTCCCGGGGCCAAGTCGCGATCGAGATATCCCCCGACCCGGTGGGCGCGCCGATTTTTTATCGCGACGTGCCTCTGGTGGATTCCAACGGGCAAGGGGAAAAGGGCATCATCAAGCCACTGCCCGATTCGCTGCTTCCCTTGATCCGCTGGCGCCTGCGCTACATCGACGAGCCGAAGAGCACCGTCATGATGCAGAACCTGCCGACTTGCGCCAACTGCCATTCCGTCTCGCGCGATGGAAAGACGCTGGGGCTGGACGTGGACGGCCCCAACAACAATAAGGGGCTGTACGCTCTGCTGCCGCTGCAAAAGGTAAGCTCCATCGACAAAGCGCATGTCATCAAGTGGGCCGCGTTTACCGAGAACACGCCGCAACGGTTCGGCTTCATGTCGCAGGTTTCGCCGGACGGGAAGTACGTGGTGACCTCGGTCGAGGTGCCCGGTTCGGGCAGCCGTCATCTGGGCGACAGGCTCTACCAGGGCTTCTATCCGTCCTATGGTTTCGTGCAGGTCTTCTATCCGACGCGTGGCGTGCTGGCGTGGTACAGCCGCGAGACCGGAAAGTTGCAGCCGCTCGCCGGAGCAGACGACCCCGACTATGTCCAGGCGTGCGCGTTCTGGAGTCCGGATGGCAGCTACTTGGTGTTTTCCCGGGCGAAGGCGCGCGACCCCTATCCGCCGGGACAGCCGAAATCCCGCTACGCCAACGATCCGAACGAAACGCAGATCCAGTACGATCTCTACCGCATCCCGTTCAACCACGGCAAGGGCGGCCAGGCGGAGAAGATCGCCGGCGCTTCGGAAAACGGGATGAGCAACAACTTCCCCAAAGTCTCGCCCGACGGCAAGTGGATCGTGTTCGTACAAAACAAGTCCGGCCTGCTGATGCGTCCCGACAGCCATTTGTATATCGTCCCCGCGCAGGGCGGCGTGGCGCGGCGCCTGAATTCGAATCAGAAAATCATGAACTCGTGGCACAGTTTCTCGCCCAACGGGCGCTGGCTGGTCTTCTCGTCCAAGGGGCGCAATTTGTACACGCAGCTCTATCTCACCCACATCGACGAGAGCGGCAACGACAGCCCGGCCATCCTGATTGACGAAACTACGGCCGCGAACCGGGCGGCCAACATACCCGAGTTCCTGAACATTCCGCGGGATGGCCTGGAGCGAATCGAGGCGCCCGCCACGGACTTTTACCGCTTGTTCAACGTGGCGCTCGACCTGATGAAGAACAACCGGTTCGGCGATGCCGTCCCGGAGTGGCGCAAAGCTATGGAACTCGATTCCGACGACGACAAGGCGCACTTCAACCTGGGCTTTGCGCTCAGCGAGACGGGCGACCTGCGCGGCGCCGTCGCGGAGTATCGCAAATCGAGCGAGCTGAATCCGACGCGGGCGGCCACATTCGCCAGTCTGGCGCTGGCGCTGGCGCAAACCGGCGATCTGGATGGGTCCATCGACAATTACCGCCGGGCCGAGGCGCTCGATGCGGAGAATCCCGCGCTGGAAGCCGATCTGGGAACCGCGCTGTTCGCTAAGGGCCAACGTACCGAAGGCATCCAGCATCTGGAAACAGCCGTGGCCCTGGCTCCGGAATCCGCCGACGCCCATAGCCGGCTGGGATTCATCCTGTCCAAAGCGGGCCGCGCCGACGAAGCGCGCGTGCATTTGGAAAAAGCCGTCGAGCTGAAGCCGGATTCGGCCGAGTACCGGTTCAATCTCGGCTTTGTGCTGGGCCGCGGAGGCGACACCGCTGCCGCGATTCTCCAGTTGGAAAAAGCCGTGGAACTCTCTGGCGGCAAGGACTGGCAGTGCCTGGCCGCGCTGGGCACGGCCTACAATGTCGCCGGCCGCAAACAGGAGGCCATCGAGACCACGGAGCGCGCGCTGCGCCTGGCCGTCGAAGCCGACAACAGACAAGTGGCGGAGAACCTGCGCGCCCTCCTGGAACGCTACCGCGGCGGCGGGAATCAGCCCCCCCGGTAACGCCGCCCCGGGTAACGCCGGCGATCTCGTCGCCGGTGTTCTTTGTGTGCCTCGCCGACTCGGACCCTGCCGGAAATCATGCGGCACATAAAGCACCGGCGGCAAAAGACCGCCGGCGTTACCGCTACCGAGCTGTGCGCAAACGCACATAGCGCGGCGCCGCCGGATTGCCGCCAAAGTAACGTTCCCGGCGCGTCCGGCATCAGCTAATGTACCGGGAGGGACTTCTGCCGCGGGGGATACGAGTCTGGCTGCTGGTGTGTTCCAGCGTGGCCGCCTGGAGCGCGAGCGCACATGCGCAGGATATCGCATCCCGCGCAGCCGCCGCGCGCGATGCCAACCAGATTGCGACGGCTGTCAGGCTATACCGGCAAGGCGTTCAGGAGAAGCCCGGCTGGCTGGAAGGCTGGTGGTTCCTCGGGCTTTTGGCTTACGATTCGGGCCGGTTCGCCGATGGCCGGCAAGCCTTCACCGAGTTCACCAAACGGAATGCGAAGGCGCCGGCGGGATGGGCGTTTCTGGGCCTGTGCGAATACGAGACCGGCCAGTACGATAGCGCGCTCGAGCATCTCGAGCGTGGGTTCACATCGGGCGCCCGGCTGGACCCCGAGGTGGAACAGGTGGCACGCTTCCACAGGGCGCTGCTGCTGACGCGGGCGGGCTCTTTCGACCGGGCGCGCGAGGAGTTGAAACCCTTCGCGGAGCGCGGCATCCGCGATCCGCTACTGATCGCCGGACTCGGCCTGAACGCTCTGGAAATGCCCGCTCTTCCGCAGCAGGTCCGCGCCGAACAGCGGGACCTGGTCGAGATGGCGGGCAAGACGGCCTACGCATGGATCGCCGGCGACACCTCGCACACCGAAGCGGGCTTTCGCTCCCTGCTCGGCGCATACCCAAACGCCGCCGGTGTTCACTACCTGTACGCCACCTACCTGCTCGACGTGCGTCCGGAGGCCATGAATGCGGAATTGCAGCGCGAGTTGCAGGTGAATCCGGGCAACGCGCGAGCGCGCGCGGCGCTGGCGCTCCGGCTGAGGCTTGCGGGAGACGCGGCCGCCGCCCTGCCGCTCGCCAGGAAGGCTGCGGAAGACTCGCCGCGATTGGGCCTGGCGCAGTATGCTTACGGAGTGGTGCTTACCGAAACCGGCGCTTCGAGCGATGCGATCGGGCATTTGCAAGCGGCCGTGCGGATCGAACCGGGCAACCTGGGATACCATACCGCGCTGGCCACGGCGTATTCCGAAGCGGGCCGCTACCAAGACGCGCGCCGCGAGCGCCAGGCGTCCATCAAGCTGGCGAGGGAGTCCGGTGCGCCAGGCTAGCCTGGCCGCGGCAGCGTGTCTGGCGCTGGCCGGCGCTGCGTATTCGGCCGAACCGCCGGCCGCCAAATTCACTTGCGCCACCTGCCATCGCGCCGAAGCCGAGTCGCAACCCAACACGGCCATGGGCATCGGCATGGAACTCGCTCCCAACCAGACGGTATTAGCGGCTCACCCGAAGCTCAAGTTCAAAAGGAACGGCTACACGTACACCATCGAGACTGACGGCAACCAGAGCACGTACACGGTGAGCGATTCGAGCGGCAAGTTGAGCCTGCCGATCCGCTACGCCTTCGGAGTGCACAGCCAGACGTTCGTGCTGGAGTATGACGGCGGGTATTACGAAAGCATCGTGAGCTATTACGCGAGCCTGGACGGCCTGGACGTCACGGTGGGCAACAATAAGATCGAGCCGCACAACCTGGTGGAAGCCATGGGACGGAAGACGTCGGACACCGAGATTGTCGCCTGCTTCGGCTGCCACAGCACGGGCACGGTGAACGGCGGCAAGCTGACGCTCGCATCCATCCAGCCGGGGCTCACCTGCGAGCACTGCCACGCTGGCGCTGACGCTCACAGGGACAGTCTGGCGGCGGGTAAGCCGGGGCCTGTGCCCAAGAAGCTCGGCCAGATGAATGCCGAGCAGACGTCGCGGTTTTGCGGCCAGTGCCACCGGACCTGGGACGAGATCGTCAAGCTGCGCCAGTTCGGCGAGGCCAACGTGCGCTTCCAGCCGTACCGGCTGGCGAACAGCCGCTGCTTCATAGGCGACGATCTGCGGATCCGGTGCACAGCCTGCCACAATCCCCACGCCAACCCGGTCAAGGAGCCGGCCGCGTACGACCACAGTTGCCTGGCGTGCCACAGCCAGGATGCGCCTCCGGTGGCTGGCCGGGATGTGCCGCGCGCCAAGGTCTGTCCCGTGGCGCAGGAAAAATGCGTGAGCTGCCACATGCCGAAACTACAACTGCCAGGAGGACCTCTTCCGTTCCGCGATCATCAGATTCGGATTGTCCGCCCCGGCGATCCTTACCCGAACTAGGTAGGGCATGCTTTAGCTTGCCGCCTGTAACCCAGGCAACCCCGGTTTCGTGCGAAATTAGTAGAGCCGCCAAGCAAGGACGGCCACTCCCGCACATGCCCAAGAAGATGCAAGCCAAAGCCGCTGCCTCCGGCGCTCAACGCGCAGCCGCCGTCCCGGCGCCGGTGGATTTGAAAGATCCGGCGCTCTATGTGAACCGCGAGTTGAGCCTGCTGGCGTTTCAGCGTCGCGTGCTGGAGGAGGCCGAGGATGAAACCAACCCGTTGCTGGAGCGGGTGAAATTCCTTTCGATTCTCGGTTCCAACCTGGACGAGTTTTTCATGGTGCGCGTGGCGGGCCTGGCGGCGCAGTTGGAGGCTGGTTCGCCGGAAGCGGGCCCGGATGGCATGAGCCCGCGCGCGCAACTGGTGGCGATCCGGCGCGAGGTCAAGCGGCTGTTGGCGGAGGCCCACCGCACCCTGGACCATTTGCTGGAGGCGCTTCGCGAGCAGGGCAT
Source organism: Bryobacteraceae bacterium (assembly GCA_036404395.1). GTDB lineage: Bacteria > Acidobacteriota > Terriglobia > Bryobacterales > Bryobacteraceae > Bog-375. Next base: position 17,034 of record DASWZP010000332.1, on the reverse strand, counting down.
CTTCGTTCACGACTACGGCGAGCTGAACGAGGCCCATCGCCAGCAAGCCGCCAAGTACTTCGACGAAACCGTGTTTCCCGTGCTCACGCCGCTCGCCTTCGATCCGGGCCGGCCCTTTCCCCATATTTCGAATCTCAGCCTGAACCTGGCGGTTTCGATTCGCGACCGCGCGGGCAGCGAGCACTTCGCGCGCGTCAAGGTGCCTGATTCGCTGCCGCAACTGGTGCCGGTGGGCGGCAGCGCGAGGGCCGCCACCAAACGCGGCCGGCCCAGGCGGATCGACCTGGTATGGCTGGAGCAGGTAGTCGCGGCCCATCTCGGCGTGCTGTTTCCCGGCATGGAGATCCTGGAAGCGCATCCTTTCCACGTCACCCGCGACGCGGATATGGCGATCACCGAACTGGAAGCCGAGGACCTGCTCGAGACCGTCGAGGAGGGTCTTCGCCAGCGGCGCTTCCAGAGCGTGGTCCGGCTGCTGGTGACCGCCGATATGCCCGGCCCGATGCTCGACATCCTCATGAGCAACCTGGAGGTCGGACCCAGCGAGGTCTACCGCTCGCCGCGGCCGCTCTCGCTCAAGCGCCTGATGAGCCTGCATGGCCTGGACCGGCCGGACCTGCGCGACGCGCCTTTCCTTCCCGCTACACCGCCCGAGCTGGCCGAGGTTTCCGACGAGGAAGATCTTTTCGGCATGATTCGCAGCCGGGACATCCTGCTGCACCACCCTTTCGATTCCTTCCAGCCGGTGATCGAATTCCTGCGCAAGGCGGCGCGCGACCCGGCTGTGCTGGCCATCAAGACCTGCCTCTACCGCGTCGGCCGCAACGCTCCGGTGGTGGAGGCGCTGCTCGAAGCGGTGGAGGAAGACAAGCAGGTCGCCGCGCTGGTGGAGCTCAAGGCGCGGTTCGACGAGGAGAGCAACATCGAATGGGCACGCGCACTGGAACGGCGCGGCGTGCACGTGGTCTACGGCCTGATCGGCCTCAAGATTCACTGCAAGGTGGCGCTGGTGGTGCGGCGCGAGCAGGACCGCATCGCCCGCTACGTGCACCTTTCCACCGGCAACTACAACGCCATAACGGCTCACCTGTACACCGATGTCGGCCTGTTCACCTGCGATGAAGCCGTGGCCGACGACGTCAGCGACCTGTTCAACTATCTGACCGGCTATTCGCACAAGGCGGACTACCAGAAGCTGCTGGTGGCGCCGGTGAATCTTCGGTCGAAATTTGAAGCCCTGATCGAGCGGGAGGTCAAACACGCCAAGGCCGGCGGGAAGGCGCACCTGATCTTCAAGATGAATTCGCTGGCGGATCCCAAAATCATTCGCGCGCTCTATAAGGCGTCGCAGGCGGGGGTGCGCATTCAGTTGCTGGTGCGCGGCATCTGCTGCCTGCGCCCCGGCGTGCCCGGCGTCAGCGACCGTATTGAAGTCACCAGCATCGTCGGCCGCTTCCTGGAGCATAGCCGCGTTTTCTATTTCCGTAACGGCGGCCAGGAAGAGATTTACATCGGCAGCGCCGACCTGATGTCCCGCAACATCGACCATCGTGTGGAAGTGCTGGCGCCCATCCGCGAGCCGGCCATGATCCGCCACCTGCGCGACAACGTGCTGGCGGTATTTCTGGCCGATAACGTGAAGGCGCGCGATATGAACACCACCGGAGTCTACACGCGCAGGAAGGGCGGCGCGAAATCAAAGGTGAACTCGCAGGAGTGGTTCATCCGGCAGCGCCGCGAACCGCCCAAAAAGCATGGACGCGATCGCGCACGACTGAAACCGCCCGCGTAGAACCTTAGCGAGGGGCGGCGAATCGCTCAACCCAACATGGTGCGCAGGATGGTGATCTTGGATGTCGGCAATGGAATGCCGGCCCTGGACGCGGATTCGTCGGCGTGAACCTCGCAATACGCTGCGATGGGCCCATCTTCCTCACGGAACAGATACGCGGCTTTCGCGTGACAGCCCTCCGCGTCGCAGCTCATGGCGGGACCATTCAGGATCTTGATTCGGGTCCGGCCCTGCTCGACCTGGTGGGCAACAGCGGCTTGTCGCATCATATACAACCTATTTTAAGCCGCCTCGGTATTGGCGCAGCATCTAAATTGTTTCATTTCCGTTACATAACGATGAACGAATGATTGCAGTCGGGTTTCCCGGTGCGCCTGGTTACGTGACGGGAAATCGGGCAGCTCCACCGAAACCGGACAAATCAACTGTGTTACTCTGAAATTTCCACGTGTGCCAGCGCGCGTCAGCGAAGCTCTTGTTCTGCGCACCTACCCGCTTCAGGAGGCGGACCTGGTAGTCAGCTTTCTTACGCGGGATCAGGGGAAATTGCGCGGCGTGGCCAAGCGGGCGCGGCGCCCGAAGAACGCTTTCGGGGCGGGCCTGGAGCGGCTGTCATACGTGCGGATGGCGTATTTCCAGCGCGAAACCCGCGAACTGGTCAGCCTGGACGGTTGCGAATTAGTTCGCTCGCAATTCGGGCTGGCGTCCGATTACTGGGCCGGCGTGGCGCTGGATTACTTCGCGGAGGTGACCGAACAGATGTTGCCCGCCGCGGAGCCGAATGAGAAGTTTTTCCGCCTTCTGCTGGCTGTGCTGGATTACTTGCGAACTGCCGCCGGGAATGGTGCGTGGCGGGCGGTCGCCTACTTTTCGCTGTGGGCGGTTCGTCTCTCCGGATGGCTGCCGGAATTGCACGTGTGCCTGAGCTGCGGCAGCCTGCTCGACGATCCGGAAGCTGCTGGTCCGGGGGCTCGCGAGCGGGCTTTTTTCAGCCGCGACCGGGCGGGGCTGATGTGCGGCCATTGCCGGAAAGCGCTGGGCGGCGGAGGCCTGGAGCTGAGCGCGGAGTCACGAGCCATCGCCGCGGAAATGTTGCGCACGCCAGTGACGCAGCTTTCCGGACCGGCCTGGAATCAGGCCACCGCGGCGGACCTGCGCCGCTTTCTGGTGGAGCAGATTGAATCGCACGTGGAGCGCCGGTTGATTACGGCGCCGCTTTTGGAGAATCCGACGTAACCTCCCACAAGGTATACCGATGTCATCGTTTCAAGAAATCATCTTCAGGCTGAAACAATACTGGGCGGAACGCGGCTGCATCATTCAAGAGCCGTACGACGTGGAAGTGGGCGCAGGCACCATGTGCCCGGAGACTTTTCTGCGCGTGCTCGGCGCCGAACCGTATCGGGTGGCTTATGTGCAGCCCAGCCGCCGCCCGGCCGACGGCCGCTACGGCGACAATCCCAACCGCCTGTTCAAGCATTCGCAGCTCCAGGTGATCCTCAAACCTTCGCCCGACGATGTCATCGAACAATACCTGGCGAGCCTGGAAGCCATCGGCATCGATCTCCGCAAGCACGACATCAAGTTCGAAGAGGACAACTGGGAATCGCCCACGCTGGGCGCCTGGGGCATTGGCTGGCAGGTGATGCTGGATGGCCTCGAGATCACCCAGTTCACTTATTTTCAGCAGTGCGGCGGCATCGATCTCGACCTGGTTCCCGCCGAGCTGACTTATGGGCTGGAGCGGCTCACGGCATTCCTCCAGGTCCGGGACAGCGTTTATGACATCGAGTGGGCCAAGGGCTTCTCCTACGGCGACGTGCGCTATCGGGACGAGCTGCAGTATTCGGTCTACAACTTCGAGATGGCGGACATTTCGATGCTGTGGAAGCTGTTCGAACTGCACGAAGGCGAAGCGGCGCGCCTGCTGAAGCTCTACGACCCCAAGGCCGCCGATAAACAGCGTTTCCCCTTGCTGCCGGCCTATGACCAGGTGCTGAAGTGCTCGAACATTTTTAATACGCTCGATGCGCGCGGCGCCATCAGCGTCACCGAGCGCGTCGGCGTCATCCAGCGCGTGCGCAAGCTGGCGGTGGGCGTGGCGCAGGCCTGGGCCGACCAGCGGCAGCCGGCCGCGGCGGAGGTGGCGCAGTGAGCCCGGCTTCGCTTCCCTTCCTGCTCGAAATCGGCACCGAGGAAATTCCCGATTGGATGATTCCGGCGGCGCTCGGCAGCCTGCGGGTGCTTTTCGAGAAGCTGGACATTGCGTACGATTCGGTCACCATGGATGCCACGCCGCGACGCCTGGTGCTACGCGCGGAAGGCTTGCCGGCGCGCCAGGCCGACAGCGAGGAGCGCGTGCTGGGTCCCGCCAAATCGGCGCCGCCGCAAGCCGTGGCCGGTTTCGCTCGCAAGCACGGCGTAGCGCCGGAAACGCTCACGGTGGAATCCACGCCCAAGGGCGATTACTACACTTTTGTCAGAACCGTGGCCGGCCGGGCCACGCGCGATATTCTCGCCGGAGCGCTCGGCGGCATCATCCTGCAAATCAACTTTCCCAAGACCATGTACTGGACCGGCAAGGGCGGCCCGCGCTTCATCCGGCCCATCCGCTGGATCGTGGCTCTGCTGGGCGAGGAGATCGTGCCGTTCGAGCTCGCGGGCATACGCTCCGGCGCGGTTACTAGCGGCCATCGCCGATTGGGTGCGAGAGAAATCGCCGTCACCACCGCCGACTACGAGCGGCGGCTGCGCGAGAATTACGTGATCCTTTCGGCGGAAGAGCGCCGCAACAAGATCCACAACGAGCTCGCCGGCGTCCGCGTCAAGCCCGACCCAGCGCTGCTGGAAACCCTGGTTTACCTCACCGAGCACCCCACACCCATCGTGGGCAGCTTCGATGCGGAGTTTCTGGCGCTGCCCGAGGAAGTGCTGGTCACCGTGATGCGCCACCACCAGAAATACTTTTCGGTGGAGGATGAGCGCGGCAAGCTGGCGCCGCAGTTCGCAGCGGTGATGAACATTCCTTCCGATCCGGAAGGCTTCGTCCGCCGCGGCAACGAGCGCGTGCTGCGGGCGCGGTTCAACGACGCGCGCTTCTTCTGGGAAACCGATCAGAAGAAATCGCTCGCCGCGCGCGTGCCGGATCTGGCGCATGTGACCTTCCAGGCCAAGCTGGGCTCCTATCTCGAAAAGACCGAGCGCGTGAAAGCGCTGGTGAGTAAGCTGGGCGGCGATGCACACGCGGTGCGCGCCGCGGAGCTGGCCAAGTGCGATCTGACCACCGAGCTGGTCAAGGAATTCACCGAGCTACAAGGCGTGGTCGGCGGCCTCTACGCGCGCGCGCAAGGCGCGCTGGACGCGGTCTGGCAGGCGATCTACGATCAGTACAAACCGGAGAGCATGGAGGACGCGATACCGCGCAACCGCACCGGCCAGATTGTGGCGCTGGCCGATAAGCTCGACACGCTGCGCGGCTGCTTCGGCGTTGGTCTGATCCCGACCGGCTCGCGCGATCCGTTCGCATTGCGGCGCGCGGCGCAGGGTGTAGTGAAGATTCTGGTGGAAGGCAAGATCGATATCGATCTTGCGCCCTTGGTGAATGACGGAAGCGACGGGGCGAAGGCGTTGAGCGAGTTCCTGCTGGATCGCATCCGGTATTATTTCAAGGACGTGCGCGGCTTCCTATACGACGAAGTCAACGCCGCCATGGCAGCCGGCTGGAGCAACCTGGTGGATCTGGAAGCGCGCCTGGTTCGCATCCGGGACCTGCGGTCGTCGCCCGATTTCGAGCCGCTCGCCGCGAGTTTCAAGCGCATCCGCAATATCCTCGACCAGCAGAAGTTCACGGAGGCGAGCGCCGCGGCGATCGACCCGAAGTTATTGCAGGACGGGCCGGAACGGGATCTGTACGACGAATACCGGCGCATCGCGGGCCAGCCGATTGAATCGGTGGTATCGCAGTTGCGGCCCAAAGTGGATTTGTTTTTCGACAAGGTGTTAGTAAATGCGCCGGAGGACGACATCCGGCGTAATCGCTTGATGTTACTCGGCACGCTATTACTGGAATTTTCCAACATAGCGGACTTTTCGGAAATTGTAACTACATCATAGGAGCTTAAAGCATGAAGAAGTATGTCTATTCGTTCGGCAACGGAACCGCCGACGGTGACGGGAAGATGAAAGATACGCTCGGTGGCAAGGGCGCCGGGCTGGCGGAAATGTCGCGGGCCAAGCTGCCCGTGCCTCCGGGTTTCACCATTTCCACGGAAGTGTGCAACATCTACTTCCATAACGACAACAGCGTGCCGGCGGAAATCGACGCGCAGATGATGGAGGCTCTGAAGACGCTCGAGGAGCGGATGGGCCAGAAGCTCGGCGACGTCGCCAACCCGCTGCTGGTCAGCGTGCGCTCGGGCGCCAAGTTCTCCATGCCGGGCATGATGGATACCATCCTCAACCTGGGGCTGAACGATCAAACCGTGAAGGCGCTCGAAGCCAAGGCCAACAACGCCCGCTTCGCGTACGATTGTTACCGCCGCTTCATCCAGATGTACGGCAACGTGGTGCTGGAGATCCCCAAGGACGAGTTTGAGGCGATCTTCGATGGCCAGAAGAAAAAGGCCAAGGCCAAGCTGGACACGGAACTTACCGCGGCGGACTTACTGCAAGTGATCCAGGGTTATCAGAAGCTGGTGCTGAAGAAAACCGGCAAGCCGTTTCCGCAGGATGCGCTGGAGCAGCTCGCCGGCGCGCGCAACGCCGTCTTCCGCTCCTGGTTCAACGACCGCGCCAAGCACTATCGCAAGATGAACCAGATTCCCGACGACCTGGGCACCGCGGTCAACGTGCAAGCCATGGTATTCGGCAACCTGGGCGAGACTTCGGCCACCGGCGTGGGCTTCACGCGCAACCCGGCCACCGGCGAGAAGGTGTTCTACGGCGAGTTCCTGGAGAACGCGCAGGGCGAAGACGTGGTCTCCGGCGTCCGCACGCCGCACCCGATTGCCGAGCTCGAGAAGTGGAACGCCGCCGTCTACCAGCAGCTTCGCGAAATCACCACGATGCTCGAGAAGCACTATCACGACATCCAGGATTTCGAGTACACGATTCAAGACGGCAAGCTCTACATGCTGCAAACCCGCAACGGCAAGCGCACTGGGCCGGCCGCGGTCCGCATCGCGGTGGAGATGGTTCAGGAAGGCCTGATCGACAAGCGCGAAGCCATCCTGCGCGTGGAGCCGCAACAACTCGACCAGCTTCTGCATCCGGTGCTCGACCCGGCATCGAAGAAGACGCTCACCAGGCTGGCCGTCGGCCTGCCGGCATCGCCCGGCGCCTCGGTTGGCACCATCGTCTTCACGGCCGATGAGGCGGTGGAGGTGTCCAAGAAGTCGCCCGTGGTCCTGGTTCGCAAGGAAACCGTGCCCGACGACATTCACGGTATGGAAGTGGCCAAGGGCATTCTGACGGCGCGCGGCGGCATGACCAGCCACGCGGCAGTGGTTTGCCGCGGCATGGGTACGCCCTGCGTGGCGGGCGCCGAATCGATCACCGTCGACGAGCACAAGAAGCAGGTTTCGGTCACGGTCGGCGGCAAGTTAGTAACACTCAAGGAAGGCGACTGGCTGTCGCTCGACGGCTCGACCGGCGAAGTGTTTGCCGGCAAGGCTAACACGCTCGATGCCGATCCGTCTTCCGGCGTTCTGGCCAGCTTCATGGGCTGGGCCGACGAATTCCGCGGCAAGTTCGGCGTGCGCGCCAATGCCGATATCCCGCGCGATGCCAAAGCGGCGCGCAAGTTCGGCGCCGAGGGCATTGGCCTGTGCCGCACCGAGCACATGTTCTTCGCCGAGGATCGCATCGAACATATGCAGGCCATGATCCTGGCCCCCGACGAAAAGACCCGCCGCAAGGCGCTGGCCAAGCTGCTGCCGTTCCAGCGCAGGGATTTTGCCGGACTGTTCCAAGCCATGGACGGTTTCCCGGTGGTGATCCGCACGCTCGATCCGCCGCTGCATGAGTTCCTTCCCAAGCGCGAAGAGTTGATGGTGGATGTCGCCATTCTGCCGTACGCCGATCTCAAGAAGAAGAAGGAACTGGTCGCCACTTACCAGCGCTTCGGCGCCGAAGTGAAGACCCTCAAGACCGTGCTGACCGCGTTGCTGAAGCGGGTGGAAGAGCTGCATGAGTTCAACCCCATGCTGGGCCTGCGCGGCTGCCGCCTGGGTATCCTCTATCCCGAAATCACCGAAATGCAGGCGCGCGCCATTTTCGAAGCCGCGGTGCAGGTGGCCAAGAAAGGCGTCAAGGTAATTCCGGAAGTCATGATTCCGCTGATTGGCGGTGTCAAGGAACTGGAAGACCAGAAGAAGATCGTGGTTACCGTGGCCGATGAAGTTCTTGGTAAGGCCGGCATGAAGGACCTGAAGTACATGGTCGGCACCATGATCGAGATTCCGCGCGCCGCGCTCACCGCCGACTTAGTCGCCAAGGAAGCCGAATTCTTCAGCTTCGGCACCAACGACCTCACGCAGACCACCATGGGACTTTCGCGCGACGATTATACGAAGTTCCAGCAGGAGTACAAAGACAAGAAGATCTTCGCCGCCGATCCGTTCGCCGTCCTCGATCAGGAAGGCGTCGGCAAGCTGGTGAAGATGGCGGTCGAACTCGGCCGCAAGACGCGGCCGGATCTCGAAATCGGCATCTGCGGCGAGCACGGCGGCGAGCCGAGCTCGGTCCAGTTCTGCTACCGGGTTGGCATGAACTACGTTTCCTGCTCCCCGTACCGCGTACCCATCGCCCGCCTGGCCGCCGCGCAAGCCGCGATCTCAGGCGACAAGTCCGAAACGCAGCGCACGGCGTGAGCTGGCGTTGAGTTACCACCGTGCTGACCGCCCCTATGGTCGCGGCTCCGATACGCTCCAACGCGTTCTGAGCCGCGACCGTCAGGGATCGGTCGCATGTCCGATTCACCGGTCAGGGCTGGAGGGGAAGGTGGATATGATGGCGAAGCTTGAAAACGCCATTTCCACGCGTCCTGCGGTTGCGAGTTTCGTAGCCAGCTATCCCTGAGTTGCCGATAATAGATAAAGGCATGGTCTGGCAAACCCGGCCACAAGCGGTAGAGTTCGGGCAGAATCAAGCGGTGCTGAAAAAGGGAGCCTACGGTCAACATGAACTCTCAGGCTGAAATTAACCGCACCTGTAAGTTAATGCTCGTACCCGTTTTCGTCTTCCTCACGTGCTTTTTTTCGTTTGTCGCTCGCCATCGCTTTATTGATGGAGATGAAGGATTCTATCTCCTGGCGTCGCGACTGGCGCTGAAGCACAAAGCACCTTATCTGGATTTCTTTTATACCCAGGCTCCTCTGTTGCCTTACGCGTATGGCCTCTGGATGAAGCTGTTCGGAATATCCTGGTTCTCAGGCCGAAGCTTTTCCGCAGCGCTGACGACCATCCTCGGTCTGCTTATTTACGAGCATGTCTGCCGTGAAACCCAGAAATGGATCGCCGGCGCGGCAGCGGTAGTTTTGTTCGCCTCGAGCACCTTCATCTTTGCGTGGTTTCCGCTTGTGAAGACCTATTCGCTGGCGGCCCTGTTTCTGCTCGGCGCTTATGTGATTGTCACTCGGCTCTCGCCCGCATCTTCACCATGGCTGGTCGCGGTTGCGGGACTGTTATTTGGGCTGAGCGTGGATACCCGCTCGTATGTCGTCGGGCTCGCGCCAGTTTTCCTCTGGTGGATATTTCGCCATCCTGAGACCCGCAACCCGAACTCTCGCATTCTCTGGTTCCTCGGCGGATTCACGTTCGGTATTGTGCCGTGTCTTTATCTTTTTGTCGCCTCTCCCGATCTGTTCCTATTCAACAACCTCGGGTGTCACGCCATACGCTCGAATGCGGGGCTGATAGGGATGTGGAGACAAAAGTTAGTCGTACTTCGGATAGTTCTGTGTGGCGGCGAAGATGGCGGTCAGTTCATGATCCTGTCGGCAGTGTGCTTCGTCGTGATTCTTGCGTCGCGGATGCGCAGGGGCGCTGCGCTCCTGGCTTTCTTGATCGCATTCGTTCTGGGACTCATTTCCCTTCTTCCGACGCCCTCGTTCGTTCAATATTTTTGCATGGGCATGCCGTTCCTCATTGTGGCTGCCGTATGCGCGACAAGCGACTACGTCACTTTGCTGCACGCGGCGCCGCCAAAGTCGATCGCGGTGCTCAGCGTCGCCATGGTGCTGTCATTCACTGCCTTATCAGTGCCAGGTTTTCGGCGGTATCTCGTCACTGGCGATAGGGTCATCGGCGTCAACAATATCTACGATGCTCCAAACTGGACTTTGGACAAGGTGAACGCGGTTTCCAAAGCGATTAACCAGTTGGCTGCGCCAAACGAAGAGGTTGCCAGCTTCTGGCCCGGCTACATCTTTGCATCCAAGGCAGACCCGTATCCGGGCCTCGAGAATGACTTTGGCGGGGAAATCGCGAATAAGCTCACGGTTGACCAGAGAGCGAAATATCACATCATTGCCCGCTCCGACATCGAGGCTGATTTGGCAGCTCAGGCTCCGCGAATCGTCGTTTTGGGGAACCAAGCGATGCACGGACTTCCCGCTATAGCCGAGTACGCAAGGATACTGCGCACCAATGACTACACTGCCGCGCGAACCGTCGGTGATACTTCCATATTCGTGTGCTGTTCCGCTAGGCAGTGAGGCGCCTGGGCCACCATGAACGGTTACCCGGGGTAATTCAGGCAGAGGCTACGAAACTCCGCATTTGGAAATGACGGATAATGCTCCGCTTCAATTGGGAGTTTCGTCCCTCAATTGCTCGTCAGTACCGTCAACCCTCCCAACAGCTTCTCGTACGCGTTGGTGGCCGCGTCCCAGGCGTGACGTCCGAACGGAGCCACGGCCGTGAGGGAGTGGTTCGCCATATAAAGCGCCATATCACACGGTCGAGACCTAGCGAGTCTTTACCGCGGCGCGCCGCCGGGCGCGCCGCAACGGGCGAGAATATCGAGCTCGAACGTGGCATCCGGCGTGCGATCGTCGCGTAATGCCTGCGTCAGCTCGCCGGCGGCGGCGCAATACTGGGCCGGGTCGGGCGCGCGTCCTTCGGCCAGCGCTTGTCCGGCTCGCGCCACGGCCTCTCCCTGCGCGTCGCCGAGCCCGTGGCAGGCGGCCGCCATGGCCTCGTACAGCGGCGGAAAACGAGGCGCCAGAATGCGCGCGTAGCGAAGCGCGTCCAGGGCCTCGGCAAAGCGGCCCAGGTTCAGATAGTCGTCGGCCAGGTAAAGGTAGAGCAGCACGAATGCCTGGCGCGGCGCGGCCGGCCTGTTGTGCGCCAGTTGCGCGTTATCGAATAACTGTTCGCCGGCGAGCGAAATCTTGCGCGCTTCCGCCAGCACGGCGACCGATTTTTCGCGCCAGGCCCGGCGGTCGGCCTCCGGCGCGAGCGCCGCTCTCTCCGCGTAGTAAATGCCCAGGCGGGCTGGAATCAGCTCCGAGGATTGTTCGGGATCCAGGTCGCGTACCAGCTTCCACGCCGTCTCCTGTTCGGCGATCGCGCGGTCGAGGTTGGCGCGCGGGTCCCGGTCGAACCATGCCTTGGCCAGCATGTCGTGCAGGCGCGCGCTGCGCGGCGCCGTTTCCACGTCGGCCAAGCCCAGCGTGAGGTTGTCGCGCCAGTCCGCGTTGCGCGCCCAGGTGCGTCCCGTGTAAAGCAACGCCAGCACCCCCAGCGTGGCCCATGCCACGCGGGGACTCAGGTAACGCCACGCCAGGCCCGCCACCGCCATGGCGAATGCCACCGAGGGAAGGTAGAGAAAACGCTCCGCCATCGCGCTCGCAATCATGAGAGCCAAATTCGACGTGGGCAGCAGAGCCAGCCCCCAAAAACCGGCTAGCCAGAACACCAGCGGGTGGCGCCACCGCATGGCCAAGGCCAGCGCGAGCAGCGCCAGCAGCGCCCACAGCGAGATCCATGCGCCCGCATCCGTCCATGCCGCCGGGCGAATCACGTCAAAGGAACGGTCCGAAACCAGATGCACCGGCCACACCAGCAGGCACGCGTCCATGCCGACGATCTTCTGCACGCTGAAAAGACGCTCCCAGCGATCCAGATCGCGCAGCACGTTATCCATGTAGAACGCGGGCGGCCACGCGAGCGGCGCAAACACCACGACGCGCGCCACCAGCAGCGTCGCGACCGACCCCAGGGCCGCTCCATACGCCGCCAGCCGCTGGCGCGTGCGGATGCCGCCCGGCACGCCGAACGCGAGGTCGGACAGCAGCATCAGCGCCGCCAGCATCACGGCGTTCTCTTTCGAGAACGCGCCCACGGTTGCCACCGCGAATAACGCCAGCCATCGCCGCGGGCCGGACTGGGCCGTGGCTCTGCCGTAAATCAACAGGCCCGCCAGCACCGCCATGGCCGCCAGCAGATCGGCGCGGCCCACCACGTTATCCACTGCTTCGGTGGCGATGGGGTGAACCGCAAACAGCGCCGCCGCGCACCACGCCGCGCGCGCGCTCAGCAGTCGGCTGGCCAGTTTCCAAACCAGCCAGACGTTGAGCGCGTGCAGCAGCAGATTCACCAGGTGATACCAGAAGGCGCCGCCGGCCGCGCCGGCCAGAGCGTGATTGAACAGCAGGGAAGCCGTGGTGATCGGGCGGTAAATCAAGTCGCCGGCGACAGGCCACCAGTAGCTCTTGCTAATCACCAGCCACAGATTGCCCGCGGTCAGGCTTTGCAGGCGGGGGTCCTGGGTCAGCAGAAACTGGGAATCCCCGGCCAGGCCGAGGCTCAGCGAGTTGGCGTAAGCCAGCAGAGTGAGTGCGAACAGGCCAGCCGGAGCGAGCCACCGGGGATACCGCTGGCCGGTCTCTTCTCCCGGGCCCCGGCCGCGCCTGGCCGCTGGCTCTTTTCGCGAGGGCTGAACCATGCACACAATCTAACACCTGGCAGCGGGGCGGCCTCTGCCTTCGGCGGTTCTGAGTGGGCTAGTCTTCCCACTCAGGCAGCCCCTGCAATTCAAGGAATATCCGGCGGCGGCGATAAGGTTTTCGTGAATGCGTTTCTCAGGAATGCCGAAGAGCTGTTTCGAACCGCCCGGCAGGTCAGCGGCGAAGATTGCCAGTTCTCGGTGCTGGTAGGCTCCGATGGTGGCATCCACATGGTGTTCGGCTCGGACTGGAGCCTGGAGCCGCTGCGCCAGTACCATGGCGCGCGGGCGGCTTACCGGGTAACGCGTTCGGCCGGGTCGGTGGCCCTCGAAGGGCGCTCCACCGGCGCTTCCTGCCGGCTGGAAGCGGCGCGGCCAGCGCGTGTTTTGCTCGGTCCGCTGGCCGATATTCCCTGTTACCAGACGGTCTCTTAACCTCCGCTCGCGTTTCGCCGCCTTCGACCGATAAGAAACTTGACACCGGAAACGCCCGGCGATTTCTTTCGCCGGCATGGATCCGGTTCAGGAGCCGTTATGGAGATCAGCGCCATCAATCGCACAGACCCGGCCCTCCCCGCGGCCGCGGTGAGCGTCCCATCCGAAATCGCCAGCCAGAACCGCGAGGTGGTCCAGGCCGTCAAGGCCGTGAATGGATCGGAGATGTTCGGCCAGGACGAAGAGTTGGCCTTTCAAATGGATTCGGCGACCAAGCATCTGGTGGTCCAGATCATCAACCGCAGCACCAAGGAGGTAATCTCGCAGGTGCCGCCGGAATACGTGTTGCGCATGGCCCAGAACCTCAAATCCCCTTAAGAAACGGCTCAAACCCCTAGTTTTGGGCCGATAAGTGGTTTGGGAGAACGAACCAATGTGGAATACCGCGCAAGACGCTTATCTCGAGAGCAGGGTTCTTTCGGCAGACCCCGTGGAACTGATCCGCCTGCTCTATCAGACCGGGGTGAGCGCGGTTCAGGATGCGCGGCGATACCTCGCCGAGGGAAAAATCATGGAGCGGTCCAAGGCGATTACCAAAGCCAGCCGGGTGCTCATCCAGTTGATCACCGCTCTCGATCACGAGCGCGGCGGCGAGATCAGCCGGCGCTTGGCGGCGCTATACGACTACATGCTGCGCCGGCTCACCGAGGCCAACTTCCGGCAGCGCGACGAACCGCTGGCCGAGGTGCTGAGCCTGCTCGCCACTTTGGCCGAAGGCTGGGAAGGGGTCCGGCCCGCGCCCGCGCCGGAGCCGGCCGCCGGTCATCCGTGGAATCCCGAAGTGACGCCGGAACCCGCCGCCACCAGCGCGGAGCACGCCTGGAGCTTCTGATCGCCTGCCAACAACTGGGCCGACCGTCCTTTCGGAACCGCGACCGTCAGTACCTACATAGCTAGGTTCTTGTCGAAATCGGCAGAAGTTCAGCGGGAGGGCGCAGTAGCAAGCTCCGGGATGATGACCAGCTCCTTGAGTTTGAGACCCAACGCCACGACCTGTTTGCCGAGCACCGTCAGGTAGTACTTGTAGCAGTGGCTGGCCTTTTTGATGAGCCGGTGTGTGCGAAGCCTGCGTAGAATCCGGGACATTTGACCGCTGTTGTAGCGGGGGAACCGAGCGCGTAGCGCCTTGTTTTGCACGCCACTGACGGTGAACTCTCCGCGGGCCAGCGCCAGAAAGAGGGCTTCGTCGTCCTGGTCGAAGAAGTTGAAGCCGCGATAGGGCCGTGCCTCCTCGTGAACGGTCCGTGTGATTTTGTGAAGCTTGTCGATGCCGTTGCTGGGGTCGTCGATGGCCGACAGGAATTCCAGGTAGCGGCGGTTGGCGGCGCCCAGCGCTTCCCGCAGCGCGCCCAGGCTGTAGATGGTTTTCTTCATCGGTGCGAACTTCATCACCGATTCGCCGTTGCGTTGTTCTACCTCGCGGTAGTGTTTGAAAAAGGGGATATCCTTCGCCGTGGTTTCGATGCGGAAAATCTGGCCAAACTTGTCGTACATCTTGATGGAGGCCATGCCCATCGAGTGGCGGACCCGCGTGCCTTCGATGCGCACGTTGTAGCGGTTGCCCATCTCATCCTGGTAATTGCCGCTGAGCTTCTTGCCCAGGAAGGTGGCGACGTCGTCGGGTTTGACGGTGTGGATGGCGGTCCGGATCAGTTGTCCATAAATGGCCTGCAGGTCCGCCTGCCGCCGGAACACGATGTCGGTGGCGTATTCGGCTTCGTCCAGGCTCCAGTGATACGATTCCTCGATCTGCTTCAGGAGGGGACAGAACCGTTGGGCGAATTCATCCTTGCGATGCAGGCTCGACGGGTCCCAGCTGTCCGCCAGCGCCTGCGCCGCCGCCCAGTCCTCCATGCCGGTGAAGGCGTTGTCCAGTTGCGTGTAGCGGATCTTCTTGCGGTCCAGTTGCCGCGCCAGCCAGTTGTGGCCGTTGCAGTAGAACTGCAGCCGGAACGGGCACCAGGTCGGCACCCGCACGTAGCAGAGCCCCAGTTCTTCGTCGATGAAGTAGAAATAGTAGTGCAGGCATTTGCCGTCGTCGTACCGCAGGTATGTCCGTCCACTCTGCTTGTCGTGCCAGGGCTGGTAGGTCGTGCACGGCTCCAGGGCCGAGAAGATCCATACCAGCCCGGGCTGCGTTCCCCGTTCTTGGAGGACTGCCTTGACTCTGTCCTCTTTGCGGAAGTTCTTCTTCCGCACGTAATCGATGTTCAGGCCGTTGGCCGCTGCCAATGCCTCGGCATTGGCCTTGATGGCGTCCGTCGGCGGCTTGGCAAACTGAGTGAAGTCAAAGATCCGGATCCGCCGTTTCGTCAGGTACGCCGTCATCCCATCGGCGTAGCAGAACACCGGTAACGTCCCTTGCACGATCACACGGTCGTAGCATGACAGCACGCCAGCGATCTGCTGGGCGTGACGTTCGGTCAGTAGAGCAAGGCCCATCATCCACCTGCCTTGGTGGATAATATCGGATTACGCTCCTGTTTGGTTCCGGCTACGCCGGATTAGGGAGCGGTTGTCACGACTGTTATGAATCTATCCTAATGCTCCCCGGAGATCTGATATGCAGTTTGGATATTTCGACGACATCAACAAGGAATATGTAATTACGCGTCCCGATACCCCCAGGCCGTGGAGCAACTACCTGGGCAGCACCGAGTATGGCGCCATCATCACCAACAATGCCGGGGGATATAGCTTCTATAAGTCGGCGGCGCAGGGGCGCTTCACGCGACTCCGCTTCAATTCCGTCCCCTTGGACCAACCGGGTCGCTATATCTACCTGCACGATCACGACGACGGCGACTATTGGTCCGCTTCATGGCAGCCGGTGGGCAAGCCGCTGGAAGCATATAAATCTGAGTGCCGTCACGGCAGCGCGTACACCATCATTTCTTCCGAGTACGCGGGCATTCGCGCGGAAACCACTTACTTCGTTCCGCTCGGCAGGGACTTCGAGTGCTGGCGCGTCCGGCTGACCAACGTGAGCGGCAAGCCTCGCCGGCTCAGCGCCTTCACTTACGTGGAATACGCCGGGAACTGGAGCGCCTATGACGACCTGATCAACTTGCAGTACACACAGCACATCGTGAAGATGGCCGTCGAGCGCGGCATTATCGATCATGGAACCAATGTCAATCTTCCCCTCATGCCGGATAACTTCGAGGAGAAGGACCAGGGACGCCATACCTTTCTCGCCCTGGTGGGTTCCGAGGTCTCCGGCTATGATACGGATCGCACGGCGTTCCTCGGTCCTTACGGGAGTTATGCCAAACCCGCGGTGGTGGAGCGGGGCGAATGCTCCAACTCCCTCGCCGCCGGCGATAACGGCTGCGGCGTGCTACGGAGCCGGATCAGTCTTGAGCCGGGTGAGACACGTGAGTTCCTGGTACTGATGGGCGTCGGCACCGCGCGTGTGGAAGGCCGCCGGGCCGCGGACGAATTCGGCAGCCCGGGGAAGGTCGCCCAGGAGCTGGCTGCTCTCAAGAGTTACTGGCACGCGCGCATCACCGGCATCGACGCGGAAACGCCAGACGCCGAGTTCAACAGCATGCTGAACATGTGGAGCCCGTTCAACTGCCTGATGACCTATGCGTGGTCGCGCGCCGCCAGCCTGATTTATGCCGGCGAGCGGGACGGCCTGGGCTACCGGGACACGGTGCAGGACATGCTCGGCGTGATGCACACCATCCCTACCGAGGCCGTCCGGCGGCTGGAGTTGATGATTACCGGCCAAGTGTCCACCGGCGGCGCCATGCCGGTGGTCAAGCAGTTCGCGCATCGCCCCGGCTCGGAGCAC
>DASWZP010000331.1:0-1507 GCA_036404395.1 Bryobacteraceae bacterium | reverse complement strand
GCTTGGGCTTCGATTTCCTGAAGCGAACCAACCGCGCCCTGGTTCGGGTTGACGTGCGAAGTAATCATGCTCCTCTCGCTTTCCATCACGCGGGCGGCTGTCAGCTCTTCGCTGATTTCCGCCACGCTGAAGTATTGGCCCGTGGACTTCTTCTTAGTGAGGAACTCCGCGGCCTTGTCGGGACAACCGGCCATCTTGCACAGCGCGCCGATGGCTTCGATGTCGCCTTCCGGACGCATCCTGAGCGGCACGCCGGCCAAGGCAGCGACGCCGGCGAGCGGAGCCATGCCCTCCGGTTTCTTGGCATCGCTCTTTGCGCCCTCGCCGCAGGCGTGGCAGTACTCCGCGCCTTTGCGCAGCTCGGCACCGCAGGCGTGGCAGAACTTACCGGACGCCTCGCCTTCGGCCTTGGTGCCGCAGGCATGGCAGAACGTTGCGTCTGCGTGCAGCTTGGTTCCGCACGCGTGGCAGTACTTCGGTTCGGTGTTGGTCTTTTCGTCGCCGCCACCGTCGCCCGGCTTCTTACCCTCGGCGGCGATTGTGAGCGTTTCGTTGGGCATACTTGCTGTTACCTCCTTGGTTGTGGATCTTGCGGCAAACGCCGCCGTGGAACTCTGGACAGGCTCGCCGAGTAGTTGACGAAGCGCGTTCATGGCATCGCCCAGCGTTCCGACTTCGTCGGCCAGCAGCGGAACGGCATTCTCCGACCAGTACACGCCAGCCTGGGTCGCGATGATCTTTTCTGCGTCGGCCTTCCTGTTCCGCGCGACCGTTGCTACGAACTGGTCGTACTGCCGGTCAATCTCGGACTGGATGTCTTTCTCGGCCCGCTCCGACAGCGGTTCATGCGGGTTCCCATCGACCTTCTTGTCGCCTTTGAAGACGTAGGTGTACCTGAACCCCTGCTCGTCGTTGAACTTCGAATCCTCGGTATGCAGCACCACCACGCCGACGGACCCGACCGCCCCCATGCGCGTGACGAAGATCCTGTCGGCCGAGCTGGTCAGCGCGTATGCCGCAGAGAACGCGAAGTCGTCAGCGACCGCGTAGATCGGCTTCGCGCCCCGAAGCGAATAGATGTAGTCGGACAGCTCCAGGCATCCGGTGGTCTCGCCGCCCGGCGAATCCACCTGCAGGAGAATCGCCCGCACTCCGGCGTCGTTCACCGCGTCCTGAAGGTAGCCCCCGATCTGCGCGTAGGAGCTGCAACCACTCAACGCCGAAACCCAGGATTCCGCTTTCGTCAGCACGCCCTGGATCGGAATGATCGCCACGCCATCGATCACCTGGTAGCCGCTGTCGTCAGCCTGCTCCATGTACGCCGCGGCGAACGGTTCCGCGGGCTTCACGCCGGCCACCGGCATGATCCCCAGCCGTGGCCCCAGCGCCTGGACGATCACGTCCAGCTTGGGCGGGTGAATCATGAGCGGCGTGTTCACAAACCGCGATGCAACACGAGTCAGATCCCTCATGGCTTCACGTCCACCTCTCCCTTGCTCGCGTCCTG
>DASWZP010000330.1:0-3867 GCA_036404395.1 Bryobacteraceae bacterium | reverse complement strand
ACCGTGCGCAGCCGCCCGGATCCGCTGGTGCGAAAGTTGGGCTGGCTGGCGCTGGCCTGCGCGATATTGATGGTGCTGCTTTTCGGCGGCTACAAGCTCACCCTGGGTTCGGGAGTGTCGGACGTTCAGGCGATTGCCGCTCCGGCGGGTTAGTCAAGGAGATCCACGTGACCATACTCTACGTTTTGCTCGCGGTTGCGGTGGTAGCCCTGATCGTCCTGGTCATTCTCTTCTTCGTCAAGAAGAAGAAAGCCAAGGCCGCCGCCGCTCAGGCTGGTGAACCCGTGGCGCCCGGCGGAGACGAGATTTCGCTGCTGGTGCACGCAGCCGAGGCCAGGCTCTCCGCCGCCAAACTCGAACAGGGCGCTAAGATCGCCAACCTGCCGGTTTATCTTCTGATGGGCCAACCCGGCAGCACCAAGACCAGCGTGATGATTCATTCCGGTCTCGACCCGGAACTGCTGGCCGGCCAGGTCTATCAGAATGCCGACATCGTACCGACGCGCGCCGCCAATCTTTGGTTCTCGCGCCGCAGCATCTTCGCCGAAGCGGGCGGCACGCTATTGGCGGACTCAAACCAGTGGAGCCGCTTCGTCCGCAGATTGCAGCCGCGCTCCTCCGTGGTCGGTAAAGGCGGACAGGCGCCGCGCGCGGCGTTGGTCTGCTTTGACAGCGAGACCTTCACTCGTGCCGGCGCGCAGGAAGCCGTGGTGAACGCTGCTCGCACCTTGCGCGCCCGCCTGGGCGAGATTTCCCAGGCTTTCGGCATCAATCTCCCGGTCTATGTGCTGTTCACCAAGATGGACCGGCTGCCGTTCTTCACCGAGTACGTGCGCAACTTCAGCAACGACGAGGCCACGCAGGTGCTCGGCGCGACTCTCCCCATGCTTACCGGCCGCAGCGAGGGCGTGTACGCCGAAGAAGAGACCGCGCGCCTGACCGGCACTTTCGAGCGGCTGTTCCGATCGCTCGCCGATGCCCGCCCGGAGTTTCTGACGCGCGAGACCGACTCTACCAAGCTGCCCGCCACCTACGAATTTCCGCGCGAGTTCCGCAAGATTCGTCCCGCCGTGGTGCAGTTTCTGGTGGATTTGTGCCGGCCCAGCCAGTTGAGCGTGGGGCCGATTTTGCGCGGATTCTACTTCACCGGCGTGCGGCCCATCATCATCAACGAAGCCGCTCCGGTGGCCGCCGCCGCGCCGCAGTCTCAAGCCGGTTACGGGACGGCCGCCGGCGCAACGGGCATCTTCAAGGCGGGCCCGCAGGCGCCGGCCGCGCAAGCCCCGCCGCCGCAAGTGGGCGCCACGCGCAAAGTGCCGCAGTGGCTCTTCCTCAGCCATCTGTTCACGGATGTTCTGCTCTCCGACCGCGCTGCCATGGGCGCCAGCGGATCGAGCACCAAGACCAGTTTTGCGCGGCGCGTGCTGTTCCTCGTGGCTGCCGTGCTGTGCCTGGCGCTCTCCATCCTGTTTACGGTTTCGTTCTTCAAAAACCGCGGCCTGGAAACGCGCCTGCGCACGGCGGCTCAGGGCAGCGCGGCCCCAGCCGTGGCCGGCGCCAACCTGGCGCCGGTCGATAGCCTGCGGAAACTGGAGGCGCTCCGCCAGTCGCTCGAGACATTGCGCCAGTACCGGTTGGAAGGCGCTCCGTTGTTTTACCGCATGGGCCTGTATGTCGGGAACGACCTCTATCCCGAAGCGTGGCGCATTTATTTCGAACGCTTCCGCCAGTTGCTTTTCGCGCAAACCCAAAACAACATTCTGCAAGGGCTGAGTGGCCTGCCCGCGACTCCGGGACCGGAGTACAGTCCCACCTATGACGCGCTGAAGGCCTATCTGATCACCACCTCCCACCACGAGCACAGCACGAGCCAGTTTCTTTCGCCGGTTCTGATGAAGTGGTGGGCCGCCGACCGCAACATCGATCCCGAGCGCCAGGAACTCGTGCAGAAGCAATTCGATTTCTACTCCGACGTGCTCAAGGACGAGAACCCGTACTCGGAAGCCAACGACGCGTACACAATCGAAAAAGCGCGCCGGTATCTGAGCCAGTTCGCCGGCACCGAGCGGGTCTACGCTTTCATGCTGTCGGAAGCCGGCAAGCACAACCTGCCCATCAACTTCAATCGCCAGTTCGCCGGATCGGCCCAAGTGGTTTTGGAGACCTACGAAGTGCCCGGCGCGTTTTCCAAGGGCGGCTGGGCTTTCATGAAAGACGCCATCCAGCATGCCGACCGGTACTTCAGCGGGGAGCAGTGGGTCCTCGGCGACCAGGCCTCCGCCAACATCGATCGCGCCAAGTTGGAAAAGGATCTGCGCGCCCGTTACAACGCCGACTTCATCCTGAAGTGGCGGACCTATATCAAGTCAGCCTCGGTGGTCCGCTACGCCAGTCTGGCGGACGCTTCGCAGAAGTTGACGCAGCTTTCCGGCAACCAGTCGCCGCTGCTGGAGTTGTTCGCGCTGGCATCCAATAACACCGCGGTGGACGATCCCGATGTAGCCTCGGCGTTTCAGCCGGTGCAGACCGTGGTCCCGCCGGGCAGCACGGACAAATACATCCTGCCCCCCAACCAGAACTACGTCACCGCGCTGATGACGCTCGAGACCTCGCTGGACGCGATTGCCGGCCAGGGTGGAACTCCCAACGACGCGGCGGCGGCTCCGACTCTTCAGAACGCCAGCCAGGCCAAGGTCACCACGCGCACGATGGCACAGGCCTTCCGCATCGATTCGGAAACTCATATCGAGATCGGAGTGGAGAAGCTGCTGGAAGATCCCATCGTTTACGTGGAAGGCATGCTGCGCGCGCTGGGGCCGGCCGAGCTGAACGGCAAAGGCAAGTCGCTGTGCGGGCAGTTCCGCGCGGTGCTGTCCAAGTATCCGTTCAATCCCAACGCCACGGTCGAGGCCACGCTAGCCGACGTCAACGGCCTGTTGCGCAAGCCCGATGGCGCCCTCTGGAGTTTCTACGATCAGAACCTGCAGAAGCTCCTGGTCAAACAGGGATCGCAGTTTGCCATCGGTCCTTCGGGCGGGGTGAACCCGGCTTTCCTCAACTTCTTTAACGCGGCCACGGCGTTTTCCGACGCCATCTACGCGGGCGGTGCGCAGGACCCGCACTTCATCTACACGCTCACGCCGGAACCTTCGGAGGGTATCCAGACGGTGAACCTGTTGATTGACGGGCAGAGCCTCAGCTATTCGACTGGCGGCGCGGCCACACCCAAGCAGTTCACCTGGCAGGGAGGCGGTCCGCACGGTGCGAAGGCTTCGGTAAAATTTGGCGGCCCGGAGGAAATCGCGTTACCGGAGCACGAGGGCACCTGGGCGGTATTCCACTTCTTCAATGCAGCCGAGCGGTGGACGCCGGCCGGCGCCGGTCAATCCCTCCAATGGATCATCCGCGCGGGCAAGGATCCGATGAAGGTGAACGGCAAGCCCCTCATCGTCCACTTTGAACTCGATATGGCCGGCGCGCCGGCGGTCTTCCAAGCCGGCTATTTCTCGCGCCTCGCCTGTGTATCAGACGTCGCGCGGTAACGGAGCCGCGGCCGAAGGGAGCGGTTGACGTAGCTATTACGGAACGAGGCCTTATGTCAGAACGAATCTCGAGAGTCTCCGTTGGTATCGAGGTCGGCGAGCGCGCGCAACCAATCCTCAGCGCGCCCGAGGCCGACACGCCGTTTCGCATGCTGATCCTGGGCGATTTCAGCGGCCGCGGATTTCGCGGCGAGCGGGCGCCCATCGCCGGACGCCGTCCCATAGCGGTGGACAGCGACAATCTCGACCAGGTGCTCGCATCGATTTCGCCGGCGGTCCAGCTTCCGCAGGGCACGCTGCGGTTCCGTTCGATCGACGACTTTCA
>DASWZP010000329.1:0-9235 GCA_036404395.1 Bryobacteraceae bacterium | reverse complement strand
GAACTTGGGACCACGCTTGATACCGGGTTTAACAGCACCACTGGCAACTGTCGGTCTACTTCCGACACCTGTGCTGCCTACCAGTGTGCCTCAATCGCCGCCAGATCCAAGTTCCTTTCCGGTATGGCCCCGCCTCTCCGGGCTCCTCGCTGGACAGCCCTTATCATGGATGTCCCACCTACTTCACGGCCAGCGTTACGCCTGCCTGGCTGGTGACGCCGCCGATGGTGATCGTCACGGGGATGGCGCTGCCTGGGGCGACCGATTCCGGAACCAGTGCGTTCACCTGCACTAGGCCGGCGGTGAGATCCGGCGCTTCGCCACAGTAGTTCTGCGTCGTGGTGACGCCGCCAATGGTGGCCGAGCAGGAAGCCGCGACCTTCGGCAGCGGCGTTCCCGATACGCTGGACAGACGGCCGTCCATGCCCGGGGGCGTGGTCACTCCTTCACCGGTCCCGTAGATGGAGACATACTGTCCGCGCGGGGCCGGGTTCGCCGGGCCATTAATGGTGTAGTCCTGGTTCAATACCGCGCCCTGCCCTTGGCCGGTATAACTGCTGGTGAAGATGCCCGTCTTGACAGCCGACACGGCGATCTGGAGCGGCGTCGACGCATTGCCTTGATAGACCACGACCACGTTGGCCGTCTGCGACAGCGCGACTTCATAGGGGACGATGGCGTTGACCTGGCCGTTCGCCGCGTAGATCAACGGCGCCGGATTTCCGTTGAAGAATACCTGCGTGCCCCCCAGGGAAGTGGCGAGCAGGCCGTTGGAATCGAATTGCAGGTTAGTCCCCGCGGCCGTTCCCAGACCCTGGCCCCAGATGGCCACGATCTCCCCGGGCGATACACCGGTCTTGTCATACGACGCGGCGCTGGTGACCGCGGCGATTGCCGGTTGCGGCACGCTCATGGCGCTCTGCGCCTGCGGAATCACCAGTAGTGTCATCGAATATGCCGGAAAGGTCATGCTGACGCTGTTGCCGGCCACGTTGAGGTCGGGAGCCTGGCGCACGATGGCGCTGAGATTCGCCGAGCTGTACTGCCACACCTGAGCCGTCGCGGCGGGCGTGAAGTCCGCCAGGCTGATGCTATCGGCGATAGCGCCCGTGGTCTTGTTCAGCACCAGCACGGTGAGCGCGGAATCATGCCGCTCGGCCGCGAAGATGGAGAGCACATCCGGATCGCCGGTGGTGGCGGAGACGCTGGTTTCGCCGAACTGGCTGCCGTTGCCGTCGTAGTTCAGGAAGATCTTGAAAGCATACGAGCCGGGAACGCCCAACGTGAAGCTGCCGTCCGGCCACATGGTTGCCATGTCGAGCTGCTCGCGTCCGAATATTCCAAGGATGTCCGCCTGGGCCACCGCTCCAGTGATGTCTTCCAGCGCGCCCCAGTTATATTCCGTGATCGCGAGCTTCGTATTGGGGTAATTCTGGTTCACCCAGCCGTGCATGGTGGGGACCAGAGCCGGTGCTACCTGATTGCCGGCCGCGTTGTAATAGCCCCCACAGCCCGTGACCGGCACGATGTAGTTCGGATCCCAGAACGCGCGCGTGGAGGTCATTCGCAGCAGGGTATTCGCGGCGCTGTAGTTCGTGTCGAATCCGATGCCGGTCGGGGTGATGTAGCCGTGCACGTCGAGGTAATCCAGCAGGCGATAACCGTTTTTCTGCTCGAACTGGTGCATCTGCTGCAAGTAGTAAACGAGCCATGGCAGGCCGCCATGCGCGTTCTGATCGACGGGGTTGTCATAGTAGCAGTACGGATACTTGTCCCAGCCGGCGTCCATATCTGTCTTGGAAAAAAGCATCCCCGACCATCCCCCTGGCACCGGGCCGGTGATCAGGGCGGTGGGGTCGGCTGCCTTGACGGCCTGCGCCGTGGCCTCGTCGCGCGCCAGCACGTCGTCATACGTGGCGTGCTGATGGTACATGTCCATGTGGACGCCGTCCCACCACTCCGGCTCGTTATCGAGGCTCCACATTTGAACGCCGCCCAGGTTGGCAGGGCCGTACTTGCTCTTGATCGACTGCACCCACTGCCCGGCGAAGGCGGGGGTGATGGGCTGGTACACGTCGTTCGGATCGTTGACGATGTTCTGGTTCTGGCCATTGATGACGGCAGACACGCCACTTCCGCAAGCGGAGTCATACGGATCGACCGCGCAATCAGAGCCAAATGGATTGGCTACGCAATTCGCCGCATTGCTGGGCACCTGCTTGCCGTACTTCGCCACGTTGAAGCTGCAGCTCAGCGGCACGTTAAACGCCAGGGGCTGGCCAGCAATCAACTTCGGCGTCCAGTCCAAGACCGGGACCGTGCCCAGGCTGCGCGTGCCGGTCTGCAGGTTCTTTTCATGAAACACTTCGAACGTCGAGGTGACTCCATCTCCGACCAAATACGTGGTGAAGTACCAGTCGTCGTCGTTGTTCAATATGTCCGACTGCCAGTTGTAGCTGGTGGCGTTATCGCCGCCCCAACGGCGCACCCCGACGCGCATGGCTTCGGACATGCCGTTATCAGTCCACGCGTGCGTGGAGGAGCTGTAGCCGGGCCACTCGTTGATGCCGTAAATGTACGGGCTGATCGGGTGGCGGCTGGCAGTGGCATCGACCGCCAGCGCCGGCCCCGCCTGTTGCGCGGCACCGACGCAGGGCGCCAGGCAGACCAAAGCTATCGCGAGAAAAGGCCTCATTAGCCGCCATCTTAGCGCCTGGCGCGGAGGCGGGAGTGGTGGCATTGGTAGGCCCGGCTGGACTCGAACCAGCGACCCCCTGCTTAGAAGGCAGGTGCTCTATCCACCTGAGCTACGGGCCCAACGCGCTACTCCTTTGATTCTAAACCACTTTCTCAGGTCATGCAATGGCTTCTGATCTCGCCAGATACAGCGGCCGTGCGCCTTCCTACTTGATGGTGACGTGGCCGGGGTTGGCGGCCTGGCCGTCCACGGTGACCTGAATCACTACGTCTCCTTTGCCCGCCAGGCTTGGCGGCAGCAGCGCGTCGATCTGGTCGAGGCCCGCATACTGCGGTTGAGCGCTCGCGTAGGAGACAGGCAAGTTGACACCCCCGGCGGTAACGGTGACGCTGTTCGGTGCGGAGCTGTGGCCGCGCAAGCCGGTTCCATAGAGAATCAGGAACACCTGCGTGTTGGGGCCACTCAAGTCGATGGGCGCGGGGATGAGGCTGCCGCTCGAGTCGGTCGAGTAAACGTTCCCCACCGTCTGCGAGTTGTCGGCGTGCACCACCAGCACGTTGGCAGCGACCAGATTGGTTCCCCCGAAGAGGAACACTCCCGGATCGATGGTGGCGATAGCGACCGGTTCGCTGAAGCTGGTCCCACCCGAGGTAACCGTCACGGTGGCTGGCCCCAGGGCGGTGCCGTCGGGAACGATATAGTTCACCTGAGTCGGTGAAACGTAGGAAAGAGGCGCCGATCGCGCGACGCCTTTGGAGTCGGTAAAGGTGACCTTCGTTCCGCCAAAGCTAGTGGGATACGGCGCCGGGATCGACTCCGTCCCCGTGGCCAGAGCGGCGCCGAACGCGCTGGCGAACGAATCGGGGGCAAGCGGAACCGCGGCAAAGCTGGCGCCGTTCAAGTTGGTGAGAGCCTGGGTAAGGTTTAGGAAGACGGAAACGTAGCCGACATAGTATGTTCCCAGGCCGATGACGAGGTCCGGCTGCCCATCGCCGTTCAGGTCGGCGGCGAGCAAGGTGGATGGCGAAACGCTGGCGGTAAGTTCCGTCTCCGGTTGGAACGTGCCGTCTCCGTTGCCCAGCATGAAGGTGGTATCCGTATCGCCGCAGCAATGGGCGATGGCCAGGTCCGGTTTGCCGTCGCCGTTCAGGTCCGCCACCGCAATCCACTGGGGACCAAACTCGGTGGGCACCAGGGATGCGGCCTTGAAAGTTCCGTTGCCGTTGCCCAAAAAAAGTGCCACGCGGTATTCGAAGTTGGTTTCGAAATTGGGATCCTCGGTGGTTACCAACAAGTCCAGCGCCTTGTCGCCGTTGATGTCGGCCGCGGTAATGAAATTCGGATTCAGTCCGGCCGGGTAGCTGACGGGGGGCTGGAAGGTGCCGTTCCCCTGCCCAAGATAGACCAGGACGCCGCCGAGATCAGTGGTCTCACCGGGCGTTCCCTCATCGACGACCGCAAGGTCGGGTTTGCCGTCTTTATTGAAGTCGCCCACCACCACCGAACGCGGACCGGAACCGAACCCGGTGAGATTGGTGACGGGCTTGAAGGTGCCATCTCCGTTCCCTAACAGGATGCCCAGCGTCGCGCCGTTGGGAGGGCTGAGCCCCACGCCGCATGCCACAATGTCCGGTTTGCCGTCGCCATTGAAATCGGCCACGGCGACGGAGTTAACGGAGCCGCCGACGGGATAAAGCACGGGAGCCTGAAAAGTGCCGTCGCCGTTCCCCAACAGGACATACACGCCATTTCCGTTCGCATCGCCGACCACCAGATCCTGCTTGCCGTCGCCATTCAGATCGGCCGCAGCCACCGCATCGGCGGCGACGCTGCCGCTCGACGACAGCGGAATCCTGACCGGAGTCTTGAAATTGCCGCCGCCACTCGAAAGGAGAATCCACAGGTCTCCGGCAGCAGCCGCAACGTCGGGTTTTCCATCCCCATTGAAATCGGCGGACGCGAGGCCGTTGATCTGAGAGCCCGCCCGGTAAGTCGGCGGCCCGATGAGGGTACCGTCGCCACGGCCGAAGAGTACCTCGATGGTGTCGGTGTACTGGGCCGGCGCCAGGATATCGGGATGGCCGGTGCCGATGACCACGTCGAGATTGCCATCGCCGTCGACGTCCATGGCGAAGAGGCTGGTGAGCTCAAAACCCACCACGTAACTGTATTCGCTTGTGAACTTGCCCGTCCCGTCGCCTAGAAGAATCGATACGGTGCCGTCGTTCGAGTCGGTGAGCGCGAGATCGAGCTTGCCATCGTTGTTGAAGTCGCCCGCGGCCACACCGCCAATCGAATCGAAAGTCTGGGAGATCGTACTGACGGCGCGAAAGGTGCCATCGCCGTTGCCGGCCAGGAAGCCGAGATTATTGCCGCCGGCGACGATCAGGTCCGCGTGTCCATCGCCGTTGAAATCCCCGAGCGCGAGGTAGCTGGTCTGGGCGATAGCGGGGTAGTTCACGGGAGCCGCGAAGGTCCCATCTCCGTGGCCCAGCAGGATCGAGACGTCGCCCGAGCCGGCGTTGGCCACGGCCAAATCCAGGTTGCCATCGCCATTGAAATCGTATGCGACGGCGGAGGAGGGCCCGGTGTGCGCCGCATACTCGACTGCCGGCTGCAGGGTCCCATCGCCTTTGCCCAGGAAGACGGAGACGGTGTTGGGCGAACCCGTGCCGGAACCATAGCTCACCACCACCACGTCCTGCTTGCCGTCGTGGTTGAGGTCCGCCACCAGCAGACCGTTCGGGTTAGGCGGAACGGGATAGTAAGCGGACGACGCGACGCTGCCGTCGGCGTTGAGAACGGCGACCAGCAGACTATCGAGGATCGGTCCCGCGGGAAGGCCGCCCGGAACGATGGCCAATCCGACTGGTGTACCGTTACCGAGGAAGTTGGAGAATAGCAAAGTCTGCGTAGCCGCCGCCGGTTGTGGCGACAAAGCAACCCATCCCGGGGGGTTCTGAAAGGCGCGAATTCCAACCCCGGTGCAGTTCAAAAAAGCCGATTGAAAATCGGTGGTGGAGTCGAGTTTGGTGTACGGAGAGAAACGCTTGAAACGCTGTCGGGTGAGCGATCCATCCGCCTGGCGCTGGATCCCGGCGACGCTGGTGTCGTCCAGGACCGTGACGGTACTGGCCTGCAGGAAATTCGGTACCGGACACTGCGCGTGAATCACCGGGATAAATAACCCTGCGGCGAGAATCCAAATTGCCCGGTGCATGTGACCCTCCGAGCCATACTACCCCTACTTCACGGCCGTTTCAACCGCCATTACCGGCGCCAGCACGGCGAGAGCGACCGCCTCGGTATCGATCGCCACGAGTTTGCGGGCCGATGCCGATGCCGCCGCGAGCGCGGCGGGATTGGCAAGAAGCCTGCTAATGGCGGCCGCAGGATCCTCACTGGGTCGTGGGACGAGCACCGCCCCGCAACCGGTAAACTCCACGAGATTCGCCTCTTCGTGCCCCGGTTCCGGGGAGACCGCCAGCATGGGAGTGCCGCAAGCGAATGCCTGGGCAGGCGATAGGCCGCTGGGCTTGCTGACAATCAGGTCGGCCGCGTGATAGTAAGGAGCGGGGTTCGCCTCAAACCCCAGCAGACGGATCTCGACCGCGCCTTTCGCGAGGCCAGCCACCAACCGCTCCAAGCGAATCCGGCGCTCCCGGCTGCCGCAGAGGAAGACCGCGGATATGGGCGTCCGGAGCCGTACAATCGAGCGCGCCAGCGGCTCCAAGCCCCATCCGCGGCCGCCTCCGAGGACCAGCACCACCGGCCTGTCCTCCGGCAGACGGAGCTGTGCGCGCGCTTCCATGCGCGGCACTGAAACACGAAACTCGGGAGCCACCAGAATGCCTGAAACCGTCACCCGGCTCGGGGGTGTGCCCGCGGCGATGAAGGCCTCCCGCTGCCGCGGGAGGGGGACCAGGTAATGGTCCACTTCCGGAAAGCAGCAGAATGGCTGAAAATGCCAGTCCCAGTAGGCCGTCACCAATCGCGCCCACAGGCCGTCACGCCGCTTCATCCGCGCAGCGATGGCGCTGGCCAACGGGTGGGTGGTGAGGATGGTTTCGGGGTTGAAACGCCTTACTGCATTTTCGGTTTCGCGAAACCGGCGGGTCATCCAAGAAGTGCGCAGCGCGTTCAATCCCGGCAGGCGATTCCACGACGAATACAGGAAACGCCATACTCCGGGCGCCCGCTGCAACACGGCGGTGTAAAGGGCTGTCGCCAACTCAACGGCCGCGCCGCCGTCTTCCCGCAGCACGTCGAGCAGCATCACCTCGCAGCCGTGCCGCTCCAGCAGACGGCGATAGTTGACTGCCAGGACGGAGTGGCCGAGAGAACCGAAGTTCGCGTTGAGTATGGCGATTCGGGGGCGCGTGATAAGCTCTGTATATTATGACGGCCGGGGCGCTTTGTCAATGAATCCCAAGGCGCTGCCGTGGCGGCTGGCGCTCCGGAGCCTCGCGGCCGCGCCGATCCCGATAGCGATGCTCCTTGGCCATCTGTACCTGGAACTGGCTCACCTGCTGGCGCCAGCGCTGGAACAGCGGGCTCGTAAGAACCTGGCTTTGGCTGGAATCGACGCTCGCGTAATGGCTCGCAAGAGCCGGCGCGCGCTGGTGCGATTCCTGGTTGTGCTCGCGCGATTTCCCAGACTCAGCCGGACTGGTTGCTCGCGCTGGGTCCGCTGCGAGGGCTGGGAACATTTCGATGCCGCGGTCGAGCGGGGCCGCGGTGTATTGGTGATCTCCGGGCACGTCGGCCACTGGGAGCTGGGAGCCCTTGCCATCGGCATGGCGGGACATCCCATGCACCTGCTGGTTCATCGCAGCCGGCATCACGAGATGGAGGCGTATCTAGAGCAACTGCGCACCGGTTCGGGGAACCGCTTGATCGGTAACCTGGGCGCGGCTCGGGCGATTGCATCGCTATTGAAGAAGAACGAGGTCGTCACCACGCTGATCGATACCGTGCCGTCGTGGCTGGCGGCCGATCTGGAGATCCGATTTCTGGATGGCCAAATTCGGACCACCACCGCACTGGCACGGCTGGTGCGCGCGACTGACGCGGCGATGGTTCCGGCGTTTGTTCTTTGGTCGAAGGCGGAGCGGCGTTATGTGCTCCGCTTCGAGAGGCCGGTCGAATTGAGCGGCGACGAGGCCGCTGACACGGTGCGTTTGTTCGCCAGGCTGGAACGCGTGGTGCGGGAAAACCCGGATCAATATCATTGGATTTTCGATCCGGGCTGGGCCGGTGCGAAGTGAAGAGCCTCCGGTTCTGGCGGACCGCCCGCAAGGTGGCGCAGCGCGACCTATGGTCCGGGCGCGGGCACTTCGCGGTCGCCTTGGCGGGCGTCGCGGTGGCCGCCGCGGCCATCAACGCGTCGCTTGCGATCGGGAGCGCCTTTGCCCATCGCCTCAACGGAGACATGCGCCAGTGGATGGCCGCCGATGCCGCCGTCACGCTGCGCTCGCCGCCCACCGACGAACAGCGTGCCGCGATCGCCGAATTGGATGGGCGCGGCATCGAGCGGACCGAATCGCTCGAGACCTACAGCATGGCATCCTCGGATCAGGCGGCGGATCCGGTGTTGGTCTCCGTCAAAGAGGTGGACCCGCGACGGTACCCTTGGTATGGCGCGGTGGAACTGGAACCGAACCAGCCGCTCGGTCAGGCATTGCGGGTGGACACGGCGATTGTGTCTCGCACTTTGATGGAGCGCCTGGCGATTGTGCCCGGCGGCCAGATGCTCCTGAACGGCGTCGCGTTCCAGGTCACGGCGGTTCTTACCGGTGAGCCCGACCGATTCGCGGCCGCGCCCAACACCTATCCGCGCGTGATGCTTTCCGCCGCCGCGTTCGAACGCTCGCAAATCGCCCGCGGCGGCAATGCCATCGTCTGGCGGCTGCTGTTTCGGAATGCCAAGGACCGGGATGCCCCATGGCTGAAGGCGAAGCTCGAAGAGTTTTTCCCGGACGGCCAGGTGGTGGGCTCGCGCGACCACGGCGATTCCCGAGTGGTGGCCGCGCTCGATGCCGCCCTCACGTATCTCGGCCTCACGGCATGGACCGTTCTGGCTCTGGGCTCGCTGGGCGCCGCGACGGTGACCTACCTGCACGTGCAGCAACGGCTGGAGACGGTCGCCATCATGAAGGTAATCGGCGGCCGATGGAATCAGATCGCAGCCATCTATCTTTTGGAGGCCGCGGCTTTTTCGCTGGCAGGCTGCGCGATTGGCGCAGCCCTGGCGGTTCCCCTGGAGCGGATCTTTCTTTCGATGCTGAAGGACCAGACGCCGTTTCGTATAGCGCTGCCGTGGCAATGGGCGCACGCGGCTGAAGTCACTGGTGCGGTCCTGCTTTCGTCGCTCGCGGCCACCGCGATCCCCCTGGCGGCGCTGCGGCGAACGGCGCCGCTGGGGATTCTCCGGGGCCAGATGGAACAAGCCCCGCGCCGCGGCGCGGCCGCGCACCCGGCCTGGCTCCTTTACCTGTTGGGAATGGCGGCGCTAGCCATATGGATGGTCCACTCATG
>DASWZP010000328.1:0-3218 GCA_036404395.1 Bryobacteraceae bacterium | reverse complement strand
AATGCGGCCGGCGCGCCGGCACGCGCACCATCCTCGTGCGGACGGGCTATGGAGCCACGCTGGAACGCGATCCGGGTTTCGTCTCCCCCGATCATGTTGCCAACGACGCTCCCGAGGCCGTTCGCTGGCTACTCGAACGCTAGCCCGGCCGCAGGCAAGCTCCCCAGTACGCAAAGGCTTCAACTGGCCTTGCATTTTTCAGAGAGAAGCCGACCACTGCTTGCACTCTCGGATAGGGCGCCGCGTTATTCCCGTCGCCGATGTTGGGCTGAATCGCGATCACCGGAGTAGCCTCCGTGAGTTTCAGGCACCGAGGTTGCCATCGTAAAGCTCGCGGTTGAACAAAGGAATGGAGCGGGCGCTCCGCCATAGCGGAAACGTGCGCAAGGGATCGGGTCCTTGAGCGCCAGGAGCGACTGTTTGGCGGCATGACAACATGAACCTCCGCTCCAAGCTCTTTCTCGATTATTATTTCGGAGGCTTTCTTCACGCCGTCCTGAGAGTCCCCACGATTCTTCTGGGGAAACTGCTGCGCCGCGATCACGATCTTTCGAGGTGCCGCGAAATAGCCATTCTGAAACTTCTGGGCGGTGGCAGCCTGGTGATCGCTTATCCGGCACTGCTGGCGCTTCGGCGTCTCCCGCGTCTCGAAAAGCTGAGGCTGATTACGACTCCGGCCGTAGCGCCGTTTGGGGCGCTGCTGGGGATCTTCGACGAGATTGTGATCGTCCGCGACGATCGTGGGTTGCCGGCGCTGGCCGCCGATTCGGCGCGGGCATTCCGAAAATTCTTCCGCCACGACGCTCTGATCGATCTGGAGATCCACAGCCGCCTTACGACCGTATTCGCTCTGCTAACTGCAGCGCGAAACCGCATAGGGTTCTTCACCAACATCTCGTTTTGGCGGCGCCACCTCAACACGCACCTGCTGTTCTGCAACCTCACCAACGGCATTTGCGATTTCTACGATCAGTTGGCCGCATTATTCGGCACCTCGCCGGTGAATGCCGAAGTTTGCGAGCGTGAGTTCCGTAGCCGGCTGGGGAAAGACGAGTTCGCGGGGGATCTAATTCGGCTGGCGATGGCGCCGGCGTGGGTGGGGGCCCTTGCGCAGCGGATTGCGCGGCGCGAGCCGGCAAGTATGGAGTTGTATCCGCTGGAAGCCGCCGCGGATCGTGCGCGGCTCGAACGGACGACAACTCTGATGAAGGGGCGGTCTCCGGGCCGCGGCGCGGTCCGCAGCCAGGCCGGCAGGACGAGCTTGCAGGAATTGGCCGCGGCAGTTGGCGCCACGCCGATGGATGCTGGAGTTTGCGAGCCGGAGTTCCGGCGCCGGCTGGGAGAGCGCGGTTTCGAAAGGGACCCGTTCCGGCTGGCGATTGCGCCGGCTTGTTCCGGGTTGAGCCGCGAGCGGATGTTGCGCCGCGAAGAGTGGGTGGGGGTTGTGGCGCGGCGGATCGCGCGATACGAGCCGGCGGTGGAACTGCATCTGCTGGGGGGACCCGCGGACCGCGCCGAACTCGAACAGATGACGATCCTATTCGAGGGCCGGTTTCGAGGCCGCGCCGTAGTTCACAATCACGCCGGAAAAACGAGCTTGAAGGAATCGGTGCGGATCGTTGCCGCCATGGACGAGGTGCTGTGCATCGATTCGGCGCTGTTGCATTTCAGCCGGCTGCTGGGCCGCCGGACGGTCTCGTTCTGGGGGCCGACCGATCCGCGCACGCTGCTGCGCCCAAGCTCGACCGCTCTCGATGAAATTCATTACCTGAAAATACCCTGCTCTCCCTGCGTCCACATGTCGCACCAGCCGCCCTGCAAGGGGCAAAACATATGCATGCGCCTGGCCGCCGATCCAACGGCGCCGGTTCCACGCAATCAGTTTTGGGTACTCAAGGGATGAAAACCCGTCTGGCGATTCCTGTTTTAGCAGCGGCGTTTGTGGTCTTCCTTTACGCCTCCCTGGCCGCCCAACTGTCGCCCGGCATGCACTCCGAAGGAACCGATTGGGCGATGTATGTGATGCATGCGCGCAATATCGTGAAAGGGTTGCCCTATGCGCAGACCGGCTATGTCTTTCAGCCCGAATCGACAACCGAAGCCGGCGCCAATTCGTATCCTTCCGGATACCCGCTTCTGCTCGCGCCGTTATATGCCGTCTTCGGGCTGAATATCAGGTTATTTAAGCTGGTGAATGTAGCCTTCCTTGTGCTCTCGTTGGGGCCGGTCTATTGGTATGCCCGGAGAACCCTGCCGCCGCTCTACTCCTTGCTTCTGATCGTGGCGCTGGGCTTCTCCACGCTGTTTCTTTCGAACTTCGATGGATTCGGTTCCGACGCGCCGTACCAGTTTGTATCCTTTCTCGTGCTGCTTCTGCTTCTGCACATTTACGACCGGCGTCTGAATGAAACGAATCCCTGGAAATGGGGATTGCTGGCCGGCTTCGGTATTGCGGGCGCGTATCTCATTCGCCCATTCGGGCTGGCATTTCTGTTGGCGGTCGCCGGAACCGAACTCCTGCGAAAGCGCCGGCTGACGGCGTTCCTGGTTGCCACCGTAACCGCGTTCGCGCCGCTGGTGATATTGAATAATCTCTTACTCTACAGGGACTCGAGTTATGCCCATCAGTTCACGCTGTCGATCCCGCGCATCGCCGAACATGCGGCGGCGTATGCCGGATACTTGTCCTATGTTTTCGCCAACCCATTGAGCCAGTACTTCCGTTATCTGCTCTGGGCGGCGACGCTCTTACTGGCGCTCTTCGCGTTTTGGAAGCGAGTTCGCGCCGGTTTGGGAATCGCCGAGCTTTATCTGCTGGCGATCCTTGCCGCAATCGGCGTGTACTGGTCGCCCAGCCCCAGGTACCTGCTGTGCGTCATGCCCATCTACATGGTTTATATATTCGAAGGCTTCCGGATACTCGCCGACCGTGTGCCGGGGCGTTTCGTGCGGCTGCGCGATGTGGCCGCCGCTGCGCTGCTGCTGTTCGCTCCGGCCGCAAACGCGGTTCTGCTCCGTCCCGATCCGAACGACACGCTCGTAACAGCGCCGAATTACGAAGAACTCTGCGCCGTGGTGCGCCGCCAGACCGCGCCGGACGCGCTTGTGCTTTTCTGGAACCCTCGCGTTTTCGCTCTTTCGACCGAAAGGCATTCGAGCGGCTGGCCGGCCCAGGGACCGCCGGAGCGCATGATTCAATACCTGCGCCGGGTGCTCCC
>DASWZP010000327.1:0-21759 GCA_036404395.1 Bryobacteraceae bacterium | reverse complement strand
GATGCCAAGGCGAACCTGAAGGCCGCATACAAGCGGTTCATGGAGGAGCAGGAGCCCACGCGCAAGAACGCGGCCGGCGAAGACCTGATCCGCGCGGTTTTTGGGAAGGACGCGATTGCCGAAGATTCGGTTCTCTAAGCTCCCTCAGGCTCTCTGGCAGCATCTGCTCGAACGGGTTCAGCAGCGCGACATCGCGCTCGAGGATCTGCTGCACCTGCAAGAATGGGTCAAGTCTGAACCGGTCGCGCCCGATGGCGACTGGTACAAGGACTTCGGTTCGTTCAAGCTATGCGGATCTGGCGAGTATCCGAAGACGGTGCTCACGAAGGGCATGGCGGCATTCGGGAAACGAATCGAGTAGGGCGGGCCCGGGGCCACCGGCAGGGCCAAAGTCCGAGATGGCCGAGTGGATTGCCAGTTTCCGCTAACCCGTCTATCGGACTCTCATCGGACGGCGACAGTCAAATTCGCCGTTTCAACCAGGATCTTCTGCTGTTCTTTCTCGGGCAAGCCGGACCCTAGCTTTACTTGGATATGGTACATCACGCCGTTTTGCTCCCACCAGAGATTCGCCGGAGCACAGGACCCGCCACAAGAAACAGGGTTGAAGATCCCGGTACGACCATCCGACAGTGCGACGAGGGCGCTATGGGGCAGATCTCGGGCTTGGAGAACACGCGTGGAGCCACCGAAACCGGCCGCATAGCTAGCAGCGGCATCCGCGGTGTAGAAAAGCGAAATGAAGTAACCGTCCTCTCTTACCTCGCCCCAAGCCAGCTTTATACTGCTCTCGGGAATGGCAGATGGCAATTTCGACGGCAGCAAGATCGGAATGCGTGTTTTGGATTGGATCTGCTCCAGTGCAGGCTTGAAGACACGAGCTGGTCCCTTCGCCTGCACGACTCCTGAGGACACGCCGTCTGGGAAAAGGTACGCTTCCTTGAGGTCGTGCGTGCGCTGATCTGTGATTCGCCACAGGCAGGCGAATTTCGCTGGGCCGCCAGCGGTGCCACCATGATACAGCGCAAACTCGGCTTCACAAACAGCATCGCGGTATGCGATCCATTTTCGCTGAGCGTCTTTGAGATTTGCCAAATCAGTGGAGCCGTATTCGGTCGCAGACTTTATCGCCTTCTGGTATATGGCATTCAGATCAGCGTCCGCCGTCTTATAGTGCTCGACAAGGCACGCGGTTACCTCCGCAGTGTTGCCGTCGCACACACCGTTATCATTTTGGCTCCGTGCCGGGATAGTGAACGGACCAATCACCAACAGCGTGGACGTCAGGACGGATAGACCAGAACTTGGAGGACGCATCACCATTAAATCTACCCCGATGCATTGTGGAGGGAAAGTGGGCTTACCGGAAACCGGCTCTCCAGGAGAATTGACGACCGTCAACCTGGACGTGTCACGCACGAGCCTGGGACCTGACAGGGGTGACTCGCCTCATCCTCATCCACTTCGCTGCGTCTTCGAGCGCCTCTCGCTGGAACCGGGTGGTGAAACGGCCGGAAGGTGAGACACACACCTCGCTCGCTTGCGCCGGCTCTGCGGAAGGTGGCATCATCAGACTCATGCATACCAGACTCGTTGCCCGATTCGCTTGTTTCCTGATTCCGGTCGTTCTCTTGGCCCAGCCGCCGAAGAAGAAGATCACGCGTGCGGCCGACGTCCCGGTGTTCCAATACTCGATCAGCGGGAAGGTCGAGGACCTCGTGCGCTCCGAACAGGCCTTCCGCCCGTTCGCGGCCCAGGTCAGGACCAATGTGGAGTCGGTGCTGCGCGATTACGAGATCGACGACGCCGCCACCAAGCGCGGCCTGCTGGGTACCCTGCTTTCGCTCGATCTCCTGGAAGGCCATGACGACGCGGTCCGCCGGGAACTGGATGAGATGAAAGCCCTCGAAGAAAAGCCCGCGGCGAAGGCCCTGAGCGGCTTGATCACGCGCGCCATTCTCGATGCGCGGCGCGAAACCGCCGACCGCAATTCGCCCGCCTACCGCAAGGCCGTCTACGCCTCGCTCATGCACGCTCTCGACGGCCTGCCCTTCGACGTCGTGCAGAACGACTTGAAGTCCACCAAGGGCCAGGTCGAGATCATCTCGGAAGCGCTCCTGATGGGCCAGCTCCAGGCGAGTTTCGACCCCGTGGTGGCAAAGACCGGCGGGCTCAGTTCCGACCTGGCGCACGCCTTGCCAAGCATTCGCATGTACCTGGTGGAGAGACTCCCGCTGAAGGACACTCTGAACGAGGCGCTGGGCGCCTACCTTACCGCGCACGCCAAGGAGAAGCAAGACATCTGGGCCGCGCGCGAAGTCACATTGGAGCCGGGCAAGAACTACCAACCCGTCAACGTGGCCGTGTGGGATAGCGGCGTCGACCTGGCGATCTTCCGCGACCGCGTGCTGAAGGACGCCGCCAGCCAGCCGGCCGTCCTGGCTTACGACATCGAGAGCCGCAAGACCACCGGCAATCTGTTCCCGCTCAATGCCGCACAGTCGGCGCGCTATCCGGAAGCCAAACAGGAACTGAAAGGGTTTTCCGACCTGCAAGCCAACGTGGATAGCCCCGAATCCACCGAGGTGAAGCAGACCTTGTCCAAGCTCAAGCCGGACCAGGTGAAGCCCTTCATCGAAGAACTCTCGTTATTCAGCATCTACGCGCACGGCACCCATGTGGCGGGCATTCTTACGGCCGGCAATCCCTATGCGCGCCTGGTGGCCGGCCGCATTACTTTCGACTGGAAGATGATTCCCGACCCCTGCCCTTCGCGTGAGCTAGCCGACCGCGGAGCCGACGCCATTCATGACTACGTGGACTTCTTTAAGAGGAACCAGGTAAGAGTCGTGAACATGAGTTGGGGCGCTTCGGTCAAGGAATACGAAGACGACATGGAGAAGTGCGCCATCGGCAAGGACGTTGAGGAGCGGAAAAAGACCGCCCGCGAGTGGTACGAAGTCGAGAAAAACGCACTGGAGAAAGCCATGCTCTCCGCGCCGGGGATTCTCTTCGTGGCCGCCGCCGGCAACGCCAATGCCGATTCGAGCTTTGAGGAAGCGATTCCGGCCGCCCTGAAGGTGCCGAACCTGCTCACGGTGGGAGCGGTCGACAAGGCGGGCGACGAGGCATCGTTCACCAGCTACGGTCCGACCGTGGTGGTGGACGCCAACGGCTACGAAGTGGAGAGCTACATCCCCGGCGGCGACCGCCTCAAGATGTCGGGCACCTCGATGGCCTCTCCCAACGTGGCCAACCTGGCGGCCAAGATTCTGGTGGTGAATCCGAAGCTCACGCCGCCGCAGGTGATCGAGATTATCCGTAAGACCGCCGAGAAAACGGCTGACGGACGCCGCAACCTGATCGACCCGAAGAAAGCCATCGCCGCGGCGCAGAATATGTGATGCCGCGGCGTCAGGCGCGGTGTACTTCGCCTCTACGGTGTTCGCGGCTAGACTGGCGACTAAGCGGCAGGTTTGTCCAGGCGCTCCACTTCGGCCATAATTTCCTGGATCGTGGCGCCTTCCAGCCAGCGGTGCCGATCACGGGTATAGTCGCCAGGGCCGGATCGATACACGCGCAGGAAGCGAGCAAGGCCGTCCAGCCCCAGTTCGCGCTGCAGAACCGCGAGGGCGCGCCGCGTAAAGTCTTCGTCGCTCATCTTTTCGACCGGAGTCATAACGCCACTTCCCGATACCAGGATACAGGGTTCCAGACGCTCACTACCCAGGCCAACCCTTACTCCCTCGCTGCGTCTTCCAGCGCCTCGAGCGTGATCTGAGCGGTGAAGCGCCAGGAGAAATGGGATGCGCGCGCCGGGCCGTCGCTCGCGAGCTTGCGGCGCAGATCTTCGTCCTCGGTGATGCGGAACATGGCTGCCAGCAGAGCTGCCTGGTCGCGCGGGTCGAATCGCAGGGCAGCGTCGCCGGCGATGGAATTGAGCGGCTCGATGGCCGAGCAGGCGGTCGGCACTCCCGCGGCTAGCGCTTCCAGAACCGGCAGCCCGAAGCCCTCGAACAGCGATGGATAGACGAACGCCCAGGCGCGCGCGAACAGGCCGTACAATTCCTCGCGCGGAATCCAGCCGGGAAAATCGACCGCATCGCCGAGGCCCAGCGCGTCGCGCAGGTTATGCAGGTAGCCGGCGGAGAATCCGTGCAGGCCGCTCACCACCAGGCGGACGTCGGGATAGCGCTCGCGAAACACCGCAAAGGCGCGCAGCAGCGCATCCAGGTTCTTGTGCGGGTGCAAGGTGGAGACGGCCAGCAGGAAGCGCTCGGGCCGGCGCCGCGCGGCAATCCCGAAGAAAGCCGAGTCGACGCCATGCTGCGCCACGCGGACCTTGTCTTCCGGCAGCCGGTAGTAGCGTTTCAGGTCGTTCGCGGTGGCTTGCGAAGGAGCCAGCAGCAGGCGCGAAACATGCGCCGACCAGAATAGGAAGAATCGCCAGACCGGCAGATCGAACCAACGGAAATTCTCGGGATGACGCTTGTGCTGCAAGTCGTGGAACATGGTGACCTGCGGGCAAGGCGCGGCGAGCGGTGCGGTGAATCCCGGGTTCCACATCACGTCCAGGCCGCGGCGCGCCGCTTCCAGCGCCAGCACGGATTGCTCCCATAGAATCCGCCGCGGCCGTGACGCGGCGCGCACCGCCTGCGGCGCGACGCGAAAGTTAGGCCGTGCCGGCGCGAGATCGGGACCGGTTTCGCGGTTGGTGAAAATCACGTAGCGATTCACCGGGTCGATCTCGGCCAGCCCCGCCAGCAGGCCGCGCAAATAGATCTCGGTGCCACCCACGGCGCCGGGAAGCAGGTACAGCGCGTTGACGCCAATGGTGAGGGGACGCATGTCAGTGCCGGTTGAGCTGGTCTTGCGCGGCGGCCAGTTTCTTGCGCACCACATCGAGCGCGGGCTGCAACTCGAGCGCCCGCCGATAATCCGCCACCGCCTCCGCCGCGTGATTCAGCGAGAGATCGATGTCGCCTTTGTACATGTAGGTGATGGCGAAGTTCGGATCGATTCTTTCGGCGACGGCCAGGACATCCAACGCTTCGGCCCAGCGGCGGCGCTCCCCGTACACTTTGGCCATCTGCGTATACACGTGCGCGCTCGGCTCTATGGCCGCCGCCTGGCGCAGTTTTTCGAGCGCCAGTTCCGGCTGGTTCACGCAATCGTAGGCAAGCCCCCAATCGATCAGCAGGTCGTAATCCGGCGGCCAGGCGTCCGCGACCTTCTGGTACTCTTCAACCGCGTCCTGGCAGCGGCCCGCGTCGGCGTATGCGCTGGCGAGTTGAAACAGCACGCGGCGCTTGTGCGGCGATTTGGCCGCCGTGTCCTGCCACAGCGCAAGCGGGTCGGCCCAAACCGCCGCGCGCGCGTGAGTGATCGCGGCGGCCACCAGCAGCAAGGCAACCAATGCCGCCGCCAGCTTCCGCGAGTCGGTGCGGATGCGTCCCGCCAGGTCCACTACGATCAGCAGCAATCCCAACATCCCCGTGTAGAGGCGCCGCTCCGCCAACGGGTCGGCAATCGGCAAAATCGACGAGGTCGGCGACATGAGGACCAGGTAGGCGAAGAAGCCGAAGCAGGCCAGCGGAAACCTGCGGCGGTAATGCCACGCCGCGGCGGCCAGCGCCGCCAGCGCGATCAAACCGAAAATGGCGCCGTGATCGAAAATGCCGCGGGAAACCGGAAAGTCCCAGTCGGCGGTCAGTCGAACCGGCAAGAGAAACTCGGCCGGGTAGACGAACAGCGCCCGCCCCTGGGTAAACAAATATTGATACCAGGACACGCCACGCAAGCCGAATCCCGCGCTCGGCGAATAGAGGATCGCCTTCCAGAGAAACGCCACGGCGCCGGAGGCGCCCAACACCAGAGGGGCGTACAAGCGCCAGTTGGCGCGCGCGCCGCGCCAAGAAAATCCAGGATTCCACCAGAAGTCGGTGAGCAGCAACAGCGCCGGCAGCACGATGGTGTGCTCCTTGGAAAGCACCGCCAGGCCAAACAGCGCCAACACAAGGAGCATGATTCCCCACGTGATGGCTGCCCGGCGGCGGTAAAGGAACACCGCGTAGGCGGCCAGCAGCAGCATCACGCTGAGTGCTTCGGAGCGGCCGGCCAGGTAGGCCACCGACTCGGTCTGGATGGGGTGCAGCAGAAACAAGCCACCGGCGAAGCCCGCCAACAGCGTGCGGCGCGCCGGAGGCGCCTGCGACCACTCGAGCAGCCGCCGCACGATCAGAAACACCAGCGCCGCGGCGGCCAGGTGGATCGCCAGGCTGACCACGTGATAGGAAAACGGGTCGTCGCCGGAGAGCCGCGCGTTCACCCAATAGCTGGCCATCAGCACCGGGCGCACGCCGTGAACCCAGGCCCGGAATGGCGACGACACATCGGGCAGGGCGAACGGGAGCACCGTGTCGTCGAACAAAAAAGCTCCGTTCAGCGCGGGAGCATAAGCCCAGATCGCCGCGGCCAGCGCAGCGCCAGCCGCCAGATAAGGGCGCCAATCGCGGCGCGGGGCGGCGGCGCTGGGCGGCGCGGGCGCGGCGCGTTTTTTTCTGCCGGCCTTAGCTTTCATGACGAGCGAGCGCGCGGAGATGGTATTCGAGGATGGCTACCCGTTGCGCCAGCGCGATGTTGTCGTCGCGCAGGCGCGAAATGATCAGCGTGAAGCGGAAGAACACCAACAGGAAAACCGCCCCCGCCAGCAGGAATATCGCCAGCGGCGTGTCCGGCAGCCCCAGCAGGCGGCGGATGTATTCGAGCACCGGCCGCGCCAGCGACAGCGCCAGCATCGCCGTCGCCGCCACCAGCCAGGTGACCGAATACTCCACCCGGATGTGAGAGCGCCGCACCGAGATCAGCACCATCACCAGCAACAGCAGGCAAATGCCCGCGCTGACGTGCAACAAACGATCCATTTATCCACCGCCCGCGGCGCCGGCGTCCGGATTCCGGCCCTGCCGCAGCCGGCGCCGCCACCGCCCGTCATATCTCAGTATGTTCACAAAAACGCCCA
The DNA here is from genome assembly GCA_036404395.1 of Bryobacteraceae bacterium. Lineage (GTDB taxonomy): Bacteria > Acidobacteriota > Terriglobia > Bryobacterales > Bryobacteraceae > Bog-375. The sequence continues at coordinate 14,738 of DASWZP010000327.1, read as the reverse complement.
GCAGCACGTGAACGATATAGTAAAGGGGCCGCAGCCCGTTGATTGAGGAGCGGCCGGCCCTGCGCGGACGCATGTGGCACGGAACCTCCTCGAAACGGAACCGCCTGCGCTGCAACACCACCAGCGCCTCGATCTCCGGGTATTCCAGGGGAAAGCTGGCGCTGAATAACGCCAGCGCGCGCCGGTTGACACCCACGAAGCCGGAGGTCGGATCGTTCACCGTTTTGCCTAGAATCGGGCGCAGCACCAGGCGGAAGAAGCGCGCGCCCAGGGCCCGCGTCCGCCGCATGCGCTCCCCGTTCATGCGCGCGCCAATCACCATTTCCGCGCCGGATTCTTTCAGCTTGTCCAGGATTCGCGGAATGTCGCGCGGGTCGTGTTGCCCGTCGCCATCTACCCGGATCACGTATTCGAAACCCAGCTCGAAGGCCAGCTTATATCCGGCCTGCACCGCACCGCCCAGACCGAGGTGGTGGGGCAGAGAAAGAATGTGGGCGCCCGCTGTGCGCGCCACATCCACCGTCGCATCCACCGAACAATCGTCGATCACCAGCACGGGAACGCCGGGCACGTGCTGCTCCAGTTCGCGGACGACCTCACCCACCGCGCCCTGTTCGTTGTAAGCCGGAACGATCACCAGCAGCGAGCCGGGTCCGGGCGCCTGCATGTTCATTGCTCCGCCACCCGCCGGGCGCCGATCTCGCCCGCGCGCGCCAGCCGGCGGAATACTGTGGGCGTGATGCGGGCGCTCCGCCCGATGCGCCGGCGTTCCCGCCACAACCACCGCGCATTCCGCAGCGCGCTCCAGTGCGCCTGAATCACGTACCACAGCATACGCGCGCCGCTGTGCCCCCCGGCGCGAAACCGCGCTGCGCTGCCGCGGCCTTGCGCCAGGTACAGGAAGTGCCAGAAATACCGCGCCATCGCGGCAAACGGCGCCGGCCAAAGCATCCGCGCGGGAAAGTTCTTGGCCAGCACGAACAGGCGGTTGCGTTCCACCAGGCAGGCCTTCAACGGCGAAGCCTCCCCCGCCGAGTGCGAATAGTGATGCTCCACCACCGCCAGCGGCGAGTACAGGCACTTCCAGCCCCGCCAGCGCGCGCGCAGACCGAGATCGGTGTCCTCGCAATAAAGGAAGAAACGTTCGTCGAAGCCTCCAATTTCGTCCAGCATCGCGCGCCGGTACATGGCCGCCGATCCGCTCGGCAACAGCACCTCCTCTTCCACCGGAAAATCCTCCGGCGCTCTTCCGTGCCCGCGCTGCTTGCTGCTCCCGTCGCGCGCCAAAAGCATGCCGGCCGAATCCAGCCGGTCTTCGCCGTACAGCCGCACCTGCGACGCGCACATTCCCGCGTCCGGCCGCCGCTCGAGCGCGCCAACCAGAGCTTCCAGCCAGCCGGGATGCGCCACTGCGTCGTCGTTCAAGGTAGCCAGATACCGGGCGCCGGAAGCCAGCAGCCCCTGGTTGATGGCCGCCCCGAACCCCACGTTGCGGCTGTTTGCGATGACGCGGATCCCGGGCGGCACTGCATGGCACTTCACCAGGCCGCGCCCGCTGTTATCCACCACGATGACTTCAAAATCGCGCCGCGTCTGTTGCGCGAGCGATTCCAGGCATTCCAGCAGTCTTCGATCGGCAGCCAGCGTGGGGACAACTACGGTTGCGACCAGTTCCGGCAACGCACCATTCTAACAACAGGCAGAAGTCAGAAGACAGGAGACAGGAGACAGAAGTGAGGTAGGGAACGGGCACGCCCGGTCCGGCTAACCCCTTACAGGCAAACGCCGCCGCTCCCGCGCCACCAGGCCACCGGCTCCTGGCTCCCGTCTACTGACTTCCGTCTTCGGCGTTCTGCCTCCCGACTCCCGGCTTCCACATCCCACCCGGTAACGTTCCAGCATTCCCCGACGCCTAACCATTTACTATGATCAAAAAGTTGCTCTTTGTAACGACGATTTTGCTGGCGGTGACGCTCTGCCTGATGGCTGCGGACGCCAGTGGTAAATGGGTTTTTGAACAGCAGGGCCGCGGCGGCACCATGCAGGTGACCCTGAGCCTGAAAATCGATGGCGCCGCGCTCACCGGCACTGTCAGCCAGCCGGGACGCGACGGCAATGCCATGGAGACCGCCATATCGGATGGCAAGGTGGATGGCAACAACATCAGCTTCTCGGTGAAGCGCGAGTTCAACGGCAACTCGTTCGTGACCAGTTATAAGGGGACGCTCGACGGCGACAGCCTGAAACTCGAAATCAGCCGGCCGGGCAGGGACGGCAACACCCGGACCAACAACGCCGTCGCCAAGCGCGCCACCACATAAAGACGCGAGAAATCCACCAGCCCTTTCGATGGTGACCGCTCCCTGACGGTCGCGGCTCCGATGTATTTTCGCCACTCAATCGGAGCCGCGACCGAAGGGAGCGGTCGCGCCTCAGACTTCTCGCGTCCCAATTCCACAAATAACAAAAACCAGTATCAGGTCTTTTTGCCTGGTATGTTAAGCTCGGCCCATGGCGAAGCTTCCGTTACGCCGGCACGCTCGGCTGATGACCGCTCTGTTAATTGGCGTGCCACTGGCGCTACTCGTGCTGCGCCCTCTTGTCCTCCCACGCGTCATGCCGTACTTCCGCGCGTCGCGCGCCGTGTTTCATTTCAAGGATGGCGCGTGGACGCCCACTCCGCAGGTCCCCGGCGGCGCATGGGGTTTGGAGGTGTCCAGCCGGGGCGCCGTGTGGACCATCTCCATCAAGGGTGGGCTGTGCCGATTGGACGGCGACCACTGGACTCATTACGGCAAGAACCAGTTCGGCTCTCACGCGGACCGGCTCCACAGCGGCCTGGCGCTGCGCGACGAGGAAGTGTGGGGCGCCATCGGCGAAGGCGCCATCCGCTTCGACGGGCAGAGCTGGCGCCTCTATACGGATGCGGCGAAGACCCACGCGGGTTTCGACATGGTGGCCGGGCGCTCCGGCGTCTGGATTGTTGACAAGGATGGCAACCTGTCGCACTTCGATGGCGCCCGGTGGACTATCCGCAGCCTGGGCGGCGTCGTGCCGCCCGCCGGTAAGGATTCCCGTGATTACCATCCCTTCCTGGACGTGACTGGCGACGGCCGGCTGTGGGTATTCTGGCGCGGGCTGTGGACGCAGGATGGCGAAACGTGGCGCGAGGTCCGCTCACCAGGCCTGAATCTCGCCGAGGTCTGGCCGATTGGCCATGACACCGAAAACATGTGGCTGTGGTTATGGCGCACCGGGGAAGTGGCCGCGGTGGCGCCCGATGGCCGCATCGCGGCCCGCTATGGCTGGCGCGAAATGGGCCTGACCGAACCCGAGCGGTTCGATGGGCTGGTCGAATCGCACGGACGAATTTGGATCGCGAGTTCGGCCGGCCTGCTGACCTTCGACTGTGGCCAGTGGCGGAATCCAGGCGTCCCACCAAGATGCACCGCGATTACCAATGTTGCCGTGACGCCGGAGGGCAGCGTCTGGGTGCTGGCGGAAACGCGTTCGTTGGCGCGAGTTGCCATGTCTTATGGATTGCCGCTGGCAGCCTGCATGATTGGGCTGCTTGTGAGTATCCTGCTGATTTCGGCCTGGTTGCGAGGCAGGGCCGAGAACATGCTGGCGGACGAACCCGCTCTGGTGGCGGCTGCCGGGCCCCTGCCGGGCATCGATGTCGCGACTGGCCAGGCCGATTTCGACCGGCACGCCCGTCCGCTGAGGTGGAAGCTGTGCGCCTTGCTACTGGGCCTTCCAGTGGCAGGGGCTTCGGTCGAAGTGGCCGCGGAGGGAGTGTGGCCGGGCGCGCCGGCGCTGGCTCTGCGTGCAGGAGTGCTGTCGCTCATGTTACTGGCGAGCGGGGCCTTCTGGGCCTGGACCAGATGCCGCCGCCGTTCCGCTCCGGGCGCGGAATCGCCCGTACCCTCCCGATTCAGCGCGGGAATCTGGGCACCGGAGAACTGGATACTGTTCGTGGTCATTCTTCTTTTCGGCTGCATTGCGCCGTTGGATTGGGTGAATCGGTTGGTTCCGATATCCGCCCTCGCAAAGCACGCCAGGGCCCTGCTGGTCTTACTCCCGGTTGCGCTGATCCTCGTTGGACGGGACGTCGCGGCGCTTCTCCTGGCGAAGCCAGCCTGGTGCGCCGGCGACTATGATCGCGCGATCCGCTGGCTCGGCCGGCTGAACTTCGGCAGACCGAATGCCAGCCTCCTCCAAATGGAGGGTCTGAGCCATGCTCTCGCGAACCGCCCAGCCGAGGCCGAACGGTGCTACCGCCTGGCGTTCGTGAAGGGCTACGCCGCGTTAACCAGTCTGGTCAATCCGCGCTCCGACCGGGCGGGCCTGCTGGATTCGCTCGGCGAGTCGTTAGGAGACCAGCGCCGATATGAGGAAGCACAGAAGTGCCTGCAAGCCAGTATCGAGATGGGAGATACCAACTCGGGGTCGTCGCGGATCGATCTCGCGGAATTGCTGTTGGAGCAAGGGAACGAGCCGCTGAAGGCTCTCGAGTTGGTCGATGAGGCCATGCGCATCGCCAAGGGATCGGTCGCGGCAAGGGCCGAGCCTTGGCACTTGGCCACGCGTGCCTGGGCGCTAGCCGTGCTGGGCCGCCGGCCGGAAGCCGAACAAGCCATCGAGCGGGTCTTGCGTTTGCGAAGCGAGACCTACGCCTCTTTGTTCGCCAACACGCGGCTGAATGTTGGCATGGCGCTGCTGGCGATGGGTCAGCCGCAGCAAGCCATCGAGCAGTTCCGCGCCGCATACCAGGCCGACCCCAAAGGCAAGTATGGCGCCCGCGCTCTGCAACAGATCGAGCTGCACAGCGGTGAGGGCCGGTGAGAAAAGCCGCTTTCGGCTTACTGCACGGCGATATACAAGGTCTGTGTTCCGGCGGTCCCGCCCAGCGTGAAAGTCACAGGCACTGCGCTCGCGGCCGCAACCTGTGGAACCGTCACATCGAACTGATAGAGGCCGACGTAGTTCGGCGCTAGTCCGTCATACCTCACCGTGGCGGGCACCCCGCCAATCGAAATACTGAAATTGGCGGTCAATTCGTTCAGTTGTTGCACGATCTGTCCCGCCGGAATGTCCGGCGTAACCGCGCCAAATCCGACACCATAGAGAGTGATCGTTTCGCCAGGGTTGGCTGGCCGTGAGTTGACGCCCGGGATCGCACCCGTGGGAAGCACGTAAGTGCCATCGCCGAACAAAGCCACCACGTACTGGGTCCCGCCGATCTTGAAGGAGGGGGGAGCGTCGAATCCCGGTTCGATTTCGTTCACCACGATCTCGTAAGTGGAACTGGTGCCGCCGGGGGCCGTCACGGTCATCAGCAGAATGCCGGTGCCAATGCCGGAGGGCACCTGCACGTTGACCTGCCCCGGACTGATGAAGTCGAGGAAAGCTTCCTGTCCGCTGATAGTGACCTTGGTGCCACTGAGCGAAGTAGGAGCGGTGTTACCGGTGAAATCCGAGGTCTGCCAGGAACGCGAAGTGGTGGCCAGGCTCGCTCCATAAATCTCGATCCAGGAGCCGGGCGAAAGCGAAGTGAATTCACCAAAACTGCTGGCGCTTACCACGCCGCCATTGTCGATCGTGGGAGTATTGGCGGGGAGTGCCGGTGTCAGCATCCGCACCCTATTGTTGCCAAAGTCGCCAATGTAGACGTTACCGTTGGGGGCCACCGACACGCTGCGGGGCGCGTTCAATGCAGCGTCCAGCGCAGGCCCGCCGTCACCGCCGTAGCCCTCAACGCCGTCGCCCGCCACGGTCGCGATCGTGCCGCCGGTCAACAGCACGCGAATCCGGTAATTATTAATGTCCGGGATGTAAAGGTTGCCGGCGGCATCCAGGCCAATGCTGGCTGGATAACCAAATGCGGCGTCGATGGCCGGTCCGCCATCGCCGCCGAAGGCGAAGGCGCCGGTGCCGGCCACGGTGGTGATAATGCCGTTCGTCACTTTGCGGATTACGTTGTTCAACTGGTCCGAGATGTACAGGTCATCCGACGCGTTCACCGCGACGCCCACGGGATTATCCAGCGTGGCGCTGGTGGCCGGTCCCCCGTCGCCCGAATAACCCTGAGCGCCGGTACCGACCGCGGTGGTGATGGTGCCGCTCGAGTTGACCTTGCGAACCACGTCGTTGGCCGAATCGGCGATGTAGTAGTTGCCGGCGGAATCGAAGGCGACCGCCTCCGGAAAGTCCAACGCCGCGCTGGTAGCCGCGCCCCCGTCGCCCGAGTAAGCAGTATTGCCGTTGCCAGCCACGGTGGTGATGGTGCCATTGGGCGCGACTTTGCGTATGCGGTTGTTCGCGGAGTCGGGAATGTAGACGTTCCCCGCGATATCCACGGTCACGCGATAAGGTCCGTTCAACTCGGCACTGGTGGCCGGTCCGCCATCGCCCGAATAGCCGGCGGTGCCGTTGCCGGCCAATGTCGTGATGACGCCGCCTGGAGTAACCTTGCGCACGCGCTGTCCGTAATATTCCGCGATGTACAGGTTCCCGAATACATCTTCAGTAACGCCGCGCGGACCATTCAGCTCGGCGCTGGTGGCCGGTCCACCGTCGCCCGAATCGCCGGCGTTGCCGGTGCCGGCCACGGTCGAAATCGTGAATGTGGGCGCCTGGCTCCAGCCTGGAACCATGGTCCAGGCAGCCAGCGTCAGCAGTACCAGTGTTCGTTTGCATGCTCTCATGGAAGCCCTCCCAGACGCATCGAAAACCTCTAGGCGGCCGCGACCCAGGCACGCATTCCTGAACGCGGATCCCGCCTCCCCAAAATCTCTCGCCAAACATAATATCGAAACAAAGCTCTCGGCGAAAGTGGGCACGATGCCCGCGAAAAACTGTCCCCAGTTGCGCGGCCCGAGGCGTTGTGGCTGGAAGCGCGTTACTCAAAGCACAGCATTCTGGAAGCCTATCTGAACCTTGCGCCGTTCGGCGGCAACATCCAGGGAGCCGGAGCGGCCAGCCGCATTTACTTCGGCAAACCTCCGTCGCGAATCGATCTTGGCGAAGCGATCACGCTTGCCGTGATCCCGCAGCGGCCCGCCGCCAGAGCAGGTCGCGGCGTCCGGAAAAGCGGGTTGTGGACCGCGCGCGAGTTCGCCAACGCGTGGCGCGATCGCGAACACCCGACGGACTCCGACCGCCGTCAACTGGCGCCGCGGCTCACAACCCCATGCGGCGTTTCAGCGCCAAAAAGCGGGGCTCCGCGCGAAGGGTGGCCAGGAGCGGATCCACGGCCATGAAGTTGAGGTTCACGACGTGCTGCGCATAGGCGCGCTCCAGGGCATCCAGGGCCTGCGGCTTGTCGCCCAGGCCGGCGTAGACATAGGCGAGCGCCACACCCGCGCCATCCTCGGGTTCCATTTCCCTGACGATATTCTGGGCTTCCACCGTCCTGCCGGCGCGGGCCAAGGCGTAGCCCATGGGGCCAAGAACCCAGCCGCCGCGGCCCATCGTCCGGATCGTTTGTTCGAACTCGGCAATGGCGGCGGTGTAATTGCCCTTGGCGGCGAGCACCATCCCCAGGGGAACGCGCGCAAAGGCGAACTTGGGGTCGTTGCGCAGCGTTTGCCGCGCGGAAGCGATCGATTCATCGTAACGGCCGGCGCAATCCAAGGCCACCGCCAGATCGTTGCCAATGGCGTAGGAAAGGGGATCCAATGCCCGCCCTTGACGGATGTGCGCGATGGCGGCATCGAATTTGGCGCGTGTCACCAGCCCCAGGCCGTACTGGAGGTGGGCGCGAGCAGAGCTGGGATTGAGCTCCAACGCACGTTCAAAACCCCGCTCCGCACTGGCCCAATCGTGGTCGAAAGCATAACTCAACATCGCCAGCGAAGCCAGGGTTTCGGCAGAATCCGGATCGAGCTGGAGCGCACGGCCGCCCGCGCTCCGGGCCTTGGCCAATCATTCGCCGACGTCGCCCTCCATGTGGAAAGCCATGGTGGCGCAGGCGGTGGTCAAACCCGCGTAGGCCGGGGCATACTGGGGATCTGCGCGAGCCGCCTGCTCCAGGAATTGGATGCTGAGGACGCGGGTTTCATGTCCCTTGTTCAACAGATACCTTCCCCGCCAGTACGCCTCCTGGGCGCCGGGCAAGGGCGGGCGGGGCACAGTGACGGAAGTGGTTGATTCCCGCTTGCCGGGCGTCTTTCCCAAGACGCGGAGAACCGCCTTGACAATCTGCTCTTCGAAGAGTGGCGCATCGCCCGCGGATCCTTCCCAGTTTTCCGCCCAAAGGTCGAATCATACCGGAACAGCCCCAAGCTTCGATTTCGGGAACCAGCCTGCGGGCAATTATGTGCTTAAGGTAGCGGAACAAGGCAGCATTGATCCGCCATACAATGTCGAATTCAACGGTTCCATCGATCCTCCATCATCTCCCACCGTTCCTGAGCCGGACAGTTTGCTGCTGGCTGGTACCTGCCTGCTTGGGTTAGCGTGTGTCTACCGGAGAAGGGCTGGAACAAAAGCGTAAGTATTTGTCTTGAAAACAGGTTGCGAGCGGTGTGCGGGATTACCCCGGTGGCGTAATCCGCAGTTGCGCCGGGCCCGGTCGAATCCCCACCATCAGTGAAGAAGGCAGGCTCCTCAAGCGCTGGATCAGGGGCACGGTGACCCGAACGTCGAGTGGGATGTCGAAGTTCCCCCAATGGCAACTCGCTGCCGAAGAGGGATTAGGCCGGAGTGTGATGATTCGGAGCACGCTCCACCGTTTCACCGGGGGGCGAAGTAATCTGGGCGATCACATCCATCATGTGATCGGGCTGGATGGGTTTCGAAATGTAGCCGTCCATTCCCGCCGCCAGACAGCGCTCCTCATCGCCCTTCATGGCGTGTGCCGTCATGGCAACGATGGGGAGGTGCCGGCCGGTGCCGCGCTCCAGGGCTCGAATGGCCGCCGTGGCCTCCAGTCCGCTCATATTCGGCATCTGCACGTCCATCAGAACCACGTCGAATTCACCATCCTCCACCGCCGCCACCGCCTCGTTGCCATCGTTAGCCACCGTGACCGAGTGCCCCTGCTTCTCCAGCAGGTTGACCGCCAGTTTCTGGTTGATCGCGTTGTCCTCGGCGAGCAGAACCCGCAGCTTGCGGCGAGATTCGTTCAGTAAATGGCGGGTCAGCGGCAACAACCCCGCCGCCGGCTGCCCCAGCGAGCGAGCGATGGCCTCGAACAGCGCCGATGGTTTGACCGGCTTCAGCAGGTACACCTCGATTCCGAGTTCCCTGTAGCGCACGGCGTCGCCTCGCTGCCCGGACGGGGTCAGCATGAACAGGTGCGTATCCCGCAACTCCGCTTGCGCGCGGATGCGCGCCGCCAGGGTGGACCCGTCCATGTCTGGCAGGTGGAAATCCAGGATCGCCAGCGGGTACGGGCAGCCGTCGGCTCGCGCCTGTTCGAGCGCTGCCAGCGTGGCCTCGCCGTTCTCCACTGCCAGCGGTTTCATCCCCCTCGCGCGCAGCATCTCCACCAGAATCGTCCGGTTGGTCGCATTGTCGTCCACAATCAGAACCGGCACTCCGTCCAGAGGCTCCGGGTCCGTGCGGGGGGGCGCCGCGCCTAAGGCCATGGCAACCGTGAAGTGAAATGCGGAGCCGGGCCCAGGGGCATCCGCGGCGAGATCCGCGCGCGGGCTCTCCAGCCAGATGCGTCCGCCCATCAGTTCCACCAGCCGGCGGGAGATCGCCAGTCCCAGACCCGTGCCGCCGTACTTGCGCGTGGTCGACGCGTCGGCCTGTTCGAACGCCTCGAACACTGCCTTGTGCTTCTCCGGAGGGATTCCGATCCCGGTGTCGGCCACCCGGAAATGCAGCATCACGCGCTCGCCGGCGCCAGGTTCGAGAGTGACCTCGACCGCCACTTCGCCGCGTACGGTGAACTTAATGGCGTTACCCACCAGATTGATCACAATCTGGCGCAGCCTGCCCGGGTCGCCCAGCAAGTCATCGGGCACCTCCGGCGCCACCCGGCACAGCAGATCCAGTCCATTTTCATCGGCCCGCATCGCCAGCGCGTGCAGCGATTCGGTGACACAGTCGCGCAGCCGGAAATCCACCGGCGAGATGTCCAGCCTCCCAGCTTCGATCTTGGAGAAGTCCAGAATGTCGTTCAGCAGCGTGAGCAAATTGTCGGCAGAGGACTTTGTGGTGAGCAGGAAGTCCCGCTGTTCGGCCGTCAACTCGGTTTCCAGCGCCAGGTCCGTCATGCCCATGATGCCGTTCATCGGTGTGCGGATTTCGTGGCTCATGTTGGCCAGGAACTCGCTCTTGGCGTGGCTGGCGTCTTCGGCGGCCTGCGTTGCGGCTGAGAGTTCCCGGTCGATCCGCTTGCGGTCCGTTATGTCCCGCGAGACGCCGAAGGTTCCGACGATCTGCCCGCCCGCGTCCCGGAAGGGCAGTTTGGTAGTCGAAACCCAGGTCTCGCGCCCATCCGCCCAGGTCTCCTTTTCTTCCTTCGACACGACCGGCTTGCGCCCGTGGATCAGGTCCTGCTCATCGTCGCACGCCGGCTTGGCGTGTTCGAGGGTGAAGAAGTCAAAGTCGGTCTTGCCGATGAGTTCGCTTGTATCGCGGCAACCAAAAACGGTGGACTGCGACCGGTTCACCAGCGTAAAGTGCCCTCCCCGATCCTTGAAATAGATGTGATCCGGCAGATTGTCCATCAGTTGATGGAGAAGATGTTTCTCTTCATCCAGACGCGCCTGGAGTTTCTTGCCTGCCGTCACGTCCCGGAACCCCCAGACCCGCCCGATGTTTTTTCCCCGAACGTGCTGCGGCTCCGAATGGCGCTCGAAAATGCGCCCGTCCTCCAGTTCTAGAATCTCATCGGAGTGGATTTCCGGATCGGCCAGGATCGCCTGCATCCGCGACCGGGCGGCTGCGATGTCCCTGAATTGCGGCAGCGCCCAGCTTACCAGGCGGCCGTGGTCGCGCGAATCCAGGATGGACGCCGGAACGGACCACATCTCGGCGAATTTGCCATTCCAGGCGACGATCCTCCCGGCCGAGTCAACCACCAGGATTCCGTCGGCTGTCGATTCCAGCGTGGCGCGGAGCGCTTCGGTTCGGGCGTCGACCTGTCCGCGCAGCACAATCACCCAGAGGCCAGCCAGCAGAATAATTCCCAGCGATACGCCGAGCACGATCAGGATCTTCGGAGCTGTCCACCATGAAGCCCGATCGAGGACCGCAATGTCCGCCGGAGAGCGCGGCAGAATCCGTATTGCTTTGGGCGTTTTATCGGGCAGGACTTCCACGGAGCAGATTCCGGTGATTTCCAGCGTGCTCCCGTCGCGCAGCGAGGACGCCAAGGCCTCCGACCCCGAGTCAGGCAGCGAAGCCGTGAAAGCCCGCCCATCGGCCGACAGCAGCAGATTCCACTCGCCCGGTGTCTTCGTCTGCCCGAGCAGCCGTCCGCGGATTCGCACCAACTCGGAGTCCGGGTCGCCCTCGAACCCTTCCGCGGCCGTTATCACCCGCGGCAGCGGCGGTGCCTGGCGTCCGATCCGGCGGCACTCGACATCTTCCAGCGTTGCGGAATAACCGATCACTGCCGGGAAGCCCACCACGTCAACCAGATCGCCAATCGCCAGCAGGCTCGCCTGGGGACTCTGCAGAATCATACCGCGGCCGCGGTCCATGATGGAGATCCAGCGCCCGCCCCAGCTTGAGGTGACCACCCCGGTTACCCGGATGCGGTGACCTGGCGCCGTGTCCGGCGTGTATTGCATTACGCTTCCCAGTTCCCGGACCGGCAGCGAAAACGGATCCTGCGGGCGGCGCATCACTATCCGCAGCAGCGAAAGACTAGGCGTAAATAAGTGCACGCCAATGAGCTGCCCTTTCTTGTTGAAACGGGGAGCGCAGACGCCGCGCACCACTACATCGCTGTCCACTAGGTTGTGGTACTCGATGCCGCCGGATTCCAGCGTGATCACGTCGAGGCGGCCGGCGCCAGTTGCGATGGTGAGCAGAATGTTCCCCTTACCCGAAGCGCCCTGGTCGGCATAGGCGGTCAGATGGTCCGCTTCCACCACGGACCGAACGATGCCCCCCACTTCCACCCAGATGGTGTCGTCTAGTCCGGTGAGGAGGTGATCGAGGCTGACACGGGGAGCCGGGGGAAGGGGCCGGTGTCCGGTGATCCGGATCACCGGCCGTTTCAGGATCGGCGCAAAACCTCCCGCACCGCTGATTCCCGAGATTTCCAGCAGATCGCCGGCGCGCAGCGGGAGCCGCGGCTGGCCCCGCATATCCACATAGACGCTTCCGCTGGGATCGCTGATAAACAGATTGCCGACGTCGGCGTTGTAGTAGAGAACGCAGACATCGTGCAGGTGGACCGGATACCCGCGGCGCGCCTCGTTGTTAGTCATGCCGTGGACTGCGCGCGATGTAGTCAGCGTCGGTAGAGCGGCGGCTGCATTCGCCCGAACTCCTGCCAGCACGACGGCCAGTACCAGCGTACCGAGCGCGTGAGCACACTGCGTCGTTGATATCGCGTGCGCGCTTGCCGGTCCGCGTAGCATGTTGCTCCCCGACGGAGTAACCTCTATACACTAATCGGCCGGACTGGTCCGGAACTTCAGGCTCTCTCTGTCTTTCTGCCGATGTAGTTGACCAATAAAGCCCAGATTAATGGCGATCTGCAATTGATCTACGGCTTTCTGCCGTGTGCCTATCGGCATGCATGTCTTAGCGGCATTGCAGTGCGAGCCTCGCCCCTCCTTCAGCGAGACCATCACTTCTGCCGCTTGCTTTCAGGAATGTCTTGCTAATGGTCCGTAAACGTGCCACTATTAGGCGACTCTCAAAAGCTTCAGCCGACCCTCCCGACGGCACCCGTACACCCGTTTGGTCAGTTTGCCGATCCCAAAATAGGTGCGTGGGAAGCGTCTCCGCCCGCCAAAGGCGCTTGCCTAAACAAAAGATATACAGGTCTTTATATATTAAACAGTGGGATAACACTGCGATTGGGGTTCCTATGGCTCATCCAGCCAAGACAAGTGAACAAGCAATCATTGCAGCCACGCTCGAAATCATCGAACACGACGGACTGGAGCGTCTTTCGGTGCGCGCCGTCGCACGGAAGCTTGGACTGGCGCCCAATGCGCTCTACTATCGCTTCCCGGAGCGGAAGATTCTCGAGGCCGCGGTTGCGGCCGAGGGAATGCGGCGCATCAATGCGGTCTTGAAGAGAACAGTGGCCCGCTTCGAAGGGGAGGCCGCCGTCCGGAGCGCCTGCCGCGCGTACCTGCGATTTGGCCGGCTGCACCCGGCGGTTTACGCCACGATGATGAAGGAGTATCCGAAGGTGCCGGGGTTGCTGGCCGAGAGAGAGGGTTTCCGGGAAGTCTCGGTGAGCTTGTTCAAGAGTCTGGGAGACCAGCGAGCGGCCTTGAAGGCAAGCTCCGCATGGCGGGCGTTGCTGCACGGATTGGTCGAACTGGAAATGGACGGGATGTTAGAACCCCGCGAGCTGGCGGCTGGCGCCTCGTTCGGGGTTTCGGCCCTGATGGCAGGCCTATCCACTTCGTGACGTCTTGCCGGATCCGTCCAGCACTTCGCGCACCTTTTTCGCCAGTTGCACCAGGCTGAAAGGCTTCTGCAGAAAGGGCGTGCCGTGCAATTTGATACCTACGTTGAGAACCGAGTCGTCCGTGTGGCCGGATACGAAAAGCACCTTCATTTCCGGACGCAGGAGCGCCGCGCGCTCCGCCAGTTCGCGCCCGCCGATTCCCGGCATGAGAACGTCGGTGACCAGGATATGGATCGGGCCTTCGCGACTTTCACAGACAGCGAGGCCCTCTTTGCCGTGGCGCGCCTCAATCACCGTGTAACCGGTCCTCTCCAGGATGCGCCGGCCAAGCTGCCGCACCCCATCTTCGTCCTCGACCAATAAGACGACCTCGGATCCTCGCGGCGCTTCGCTGAGAGCATCGCCCGGCGCCACCTCGCTCTTCGAGGATTCTTCGACCTGCGGCAAATAGATCCTGAAGGTCGATCCTCGTCCGGCTTCCGAATGAACCCGTATCGCGCCCCCGCTCTGTTCGACGATCCCGAGGACCACGGACAGACCGAGACCCGTGCCGACGCCCTTGGTCTTGGTGGTAAAGAATGGCTCGAAGAGATGGGCCTGGGTCTCCGCGTCCATTCCAATCCCGGTGTCGCTGACCGCCAGCATCACGTAGCTGCCGGGGGTGAGTTTCCGCTCTGCCGCCCCGGCCTCGTTCAGGCGGACGTTGCTGAGCTCCATCGTCAGGGTTCCGCCCTGCGGCATGGCGTCGCGCGCATTGAGCGCAAGGTTCATGATGACGCGCCCCACTTGCCCCGGATCCGCTTTCACTCGCCACAGCGCCGGACTGCAATTGACGATCAGCTCGATATGCTCGCCAATCAGGCGCCGCAGCATTCTCTCAAATTCGGCGATCAAGTCGCCCAGGTCCAGCACCTTTGGTTGCAACACCTGGCGCCGGCTAAAGGCGAGCAGTTGTTGGGTCAAGGAAGCGCCTCTCTCCCCGGCGCTGCGGATTGCGGCGAGCGCCTCCCGGTCCAGCGCCTCGCCTGTCGCGCCAGCCAGCAACATGTCGCTGTGCCCCATGACGACGGTCAGGAGGTTGTTGAAATCGTGGGCAATCCCACCCGCCAATCTCCCCACCGCCTCCAGTTTTTGCGACTGACGAAGCTGTTCCTCGCTGCTGCGCAGTGTGCTTTCC
>DASWZP010000326.1:0-14386 GCA_036404395.1 Bryobacteraceae bacterium | reverse complement strand
TGGCCACTCTGCTGGCGGCCGGGTCCAGCCTTCCGTTCTACAACGAACCGGCGCTGGCGCAGCTCTCCAAGATCGAGAACGCGCCGCCCGATGCGGTGATGATCAACGCCAACGAGAATCCTCTCGGACCTTGCCCGGAGGCCCGCGAGGCGGTCGCCAACGTCATCTCGCAAGGCGGGCGTTACCTGTACGGCGAAACCGACCGGGTGGCGGCGCTTCTCGCGCAACAGGAACAACTGAAGCAGACCTGCGTTCGGATCTACGCCGGATCCAGCGCGCCGCTGCACCAGGCCGTGCTGGCGTTCACTTCGCCCAACAAAGCATTTGTCACCGCGGACCCCGGTTACGAAGCCGGCGAACGCGCCGCCCGATTCATCGGCGCCAGGGTGGTGCGCGTTCCCTTGACCAAGGATTATGCGCACGACGTGAAGGCCATGGCCGCGGTCGCCGATGCCGGCCTGATCTACGTCTGCAATCCCAATAATCCGACTGGGACGCTGACGCCGAAGGCGGACATCGAGTGGCTGGTGGCGAACAAACCGAGTGGCGCCGTGGTGATGATCGACGAAGCGTATACTCACATCGCCGGTGCGCCGTTCAACACGGACCTGGTGGCGGCCGATAAAGACTTGATCGTGCTGCGCACGTTTTCCAAGATCTATGGCATGGCCGGCTTGCGCGCCGGCGCGGCGCTGGCGCGGCCGGACCTGATCGAGAAGCTGGCGGGGTTCAGCGCTGGGATGATGCCGATCACCGGAATGGTGGCGGCCTCGGCGAGTCTGGAATCCAAAACCGTGGTGCCCGAGCGTCGCAAGAGGATCGGCGATGTCCGTTCCGACGTCTTCTCGTTTCTCGATGGGCACAAGTTCCGATTCGTGCCTTCGGTTTCCAACTGTTTCATGGTCGATGTCAAACAGCCGGGCGGAAACATCGTGATGGCGATGCGCAAACAGAAGGTTTACATCGGGCGGGTCTGGCCGAGCTGGCCCACCTACGTGCGCGTGACGGTGGGCACAGCCGAGGAAATGGAAAAATTCAAAGCCGCCTTTCTGAAAGTGATGGCTTGATGCGCCGCGCGTACGACTGGTCCGGATTGCAGAAACATTTCGGCGCGGCGTGTTTTATGCACAACTTTGCCACATGCCGCGTCCGGTAACTGCAACATCCGCTTGGCGCGAAAAACTTGTTGAAAAGGACTTCCCCCGTCCAATTCCCGCTAGCGCGGCAGGCGGCGCTCGCGCTACAAACAGTTAGACCCATCAGGCGGCAAGCGCAGCCATCCTGGCAAATCTCGGGGGAGGTAGCCAGGGCGGTTGCGCAAGCCGCGACACGCCTTCCGATTTGAATCCCTGTTGGTAAGCCGACGCAACCGCGTCACGTAGTGGGGCAGACCCCTGGTCTGCGGCCGGCGCCCTCATCGGCCTAGTTTGCGGCATTCCAGTATGGTCGGCGAAAAGTCGGACCAGGGGGTCCGGCGCGGACGCGGGCGTCCGCGCCACCCACGCGGCTACTTCGCTTCCACCGGTTGCCGCGCTTCCACCCGCGAAAGCCAGCCGTGCGTGTCGGGCTGGCTGCCGTCGATGACGGCGAAGAACGCCTTCTGCAGCTTCTCGGTGATGGGGCCGCGGCGTCCCTTGCCCACGGTAATGCGATCCACCGAGCGGATGGGCGTGATTTCGGCCGCGGTGCCGGACAGAAACACCTCGTCGGCGATGTAAAGCATCTCGCGCGGCACCTCCGATTCAGTGACGGGAATCGCCAGTTCGCGCGCCAGCGTCAGCACCGTGTCGCGGGTGATTCCGGGCAGCGCCGAGGCTCCCAGCGGCGGCGTGCGGATCTCGCCATCGCGCACCACGAACACGTTCTCGCCCGAGCCTTCGCTGACGTAGCCGGCGGTATTGAGCGCAATGCCCTCGGCATAGCCGTTGGCCAGGGCTTCCATCTTGATGAGCTGCGAGTTCATGTAATTCGCGCCGGCTTTGGCCAACGCCGGCAGCGTGTTGGGCGCCAGCCGGTTCCAGCTCGAAACGCACACATCCACTCCCTGCGCCAGGGCCTCGTCGCCCAGATACTTGCCCCACTCCCAGCAGGCGATGTAAACGTCGATCGGGTTGTTGAGCGGATTCACCCCCACTTCGCCGTAGCCGCGGAACACAATCGGGCGCACGTAGCAGGCGTTCATCCGGTTCACGCGCACCAGCTCCAGCATCGCCTCCGCCAGTTGCTCCGCCGTGAAGCCGACCGGCTCCATGCGATACACTTTGGCGGAATCGAGCATGCGCCGCACATGTTCGCGCAGCCGGAAAATGGCCGGTCCCGTGGGCGTGGCATAGCAGCGGATGCCTTCGAACACCGAGCTGCCGTAATGCAACACGTGGGAGAGCACGTGTACGGTGGCGTCTTCCCACTTGATGAAACGGCCGTTGTGCCAGATTTTTTCGGTGGGCGTGAGCATGAATTAATTATAGCGTTTCGCCGGGCCGAGGCCGTCACCTGTTGTGGTGTGGCCGGCTGCGTCCGCGCCAAAGTCATGTTGCATGCGGCGGACGGATGTGACAGCATAGGCCGTGCGAGTAATCGTCCGCGATTTCTCGCTACGGCTGTCGCGGCCGCACGACATCCATCCTGTTCTCAAAATGGAGGAACCTAAATGACGATGATTCCAGCATTGCTCTTGCAAGAGGATACCGGTGCGGGCGGACTCGGTGCCCTTTTGGCCGTGGGCGGCACGATATTGCTCGTGGCGCTGGCGCTAGCGGTGGTGCTCATTATTGGGCTTTGGAAAGTCTACGTGAAAGCCGGGCAGCCCGGCTGGGCTGTCTTGATCCCGTTCTACAACGTGTACATCCTTTTGAAGATTGCCGGCAGGCCTGGCTGGTGGCTCGTGCTCTGCCTGATTCCGCTGGTCAATATCGTGATCGCGCTCATGGTCGCGATCGATGTCGCGAAGGCCTTCGGTCAGAGCGCGGTGTTCGGGGTGGTCCTGCTGTTTCTGCTTTCCGGCATCGGCTACCTGGTGCTCGGCTTTGGGAACTACAAGTATGTAGGGCCCGCCACGGCCGCGGCACAGTGAGTGCGAGTGAGACCCGGCTCACCGGGACTCCAATGCATGTGAATCGCCCCGACAGGAACCGCCGACACCACTCCGCTTAGCGCGCGACTTTGAGCACCAGTTTCGCGGTAGCCGTGTGGCCGGCGGTGTCGGCGGCGGTGAGGGTGAACTCGGTGTCTTGGCGCGGAGAGGCTTGGACGCAGTGGTTGAACGTGGGGTAGACTTCGGCCACCGGCGGATCCAGGCGAAGCGTTTTGGCGCCGAACACGCTGTAACAGAGGGCCGCCGTTTCACCACGGTGAATCACGGGCGGGGAGGCGTAGAAGCTGCGTATCCCAAAATCGGCGCCGCCGATCGCGTCGATGGTTTTGCGCGCCCGCTCCGCTTCCGCATCGGCGCGGGCGCGTTGGGCGTCGCGGTTCGATTGCCAGCGGTCGTAAAAGATCCAGCCATCGTACGCCGCCCCGATCAGCACCACGACGGTGAGCAACGGCCAAATGCGGCGGAGGAAGGCGATCACGTCAGTGCTTCTTGAGTTCCTGAACCAGCGCATCCAGGCCGCGCTTCAGGTAAAGATCGTCCAGGCGCTGCTCTTCGGCCGATGCCGGCAGCACCTTGACCAGCGACTCCCGTTCGAGATCGGCGCGGCTGGGCACCCACAGCTTGCCGTCGGCGAACTGCACGCGGCTGACGAAGCCGACCGCGCTCCGGATGCTGACGGGCTGGCCGGCGCGGGTGAAGCGCAGGGCCGTCTCCTGCTCGACGATGCCGGTCTTGCCGGCGGGAAGGTACAGCACGGGATCGGAAGCGGGCAGCGAGGCCGCCAGGTACTGCTGGCCGCTGGGATCGCTCACCAGCCAGCCGAGTTCCACATACTTGATGGCCCGCGCCGAGCGGTTGAGCACCTCGATGTGTGGCTCGCGCGCTTCATTCCCTGCAACCTGCGCCGTGCCCTTGGACGGCTGCAAGGGCGAGTCGGGAAAATCGAGAAAGGCAAACTGCTCGGTGCGCACCGGGCCGAGCGCGGCGGAAGTGACGGCGGGCGCGCGCTGCACGCGCACGTCCAGTTGCGGCCGCGCCGACTGGCGGCTGATGCTTTCGAGCATGGCCTGCCGCAAGCCGTTGGGGCCGGCCTGCGCCAGAATGTGCTTGAAGTGCTCGCGGTCGCGCTGCGCTTCCAGGTCCCAGGCGGTGAGCGTGCGGCACGAACTCAGCCGGTCGGGACCCTTGCAGGAGAGATCCTCGAAGAGCACGCCATCCAGATTGACATCCACCAGCGGGCCGCCGGCCACTTGCGTGGGACGCATCAACTGCATGTCGATGCGAATCGGGAACGATTCGCCGGGGCCGATGTTGAGGCTGGGGATGGAAACCGAGCCCTTGCCGCCGACGGTGATCTCCTGCGAGACCACGCGCAGCGCTACGCCATGGATGCGGCTGGCGCCGGTGTTGCGCAGGGTGAGCGCCATGTGGAGATCGATCACCAGTGCGGCGCCGCGCGAGCTCGAGTGCGAATCGCCGGTGGACATGCCGACCAGGGCGACCGGCGAATCCTTGCCCAGGTTGATATTGACACGGCCCTCCAGCGGCAGGTCCTGCGCCAGGGCGGCGCCCGCGCCGAGCACCGCCAACAACGCGATTTCGAGCTTATTCGACATCGACCTTATTCACCGTGACGTAGCCGGTTTCCGAATCCACGTAACGGGCCTCCACCGAACCCTGCGCGCCCACCTGGTAAGTGACCGCCTCCCGGCTGGTGCCGGAATGCATCAGTCCCAGCGACTGGCCGCCCTCGCGCACCTGGACGCCGTCGGCCGTCGCCTGAACCACTACTCCGGTTTCGCGAGCCACGGTTGGGCCGGGGCGTTCGAGCACTATGCCGGTGGCCAGAAGCACGGCCACGCTGGCCAGTGCGACGCCAGCCCGCGCCAGCGACCAGACCGGTCCCGCGCCGGCCGCCTCATCGGTGCGTATACACTCGCCGGCAGCCAGGCCCAGCCGGATGTTCGCCTTCATATCCGCCGCCAGCCGGCCCCAATGGATGTCCTGGGAATTGTCGAGCGCCGGCAGGAGCTGGCGAAGCTGCTCGAAGCGGGCGATTTCGTCCCGGCATTCCACGCAGCGCGCCAGGTGGCGCCGGGCGCGCCAGCGGGCGTAGGGTCCGAGGTCGCCGCCCGCGTGCAACGCCAATGTCTCCTGGTTGGGGTGTTTCATCCGCTTACCGCTTTCTTCGCTCCACGTACTTGCGAAACTTGGTGCGCGCATTGGCGATGTGCGAACGCACCGTGGCCTTCGAACAGTTGAGGTGCCGGGCCACTTCTTCGGCCGGCAAACCCTCCACGTCGCGCAGGATCAGCGCCGCCCGCTCGCGAGGGCTCAAAAGGCGCAATCCATCCTCCAGATAATCGCGATGCTCGCTCCGCAGCAGTTCCTGCTCCGGGCTCTCCGCCATGCTCGGCGGGGCCATCTCGATGTCACAGAACGAGGCGCGCGCGCTGCGCCGCATAAAATCGATGGCCGTGTTGGTCGCGATTCTCGACAGCCAATGAGCGGCCTTTTGCTCATCCTTGAGCTGTTCCTGCCGCTGAAGGGCCTTGATGAACGTCTCCTGGGTCAGATCCTGGGCGTCGGCGCGGTTGCGGACAATCCGGTAAATCTGCACGAAGATCCGCCGTAAGTGCTCATTAACAAAGCGGTTTTGCCGCTCGAGCAGCTCCAGTCCCGGGTCGATGACTTCGCTCATCTGCCTCAAAACTACAGTCGTCACGGGCTCCTAACTTGGATGACGCCGGAACCCGCCAAACGTGGAAACGAAAAGCGTAGTAAATCCGCTATCTGTATTCTACCAATGGATGAAAAGCCACCTCCAAATTGAGGGCAAGCTAAAGCGTGCCCTATCGCTGTAAGCTTGTGGTTGAGATGAGACCGGTTGCGGTAGTCGGGATCGGCAAGACGGCGTTTGGCGCCTTCGCGGACAGGGACCTGCGCAGCCTGGCGGTGGAGGCCGGCGAGAAGTGCCTGCGCAACGCCCACGCGGCGCCCGCGCAAGTGGAGTCATTCTACCTGGGGAATTTCGCGGGGCCGGCGTTCGTGGGGCAAAACCACCTGGCGCCGTATGTGTCCACCGCGCTGGGAATCCAGGGCGTGCCCTCGACGCGGATTGAAGCGGCCTGCGCCTCCAGCGGCTCGGCCTTCTTCCACGCCTGGACGGAAGTGGCGGCCGGCGTCTACGACCTGGTGATGGTGGTGGGCGTGGAGAAGATGACCTCGCAGCCCACCGCGCGCGTCAGCCAGATTCTGGCCGAGGCAGGAGACTGCTCGGGCGAGATGAAAGTGGGCTCGACCTTCGCCTCGCTGTTCGCGATGATTGCCCGGCGCCACATGTACGAGTTCGGCACCACGCGAGAGCAACTGTCCATGGTCGCGGTGAAGAACCACGCGGCGGGCGCGCTCAATCCCGACGCGCACATGCGCAAGGTAATCACGCTCGAGCAGGCGATGAACGCGAAGCCGATTGCCGAGCCGCTCAACCTGTACGATTGCTCGCTGGTTTCCGATGGCGCGGCGGCGGTGCTCGTGGCGCCGCTCGAGCGCGCCCGCGAATTCACGGCCAGGCCGGTGCGCATCCTGGGCATCGCGCAATGCTCGGATTACGTGGCGCTGGACCAGAAGGCGGACATCACGACTTTTCCGGCCGTCCGGCGCGCGGGCGAACAAGCATATAGGATGGCGGGCGTGACGGCGCGCGAGATTGAGTTCGCCGAGTTGCACGACTGCTTCACCATCGCCGAGATCGTCGCCACCGAAGACTTGGGGTTCGTCGAAAAGGGGCAAGGCGGGCCGTACGCATTCGCCGGTTGCACGGCGCTCGGCGGCGAGCGGCCGGTGAACACGAGCGGCGGGCTGAAAGCGAAAGGCCACCCGGTGGGCGCCACGGGGGCCGCGCAGATCTGCGATCTGGTGTTGCAGATTCGCGGCGAAGCCGGCCAGCGGCAGATCGAGCGGCACTCGCTCGGGCTGGCGGAGAATTTGGGCGGATCCGGGGCCACTTCGGTGGTCAGCATCCTGGGGGCGGTATGAAAAACGGGGCAGCGGCATGAGGAGCGGAACCGTGTACACCGAGACCGTGATCTGGTCGGCGCCGGAGGCGTTCGCCGCGGACGTTCCCTACCAGACCGCGATTGTGGCGCTCGATGGCGGCGGCCGCCTGACCGTGCGCGTGCTGGGAGACCGTGTCGCCATCGGCGACCGGGTGACGGAAGCCGAACCGCGCGGCGATATCCCATTCTTCCGGAAGGCGTGAGGAATCCGAGGCGCGGCGCGTGCCGCGGAAGACTGGTTTGACGCGGAGCATCCGGGCGCACGTTGAGGAGCCAGCACAAAAAAACGGCGGCGGGAGTTGAAGCTCCCGCCGCCGAGGTTAGTTCCCGAAAGAAATCGGGGTACCGGGTTTAGGAACCGATGTTGAAGATGATCACCACGTCACCTTTAAGGTTGGGGGTAGGGGCGGTGTCGGTCACGGTGAATATCACCTCTGGTGTCGTGTTCGCGCCGGCTCCCGAAAGGGTACCCGTGATGGTGCCGTCGGAGTTCAGCGTCAATCCGGCCGGCAATGGGTCCGGGCTGTAGCTGGCAACAGAGTAAGTGTAGCTGGGGCTAGCGCTCCCCTCGCTTCCTACTACGGCCAGGGCGGCCGCCGCAATGGTCGCGGTACTCGTGCAGTTGTAGACGTAAACCGGGTCGGCCTTAGAGCCGGTCGGGCCGCTGGAAGCGCCCGTGACCGTGCCCAGCAGTCCCTGGACCACGCTCAGCGTGACGCCAGTAGCCTGGCTGGAAACCCCATTGGAGGTAATCACGACCGGCAGGGACGCGGCCGCACCAGTGACGGTGCCTGCCCCTGAGGCGGTGTTGATGGCGGTTACGCTGGGAAGCTGCACGTTGATCTGATACAGACCCGCGACCGCACCATCCACCCAGCCGGCGTATTGGAGCGTAGTAGCGGTAGAGTTGACTCCCCCGATCTTAACTACAGGAAGGTCGGCATCCGGGGCTGACAGGCACGGCGGAAGGCTCGGGATCAGGGTTTCCTGCATCACCAGCCCGTCGATGGTAGTCAGCGCCGAGGCGGCCGGAATCGTCCCATTGACGGCAGCCAGGTAGTTAGCCGCTGTAATGCAGCTAGTGAACCAGCTCGACGTCCCTGTGGTATCGGGCGAGCCCAGGCCTGTAACATAGAGCATGATGCTGTCGGAGTCGGTAGCGGTGGTCCTGGCGATCGTCGGGGCAGCCGTGGTGATCAAGGCATAGGTTGACCCTTCCAGTGCCGCGGCAGCGCCCTGTCCGTCGCCATTCACGGTGAAGACGCCGGGGTCGGTTGCTACGACAGTCACGGGATAAGCTTTACTCTGGAGCAGAGTCGCACCCGTGCCGTAACCGAAGCTCACAATGATGTCGACCACGGTGTTGATGTGGCTTGAGAGCGCGGCGGGCGCGATCAGGTTGATCTGGCCGTTGGTGGCGAACAGCAGCGGAGCAGCACCGATTGCCGATCCCGCCGTGGAAACGCCATGGGGGTAGAACGTCACGGTCAGGTTGCGCGGGTTGGCGGCCGTGGACGCGTCGGGACTGAGCGCGGTCAGATAGCGAAGCGTTGCCGGGTCCGTGCTCCCGTACAGGATCGCATTCGGTCCGGCAGCCACGCAGCCGGTGGTACCGGAGACGCAGAAGTTCGTCCCGAAAATGCTCAGGATATCGTAGGGAGCCACCACCGGCAGGGCCGGCGCAACTGGCTCGGCGTACGACGAGGCGCTGGTAACCGCCTGAATAATCGGACTGGTGCCGATGCTGATTTGGAAAATACCGCTGGCGCCAGCGCTGTTAGCCGGCGTGGGAGTGGAGCACGTGGTTTGCGCGACCGCCGGGTTGCAGACCGCCAGGGTCACCGTATTGTTGCCGGTGAACGGCAAATTCGGATCCGCCGACACCGGTACCGTAATCGTCAGGTTGATGGCGGAGGGTAAGACAGTGCCGATGGTAATAGCGGCATCCGGCACCATGAGCGCTCCGCCCACGGGGACAATTCCCACTTGAGTACCCGTCGCGCCTGGGACGAATCCGGAACCGCTGATGACCATGTTGAATACGGTCCCCGCCGCGGCGACAGGCAGGCTCGACGGCGTGATGCCGGTGATCACGGCGCCGGGAGACAGGACGTTCACGGTAAGGTTGACGGTGCACGCTCCTCCCGCATTTCCGCACGCGGTCACGGCACTGCTAACCGGGGTGATGATGACCGACCCAGTCAGCGTAGAGCCGGGCGCTGCCGCGCCGAAGACCGATTGCAGGAACGTCACCTGAAGCGGGCTGCCGAAACTATAGGCCAGACCTTCTCCCCCAGGAATGCTGACTTGCGGATTCAAGGTGCCAGCGGTGAATGAGACGGTGTAGGCGATCGGCGCGTCGCTCGAAATCGGGGTGATCAGCATCGTCGGGAGGGCCGTTCCCCATGTCCAGTTAATGGCCGCCGGGGCTGTTCCGCCGACGATCGAGAGCGAGGGCGACGGGTTACTCACCTGGAGGGTGACCGGTATCGTGCAGTCCAGTGCGCCGGAGATCATGAGGTGAACGGTTGCGGAGTAGCTGCCCACGGCCAGCGTTTTGGCTCCGGTGCTCACTGCGAAGGTGATCGTCCCGGTCGATTGACCGGTGATGCCGGTGAAGCCGCCGCCGGCGGTGGTCGCACTGAGCCAGAGTGGGACAGTGGCGGTGTTGATTTGGAAGTACGTGGCGGAACTTGCCGTAATCGTGCTGGTTGCCGTACTGGAAGGGCTGGTGCCAGTCGTGTACGTCAACACGGTGGGCGCGGAGGCCGTCAACGGGTCTGCGACGCCGACCGTGACGACGACCGGAAGGATTTTGTCCGCCACCATGGCGCTGGTCAGATGAACCGCATAGGTGGTCGACCCCAGCGATAGCGCGCCGCATCCGGCCGCGGCGTTCAGGGTGAAGGTTTGCGCCGCGACCGCAGCTAACACGGGCGTCGTAGATGTTCCCGGACTACCCGTCAACGTGAGCCAGGCAGGCAGCGCATCGTTATTGGCGACAGAGTTACTGACATAGAAGTACGTGCCGCCGGTGGCGGTGGACGTGACCGGGACGGCCTGGCTTGACCCAGTGTAGCTGCCGCCGTTCTTGGTGCAGGTGAGGGTGACCGAGCTGGGCGTCACCAGCGCGTTCCCGGAATTGGTAACGATCAGGCTCACATTTACGATGAGACCCGAAGTGGAGGCACCGCTTGACGTGAAGGTCACGGTTCCGGTGGTGGTGCCGACACTCATGCCTTTGCACCCGGCAGTGGCGCTGAAGACGAAGTTCGTGGGTACGGTCGTCGAGCCGACCGCCTGCGAGCCGGGAACAGCAACGAGGCCCGTCAGGGTGCTTGAGAGCGCAAAAGTGATGGTGCCATAGTCGGCTGCTGCCACGGCTGTAATGCCAATCGTCACCGGGGGAGCCCCGATGAGCGTGTCGCAGGTTAGACTAAGCGAAGCTGGGTTTGCCACCAGTGCAGCGCCTGTCGCTTGCAAAGTACCCGTGCAGATGACCAGCGCGAGGATCGCAAGGAGCACCTTCAGAAAACGTATTTGAGACATATGTGTGATTTTTCTCCTTATGTTTACCCACGCTGAGTGCCTGGGTACACTCACCATATCGGTGTGCGCGGGAGATTCTTCAGAGTGGGGTGGGGCGATTCGCGATCTGAACCTTGCCGGCGGCCGGCTGGGGCGGCTGTCCTCGAATTGAGGGAACACCGCCGGCATGGCTGCGCCGCAATCGGCTCCATCGCCCCGCCAGACAGCCATTTCGCCGCGAACTCGTTGCCGCAAGGGCCGCCGCGGAGGTAGCTCGCGGGTTGCCGGTCGCCATGCGTCCGGTCCGCGATAGGGTCGATTCCAGCCCGGCCCTAGGGCAAGATCCGCCCATCCGGTCTAAGGCCGCTGCCCTCCGTCAGCTCGCGAGCGCACATCCTGTGCAACGCCACGCTCTTACGGGGACTGCCGGAAACTTCCGCGGAGGGCGCGCGGGTAGGGGGCGCGGGGACAGACCGCTCTGTCCACGCGGCGCAAGAACAGCGCCTTCTGCCAGACCGCTCTGTCCCCGCCGGCGTTACTCGGCCAGCGATTCTTCGCCGGTTCCTTCGGTGAGGCCGCCGGTGTACAGCGAGCGGGTCTCTTCTTCGTAGCCGGGGATGGAATCGAGCGGCTGCTCCTGCACCGGCTCCTCCACCACGTCCTCGCCGGCGATCTTCACCCGGCGGTAATACTCCATGCCCGTGCCGGCGGGAACCAGGCGTCCCATGATGACGTTCTCCTTCAGGCCGCGCAGGTAGTCGACCTTGCCGTTGATGGCGGCCTCGGTGAGCACGCGCGTGGTCTCCTGGAAGGAGGCGGCGGAGATGAACGAATCGGTGGAAAGCGACGCCTTGGTGATGCCGAGCAGCACGGCCTTGCCCTGCGCCGGCCGGCCGCCCGCTTCCGTGGTTTTCGCGTTTTCGGCGCGGAACTTGAATTTATCCACCACTTCCTCGGGCAGGAATTCCGTATCGCCGATATCTTCCACCTTCACCCAGCGCATCATCTGGCGCGAGATGACCTCCAGGTGCTTGTCGTTGATGTTGACGCCCTGCAGGCGGTAAACCTCCTGGATCTCGTTGACCAGGTACTTTTGCAGTTCCTTTTCGCCGAGCACGTCGAGAATGTCGTGCGGATTGCGCGGCCCGTCCATCAGCGGCTCGCCGGCCTTGACGCGCTCGCCCTCCTGGACGTTGATGTGGACGCCACGAGGCAGCGAGTATTCGCGCTGCTCGCCGTCTTCGCCGACGACGTAGATCTTGCGCTGTCCCTTGCTGACCTCGCCGTACTTCACGTTGCCGTTGATTTCCGCGATGATGGCGGTTTCGCGCGGCTTGCGGGCTTCGAACAGCTCCACCACGCGCGGCAGACCGCCGGTGATGTCCTTGGTCTTAGTGGTTTCGCGCGGGATCTTGGCCAGCACGTCGCCGGCATGCGCTTCCTCGCCGTCGCGCACCATCAGGTGGGCGTGGGTCGGCATGAGGTATTTCTTGGCTTCCGAGCGCGAGCCGGCCGCCCCTTCCGGCCGCACCACCACCATCGGCTGCCGCTTCTCGTCGGGTGAATCGGTGACCACGAGCTGCGACATGCCGGTGACTTCGTCGACCTGCTCCTGCATGGTGAGGCCGTCCACCAGGTCCTTGAAATGCACCACGCCGGAAACTTCGGTGAGAATCGAGAACGTGTACGGGTCCCATTCGAGCAGGATCTGGCTGCCCTTTACCGGAGCGCCATCGTCGACCGTGATGCGCGCGCCGTAAACCACCGGGTAGCGTTCTTTTTCGCGGCCCTTGTCGTCCACCACCGCCATGATGCCGTTGCGGTTCATGGCGATCAGCTCGCCCAGCTTGCTGCGCACGGTCTGGATGCCGATGTAGCGGGCGAAGCCGCCGGACTTGGCGTCCTGCGTGGATTGCTCGCTGACGCGGGTTGCCGTGCCGCCGATGTGGAAGGTGCGCATGGTCAACTGCGTGCCCGGCTCGCCGATGGACTGCGCCGCGATCACGCCGACCGCTTCGCCCCGCTCCACCAGCCGGCCGGTCGCCAGGTTGCGGCCGTAGCAGGAAACGCACACGCCGCGCTTGGATTCGCAGGTCAGCACGGAGCGGATCTTGACCCGCTCGATGCCGGCCGCCTGAATAGCCGCCGCCAGGTCCTCGGTAATCTCCTGGTTGACGGCGACGATCAGGTTGCCTTCGTAATCCTTCTGGTCCTCGAGCGCGACGCGGCCCACGATGCGGTCGCGCAAGGGCTCGATGATTTCGCCCGATTCGATGATCGGCTCCACGTAAATGCCTTCCGTGGTGCCGCAGTCGTTTTCGCTGACGATCACGTCCTGCGCCACGTCCACCAGGCGGCGCGTCAGGTAGCCGGAATCGGCGGTCTTGAGCGCCGTATCGGCCAGACCCTTGCGGGCGCCGTGCGTGGAGATGAAGTATTGCAGCACGTCCAGCCCCTCGCGGAAGTTGGCCGTGATGGGGGTCTCGATGATCTCGCCCGAAGGCTTGGCCATCAGGCCGCGCATGCCGGAAAGCTGGCGGATCTGCTGCTTGGAGCCGCGCGCGCCGGAATCGGCCATGATGTAGATCGGGTTGAGGTAGCGGCCGGTGCGGTCGTCCTCTTCCATGGCCGTGAACATTTCGTCGGAAACGCGTTCGGTGACCTTGGACCAGATTTCGATGATCTTGTTGTAGCGTTCGCCGTGCGTGATGGCGCCGTCCTGGTACTGGCTCTCCACGTTCACCACTTCGCGTTCGGCCTCGCGCACCAGGCCGGCCTTTTCGCTCGGCACCACCATGTCGTCGATGCCGATGGAAATGCCGGCGCGCGTCGCGTAGAGGAAGCCCAGCGACTTGATCTCATCGAGCATCTGCACCGTGATCACCAGGCCGAACTTGAGGTAGCAGTACTGCACCAGTTGGGCGAGGCCCTTCTTCTTGAGCAGGCCGTTGATGAACGGCATGTCCTGCGGCAGGTGATCGTTCAAAATCACGCGGCCCACCGTGGTTTCCATGTACTGCTTGATAAACTCGATCGGCTCCGTGTGGAGGATGTTCTGGCTGTCGAAAGCGTGCACCAGGTCGATCACGCGGCCGGTGTAGCGCAGCTTGATGGGGGTGAGCGTTTCCACTTCGCCCATTTCGAGCGCGATCAGCACGTCGTCGGCGGAAGCGAAGGTGCGGCCCTCGCCCTTGGCGCCTGGCCTGGCCTTGGTCAGGTAATAGCAGCCCAGCACCATGTCCTGGGTCGGAATCGCGATCGGCGAACCGTGCGCCGGCGACAGAATATTGTTCGACGACAGCATCAGCGTGGTGGCTTCGATCTGCGCTTCGGGCGACAGCGGAATGTGCACGGCCATCTGGTCGCCGTCGAAATCGGCGTTGAAAGCGGTGCAGACCAGCGGGTGAATCTTGATCGCCTTGCCTTCCACCAACACCGGCTCGAAGGCCTGGATGCCCAGGCGATGCAGCGTGGGAGCGCGGTTCAGCAGAATGGGATGGTCCTTGATGACCTCTTCGAGAATGTCCCACACCACTGGGTCCTGCTGCTCCACCAGCTCCTTGGCCTGCTTGATGGTGGTGCAATGGCCGCGCTGCTCGAGGCGGTGGTAGATGAACGGCTTGAACAGCTCGAGCGCCATCTTCTTGGGCAGCCCGCACTGGTTGAGTTTCAGGTCCGGGCCGACCACGATCACCGAGCGGCCGGA
>DASWZP010000325.1:0-3159 GCA_036404395.1 Bryobacteraceae bacterium | reverse complement strand
GCGGTCATGGACGAAGTGCTGGCGAGAGTGTCGCCGATATTCGAGTGAAGGGGTGGGCAGGAAGAGTGGCAAGCGCCGTAAGAAAACAAGAAAAGCCGAGACGACTCTCGGCTCGGCAGCCTTGACAGGCCGCGCCACGGGCGCACACGCAAAAAAGCCGCGGGCGGCTCCGGAATCACCGGCGCGGCCCGCGGCTTCTAATTCAAAACGGGCGACGGCTATTCCTTCTCGTCCTTCTTGCCTTCTTCCGAATCCAAGCCCTGCTGGCGCGCTTTTAAGCGCTCTTCCTTGCGCTTGGCGCGGTCGGCGGCGCGCTTGACCAGCTCGGAACCTACCAGCTCGATCATCGCCACCTCGGCGCCATCGCCCTTGCGCGGGCCCAGGCGCGTGATGCGGGTGTAGCCGCCGCTGCGCTGGCCGAAGCGCGTGCCCAGCGTATCGAACAGCTTCTTCACCGATTTCGGCGTGCGCAGCGTCATCGCGGCCTGGCGGCGGGAAGCCAGCGTGTCCTTCTTGGCGAGCGTGATCATCTTCTCGACCAGCGGCCTGACCGCCTTGGCCTTGGTCACGGTGGTGACCATGCGCTCGCTTTCGATCACGCTGGTGCAGAGATTGCGCAACAGCGAATTGCGGCTATCCACCGGCCGCTTGAGTTTGAATCCGCCAACCCTGTGTCTCATGTGCTACTCCCCAACCTGGTCCTGGAAATCTTCCTCTGGGCCGTAATCGGCCACCGGCGGGGTCGCCGATTGCGGCGGCGTCACCAGCCGGCCGTGCGCGTCGATCCGCATGCCGAGCGACAGCCCCATATTCGCCAGGATTTCCTTGATCTCGTTCAACGACTTGCGGCCGAAGTTCTTGGTCCGCAGCATTTCCGCTTCGGTCTTCTGCACCAGTTCGCCGATGGTCTGAATGTTGGCGTTCTTGAGACAGTTGTAAGAGCGCACGCTCAGCTCCAGTTCCTCCACCGAACGGTTGAGCACTTCGCCCATCTTGTCGAGACCGCGCTCGGCGATCTCCTCGGCCTGCTCCGGCGTCTCCTCGAAGTTGATGAAGATCGTCATGTGGTCCTTGAGCAGCTTGGCGGCGTAGCCGACCGAATCCTGCGGCGAAACGGCGCCGTTGGTCCACACTTCCAGAGTCAGCTTGTCGTAATCGGTCATCTGGCCGAGCCGCGCGGCCTCCACCTGGAAGGTCACTTTGCGCACGGGGGAATGCACCGAATCGATGGGGATGTATCCCAGCGCCAGGTCTTCGTCGAAGTTCTTATCCGCGCTGACGTAGCCGCGGCCGGTCTTGAGCCGCATTTCGATTTGCAGCTTGCCGCCCTCGCTCACGGTGGCGATGTGGACGTCGCGGTCGAGCACTTCCACGTCGGCGTCGGTTTCGATCTGGCCGCTGCGCACGGGGCCCGGTGTTTCCACGTTCAGGCGCACGGTCTTGACGCTATCCCCGCTCAGCTTGAACGGGATCTGTTTGAGGTTGAGGATGATGTCGGTGGCGTCTTCGACGACGCCCGGTATCGGGCTGAATTCATGCTCGACGCCTTCGATGCGCACGGCGGTGATGGCCGCGCCTTCAATGGAGCTCAGCAGCACGCGCCGCAAGCTGTTGCCGATGGTGGTGCCGAAGCCGCGCTGGAACGGCTGCGCGGTGAACATGCCATACCGCTCGGTGAGAGTGTCGGTATTGGCGACCAATCGTTTCGGTTTCTGAAAGCCCTTAAACATAGAGTCTCCTGGGAAGTCAGGAGTCGGGAGTCAGAATTCAGAATCGAGCACCGCGCCCGTCTTCCGGCTTCTGACTCCTGACTCCTGACTCCTGTCTTCTTCCCCAACTACTTCGAGTAAAGCTCCACGATGAGCTGCTCGTTCAACTGTATCTGCACCAGGTCGCTGCGCTGCGGGAGCGCGGTGATACGGCCGGTCAAACCTTCGCGGTCCACGTCGATCCAATTCGGCGCCGGAGCGTGGGCGGTGGCGTCACGCGCGGCGAGTATGGTCGGATTCTTCTTGCTCGCTTCGCGAACGGAAATCACATCGTTGGGCTTGACTACCGCCGAAGGAATGTCGCACTTGCGGCCATTCACGTTGATGTGGCCATGACGCACAATCTGGCGGGCCTGCGCGCGGCTGGTGCCGAAGCCCATGCGGTAGATCACACTGTCCAGGCGGCGTTCGAGCGCGCCCATCAGGTTTTCGCCGGTGATGCCCTTGGACGCGGCGGCCTTCTCGTAAGCGTTGCGGAACTGGCGCTCCAGCACTCCGTAAATGCGGCGCACCTTTTGCTTTTCGCGCAACTGGAGGCCGTAGCCGACGATCTTCGGCTTGCGATCCTTGCCATGCTGCCCGGGAATGAAATTGCGCTTTTCGATGGCGCACTTTTCGCTGTGGCAGCGCTCGCCCTTGAGAAACAGTTTCATGCCCTCGCGCCGGCATTGCCGGCAAACCGGGCCAATATATCTTGCCAAGTTCTTCTCCTTACCTTTCTTCCAACCAGGTGCGGTTTACAGCCGGCAGGCCTTCTTCCCGCTTACAAACGCCGGCATTCTTCGCCGGCCTAACGCGGGCCGGGCATGCCCGGCCCCTACACATCAAACCCTGCGTTTCTTGGGCGGCCGGCATCCGTTGTGCGGAATCGGCGTCACATCCCGGATGGTGCGGACTTCGATGCCGGCGGTGGACAAAGCACGCACGGCCGATTCGCGGCCGGAACCGGGACCGCTCACCCGCACTTCCACCGTTCTCAGTCCGCTCTCGGAAGCCTTGTTAGCCGCCGTCATGGCCGCCTGCTGCGCGGCGAACGGAGTTCCCTTGCGCGAACCGCGAAAACCCAGCGAACCGGCGCTGGACCAGGAGATGGTGTTGCCTTCCTGGTCGGCGATGGTGACGATGGTGTTGTTGAACGTCGCCTGGATGTGCACGATCCCCGTGTGGACGACGCGCTTTTCTTTCTTCTTGAAGCTTTTCTTCTTGCCCGCTTTTGCTGCTGGTGCTTTCGCCATAACTATGTCTTCGACGCCGCTTTCTTCTTATTCGCCACCGTGCCGCGGCGTGGTCCTTTGCGCGTGCGCGCGTTGGTATGGGTGCGCTGGCCCCGCACCGGCAGGCCGCGCCGGTGCCGCAATCCGCGGTAAGAGCCCATCTCGATGTGACGCTT
>DASWZP010000324.1:0-3365 GCA_036404395.1 Bryobacteraceae bacterium | reverse complement strand
TTCCCCGCGCTAAGGCGTGGCCGGTGTCGTCGGTCATTACAGTAAGGCTGTGGCTGCCATTCGAGAAAACACCGCTGGCGCCGTGCTCGGGCAGGAAGAACGTAACCGCCACTCCGGCGACTGGCTTGTGGTTCTCGTCATCCACCTGCACCATAGCTTCTCGCGCCACGCGCTGGCGGATATTGTTGATCGATCCTTCTCCCTCAAGAATCGAAATGTTCAATTTCGCGGGTTCCTGTTCCTGGGCCCTAACTGGAACAGGCCATGTCTGAATTAGGACAACTTCCG
This sequence comes from Bryobacteraceae bacterium, assembly GCA_036404395.1. GTDB lineage: Bacteria > Acidobacteriota > Terriglobia > Bryobacterales > Bryobacteraceae > Bog-375. Next base: position 3,077 of record DASWZP010000324.1, on the reverse strand, counting down.
CGAGCAGCACGCACAAAGCGCGCGCCACCGCTCCGATTCGCACTTTTATCCTCATGTGTCCTCATGCTCGAAACGATAAATGCCCGGAATCTGCAATTTTGGACTCCTAGATCCGATTCAGTGTACACCAAGCCGCCATCTCTTGATCCTGCAAGTTACGTTTTTACAGTGGGAAGCCGCCTTCGACTGCAACAAAGTGCTATTTTCGATCTCTCGCAAGACTAAAAAAGAGGCAATCCTCCATCCATGGAATCCTTTCGGTCCCGTGCCTCCTTTTCTTTCGATTTTCGCTACACGCAGTTGGTTTTCCCCACACGTAGCCACACTGCAAGTCGGCCGCGCCATATCTTTCCACGGCTGCCACGGCGGGCCGGAACCGGCGTCGCGGGATCAGCGCGTGCGAAACCCGAATCGGAGTGATCTCCCAGAACCGGACTGGGGCGCGCCACCGCCCACATCGGAGGGGTCGGGCGTTTTCATTTGGCAGGATTCCAACTGGGGATGGCCAGCGGATGGCGCACTTACACCGCACTGTCGAATAACGTTAACTACTTCACGCCTTTGGGCTCGCGCTGCTCAGATCGCTGCAATAGTCGGAGCCGAAACTGCTCTAAACTGAGCTGAGATCCTCTTATCCAGTGATATGGAGAGATGGCCGAAAGCGCAGCCGTGGACGCGGACAGCAAAACCTGTCTTTTCCGCCGCTCGCGCCACCCTGCGTAGACGATAAAAAAATGACACCCGAACGGTTTCGCCAGGTACGGAATCTCTTTGAAGCCGCGCTCGAAAAACAGCCCGCCGAGCGCGAAGTGTTCGTGGACGAGGCCGCGCAATCGGACCAGGATCTGCGAGCCGAAGTGGAACGCATGCTCGACGCTCACCAGCGCACCGTCACCTTTCTCGACGGCTCAGTCGCGGCGCCGGCGGGGCTGCGTACCGACCCGCGGAGGATGGAAGGACGGCATTTAGGAGCATACGAGGTCCTGCGCGAGATCGGACGCGGCGGCATGGGCACGGTCTACCTGGCCCGGCGAGACGACGGGCTGTTCCAGCAGCAGGTGGCGATCAAAGTAGTCACGCCGGAATCGGCGGGCGGTGAGATCGTTCAGCGCTTCGAGCAGGAACGCGAGATTCTCGCCTCGCTCCAACACCCCAACATCGCGCGACTCTACGATGGCGGCTCCACGGAAGAGGGCTGGCCCTATTTCGTCATGGAGTATGTGGAGGGCAAACCGATTGACGAATGGTGCGAAGAGCGCAAGCTCAACGTGAGCGAGCGCGTCCGTCTGTTCCGGAGCGTCTGCGCCGCCGTGAACTACGCGCATGAGCACCGCGTGGTCCATCGCGATCTCAAGCCAGGCAATATCCTGGTGACCCCGGACGGAACGGTGAAGTTGCTGGATTTCGGAATCGCCAAGCTGGTCCGCGTGGAAGCGGATCAGAAAACCGCGCTGGTCACTCGAACCGGAATTCGGCTGATGACTCCCGAGTATGCGAGCCCGGAACAAGTGCGCGCCGAAGAAACCACGCCGCTGACGGATCTGTATTCGCTCGGCGTGATTCTCTATGAGCTGGTGACCGGACGCAAGCCGTACCGGCTGAAGAGCCGTATCTTCCACGAAGTGGTTCGTGTGGTGTGCGAGCAGCCGCCCACCCTGCCGAGCATCGCCGTCACCGAAATGGATGTGCGCCCCAGAGACGATGGAAAGACGGTCACGGTGGCGCCGGGTCTGTTGAGCCAATCGCGCGAAGGCACGCCGTCCGACCTGAAGCGAAGACTGAGCGGCGATCTTGACAGCATTCTCTTGAAGGCCCTGGAGAAGGAGCCACGACGCCGGTACCGGTCGGTCGAGCAGTTCAGCACGGACCTGGAATGGCACTTGAGCGGACGGCCGATCATGGCGGAACAGTCCGGCCGGTGGTCGGAACTGGCGCGCGCCGCGGGGCGTCACCGGCTGACGATCGCACTCGGCCTGTCTCTTTTACTGGCGCTGAAAATCGGGGGCATCCGCGTGGACTGGCGGGGCGTTGGCCTTGTCGCCGGAGCCGCGATCTGCCTTGCCCTATGGCACGCGGCCACCGATCGCGAGTTGGGTTCGAGGATCTCCGAGACCCTTGGGAGTCACGTAGTCTTCTTGTCCGTTTGCACGGCAGCGCTCATCGTTTTGCTGCTTTTGGCGACGCGCTTTGTGCCGGGCTGGTCGGGGGAGCGGCTGGCGGGCGCCCTCATTGGAATTGGGTACTTCGGCACGTTGCTGTGCGCTTGGCTGTTTCGTCAACGTTGGGCAGGCTCGCTTGTGCTAACCATGCGAAGCGATGATGCCAATTACCGGCCGCTGACGCTTCTCGTGTTGATGGGGAACTCTTTCGTGTTCTTGAGCCACCTGGCCAGCCGTTCGCACAAGGATACGCTGGGCATTTACTCGGATCTCGCTCTGCTGGTTCTGATTTTGGTGCTCTACACTTACGTCTTCGTCGCTTTTCCGAAACTCGAGGTGCGGGATCGAGGAATTCTCCATCACGGCAGATTAATCTCGTGGCTCAATATCGAAGGTTACGATTGGGAGCCGTCCATGCCAGGCGCATCCGTAGTCCTCTCCATCACCCGGCCGCAGAAAACTGCACTTCGGCTGCACGTCGCCAGGCGGCTCACTTTCCTGCCGCCACCGCGGATTGCAGTCAGACAAGAGGACAGCGAGCAGTTGGAAACAATTCTCAACCGTCATCTTTCCACATGGCCTAGCGTATAACCTCGGCGGCAGTGTGGCAGCGCGGTTCGGCGACAGAGTGAGATTCGATTTCGATACCCGCCGGCAGTTCGACAGCTTTGTCCAGCACCCGCTCCGCTGCGAACACCAGTTTGAAATCCCGCCGGGCAATTACCGCTTCAAGCTGATCTTCCGCACAGGCAAGGATCGCTTCGGAGCGATCGAAACGCCGTTGGCGGTCGATCCTGTTGACGCCGCCCAGATCAGCATGAGCGCCATTGCCCTCAGCCACGATGTGCAACCGATATCGCAAGACGCCGCGGATGAGGCGGTCGAGGAAGGCAGAAAGCCGCTGATCTTCCGCGGCAA
>DASWZP010000323.1:0-5951 GCA_036404395.1 Bryobacteraceae bacterium | reverse complement strand
GCGTTTGCGGAAAAAATCGCGGCCCTTACGGCCAATCAGCTCCAGCTTCACGGAGGCTTGGGGATGCTCCTTGATGAAGTGCACGGCGCCCTTAATGAGGTTGGTATTGAAAGCGCCGGCGAGACCCTTATCGGCGCTGATCGCCAGCAGCAGGACGTTGCGCTCCTCGCGCCGGGCGAGCAACTCGTTCTCGCCGGCCAGGTCGTCCAGTGCCGCGGCCGCCGCTACGTTCGCCAGCACGCTGCGCAGCATGCCGCCGTACGGACGCGACCGGATCACGCGATCCTGCGCGCGGCGCAGCTTGGCCGCCGAGACCATCTTCATGGCCTTGGTGATCTGCTGCGTGTTCTTGACCGAGCGGATGCGCCGCCGGATGTCGATAAGGCTAGGCATGCGCCGGTTCCGCGGTTTTCAGATCGGCCACGAACCGCGCCTTGAATTCTTCCACCGCGCCCTTGAGCTTGCCGCGCAGATCGTCGTCCAGCGCCTTCTTGGTGCGAATTTCGTTCCACAGCGAAGGGTGGGCGTTGTCGATGAAGCGGTAGAGTTCGTCCTCGAATTTGCTGCACTGCTCCACCGGGAGATCGTCCAGGTAGCCCTGCGTGCCGGCGAAGATGATGGCGATCTGCTTCTCCACCGGCAGCGGCTGGTATTGGTTCTGTTTGAGAATCTCCACCAGGTGTTTGCCGCGGTTGAGCTGCGCCAGCGATGCCTTGTCCAGATCGCTGCCGAACTGGGCGAACGCCGCCAGGTCGCGGTATTGCGCCAGGTCCAGGCGCATGCTGCCGGCGATCTGCTTCATGGCCTTGATTTGCGCGTTGCCGCCGACGCGGCTGACCGAGATACCCACGTTGATGGCCGGCCGCACGTTCGAGTTGAACAGGTCGCTTTCCAGAAAAATCTGGCCGTCGGTGATGGAAATGACGTTGGTGGGAATGTAGGCGGAGACGTCGCCGGCCTGCGTTTCGATGAAGGGCAGCGCGGTCAGCGAGCCGCCGCCGTGCGCGGCGCTCAGCTTGGCGGCGCGCTCCAGCAGCCGGCTGTGCAGGTAGAAGACGTCGCCCGGATAGGCTTCGCGCCCCGGCGGCCGCCGCAGCAGCAGCGAGATTTCGCGATAAGCCGCGGCGTGCTTGGAAAGATCGTCGTAGATGCACAACGCGTGGCGGCCGTTGTCGCGGAAGAATTCGCCCATCGCGCAGCCGGAGAACGGGGCGATGTACTGCATCGGCGCCGGGTCGGATGCGGTTGCCGCCACCACGATGGTGTACTCCATGGCGCCCGCGTCCTGCAGCGTCTTCACCACCTGCGCCACCGTCGAGCGCTTCTGGCCGACCGCGACATAGAGGCAAATCATGTCGGCGCCTTTTTGATTGATGATGGTGTCGAGCGCAATGGCGGTCTTGCCGGTCTGCCGGTCGCCGATGATCAACTCGCGCTGGCCGCGGCCGATCGGAATCATGGCGTCGATGGCCTTGAGACCGGTCTGCATCGGCTCTTTCACCGGCTGCCGCGCCACCACTCCTGGCGCCAGGCGCTCCACCGGGTTGAACTGCGAGGTCATGATGGGGCCCTTGTCGTCGATCGGATTGCCGAGCGCGTCCACCACGCGGCCGATCAGCGCATCGCCCACCGGCACCGACATGATGCGCCGCGTGCGCTTCACCTCGTCGCCTTCCTTGATCTCCGTGTAGTCGCCCAGCAGCACCGAGCCCACCTGGTCTTCTTCCAGGTTCATCGCGATGCCGGCCACATCGTGGGGGAACTCGATCAGCTCGCCGGCCATCACCTTCTCCAGGCCGTGAATTCTGGCGATGCCGTCGCCCACCGAAATCACCGAGCCGACCTCGGAGACGTCGATCGCCTTTTCGTAGTGCTCAATCTCCTGGCGGAGAATGCTGGTAATCTCGTCCGCTCGAATCTGCGCCATATTCTTTTCCGTTACGATGAACTTTCCGCGCTGAGCCGCCGCTTGAGGGCCTGCAACTGGCCGCGCACCGAGCCGTCATACACCGTGGAGCCGATACGCGCCACCACGCCGCCGATCAGCGAGGCGTCGACCGCGAACTGCGCGCGCAGGCGCTTATCGCTGGCCTTCTCGAGCGCCGCGGTGAGCGCCGCGCGCTGCTCCCCGGTCAGTTCGCGCGCCGATGCCACCTGGGCGCGGGCGAACCCCAGCCGCTCGTCCAGAATCTGCTCGAAGGCGTTGACCACGTCGCTGAACTCCGCAATGCGGCGATGATCGATCAATACAAATAGAAAATTGCGCGTGATGCGCGATAGCCCCAGAATGTCCGCCACGCGGCCGACCACGGCCCGCTTGCGCGCCGGGGGCACCGCCGGCGTGATGAGGGCGTTGCGCAGCTCGGCCGATTCGAGCGCGCCTTCGAAGGAACGCAGTTCGCCCAGCGCGTCCTGCGGAGCAAGCGCGGAGCCTGCGGCGGTCACCACATCGGCAAGCGCATTCGAGTATCGCGAGGCTGCGGCGGAAACAGGCATGGCTTCTCAGTTCGTGGCGGCGGGCGGAGGGAGGTCGCGCACGAAGCTGCCCACCAGCCGGTCTTCGGTCGCCGTGTCCATGCGGGCTTGTACTTTCTGCTCCGCCAGCTCCACCGCCAGTTGCGCGGCATAGCGTTGCAAGTCGAGGCGCGCGGCTTTCTGGGCCGTTCGAATTTCCTGTTCCCCGTTGGCCCCGATCTTGGCGATCTCGGCCGCGGTGTGCTGCGCGTAACGCTCCACTTCGGCGGCGGCTTCCTTCTGCGATTCGGCGCGCAGCGCGGCGATTTCCACGTCCAGGTTGGCCAGTCGGCGGTCCACTTCGGCGGCGCGGGCTTCAGCGTCCTTGGCGGTGCGCTCCGATTGCTCCAGGTCCTGGCGGATTCCGGCCGCGCGCGCCGCGTAATAGGGGCCGGCGTGTTTGCGAATCAAGTAGTAAATTCCTCCGGCGAAAAGCAGGAAGTTCGCCCACTCCCAGATTTTGAGGTGGCCTTCGCCGGACGCCGCGGCTTCTTTTTTTTCGGGCTCCGCCGCCGGTGCGGCGCTGGACAGGCCAACGGTGAGAACCGCGAGCGATACCGCCAACAGCAGGCGCTTCATGCCGCTCTCCCGCGCAGGATGGAATCCGCAATCTGGTTCGCCAGCGCGTCGCTCCCGGCGGCCAGTTCCCGCTTCAGGATTTCGGCGTCCTGCGCAAGCTGCTGCTGGGCTTCGCGGACTAACTGCTCGGTGCGCTGCCGGGCGGCCAGAAGCTCGCCGGCCTGACGATCGGCAAGTTGCCGGTGCGCCTGCTCCTGCGCCTGGTACACTTCGGAACGCGCCGCCCGCAACGCGGCTTCATATTGCGCGGTCTTCGCCGCAGCCAGCTCCAGGGCTTCGGCGGCCAGCTTGCGCGCGCCCTCGGTCGCATCATAGCGCTGCTGAAGCACTTTCTCCAGCGGCCTGAAGAACATGTACTTCAGATAGAAGTTGAGCGCAATCACCAGCAGGAAGGTAGGCACAGCCCGCAGCAGTAGCTGCCCTAGTTCGTGGAGCATTGTATCCATGGGAAACCGGCGAGAGGTGCCCGTCTAAGGAAGGCTCAGGGTAGCATTCGGCGGAAAGGGCAGTCAACAACCGTCGGCCGCAGGGGCCGGGCATGTGCCCGGCCCGGCTCGTTTGCGCACGCGAGGGGTCAGGCGAACTTCGCCGCGGCCGTTTGCGTACTATGTACTTACATGGCCTCAACCGCGCCTGCTGCCAGCCCGATCCCGTTACAGATCGATTCCATCGTCAAGCGCTTCGGTGAAGTCACCGCCGTCGCCGGTATTTCGCTCGATGTGCACGAGCGCGCTTGTCTTGGTCTGCTCGGCCCCAACGGCGCCGGCAAAACCACGCTCATCCGCAGCATCGTCGGCCGCGTGCGGCCCGATTCCGGCAGCGTGCGCGTGTTCGGACAGCCGGCCAACTCGCCTGCGGCTCGCCAAGAGCTGGGCTGGGTTCCCCAGGAACTGGCGCTCTATCCGCTTCTCACCGGCCGCGAGAATCTGGACGCCTTCGGCCGTTACCAGGGGCTGCGCGGCAAACCCCTGCGCGAGGCCATCCAATGGTGCCTGGAATGGGCGTCCCTCACCGATCGCGCCGACTCCCCCGTGAAGACCTTGTCGGGTGGCATGCGCCGGCGCCTCAACATGGCCGCCGGGCTGATTCATCGTCCGCGCATCGTGCTGCTCGACGAGCCGACCGCCGGAGTCGATCCGCAATCGCGCAATCATATCTTCGAGATGGTCGAGGCTCTCCGCGCCGCGGGTACCACCGTGATCTACACCACGCACTATATGGAAGAGGCCGAGCGCCTCTGCGACCGCATCGCCATCGTGGATCATGGCCGGATCATTGCCCAAGGCTCCAAGGATGAACTGGTCGCAAAGTCCTTTGGCACGCGCAGCGATGTTCTGATGCGTCTCGAAGCCGCGGCCCCGAACGCAGCGGCATGGACAGCCTCGCGCGGCGGAACCCTTCAGGACGGTGTCGCGCATTTTCCGGTCGACCGGCCCTCCGATATCGCTTCGCTGCTGGAGGCGGCCGCCCGCGATGGTCTCAACGTCATCGATCTGGTCCTGCGCCGGCCGAATCTTGAATCGGTATTCTTGCAACTCACAGGAAGGGACCTCCGCCAATGATCGCCGCCATCGTCCGCAACGGCTTCCGCGCACTGCGCCGCGATCGCGGGGCGCTGATTCTCTGCTTCGTCCTGCCGGTCGCCTTCTTCAGCATCTTCGCCCTCGTTTTCGGCCCCATGTCGGGCAATTCCACGCCGCGCGTCAACGTCCTGGTGGTGGACGAAGATCGCAGCGCTATTTCCGAACGGCTGGTCCGCGGTCTCGAACGCGAGCACGCGCTGGTTGCCCAAACCCGTCCCGAGACCAAAACCGGGGAGCCGACGCCGCCCGAGTACACCGCTGCCACCGCGGAAGCGGCGGTCAAAAAGGGGACCGCTCCGGCCGCCCTCATCATTCCCGCCGGTTTCGGCGCCAATCCCATCTCCTTCGTGCCCGCGTCCGGCCGCAAGCCAATCCGCATTCTCCACGATAGCTCCAACCCTGTGGCCGCCCAGGTGGTCGCTGGCATGTTGCAAAAGGTCGCCATGACGTCTCTGTCCGGCTCCATGGCGGACTTAGGAATGCGGTACTTCGCTCTGGCCAGCGGCGGGCTGACACCGCAACAGCGGCAGAACCTCGAATCGAGTCTTGCGCGCATGCGCGATCAGGCCGCACAACGCGATGCACAGACCGACGCCCCGGCCGCAGTCGACGGCGACAGCTTCGGAGGCCTGGTGCCGGTGGAAATGCGCGACATCGTGGGCGAAAACAAGAAGAGCCCCATGATCGCGTTTTACGCGGCGGGAATCGGCGTCATGTTTCTGCTGTTCACTGCCAGCGCTTCCGGAGGCAGCCTGCTGGACGAAGCCGAGAGCGGCGCGCTCGACCGCATCCTGAGCGCACGCGTCAGTATGACCACGCTGCTCGCCGGTAAGTTGACTTACAGCATGCTCCTGGCCTGCTGCCAGCTCACCCTCATGTTTCTATGGGGCGCGGCGGTCTTCCATCTCGATCTGTTTACGCACCTGCCCGGATTTTTCGTGATGACCGTCGCCACGTCGTTCGCCGTGGCGTCATTCGGCATGTTGCTGGCCAGCTTCTCTCACACGCGCGCGCAGCAAGCCGCCATTGGCACCCTGCTCATCCTCACTATGTCCGCCATTGGCGGCAGCATGTTCCCGCGCTTCCTGATGCCCGAGACCATGAAGAAAGTGGGGCTGCTGACTTTCAACGCCTGGGCCATCGACGGTTACACCAAGGTCTTCTGGCGCGACGAGCCTGTATCACACCTGGCTCCCCAGGTAGCCGTGCTACTAGGCTTCGGCGTACTTCTCTTCCTGGTCGCCCGCCGCTTCGCCCGCCGCTGGGAATCGGTGT